>DATKRH010000022.1:0-91405 GCA_035532295.1 Streptosporangiaceae bacterium
CGCCAGGGCGCGGGTGAGCGCGGGCGCGACCTGCGACAGGCTGCGGACCGGCGCGCTGATCCCGCCGCCGCGCCGGGCCAGCGCCGCGGCGGCCCGTTCCGACCCCGGCGTCGGCAGCGGGCACAGCACATGCAGCCGGTCGATCCCGGTCAGCGCCGCGGCCGGATCGCCGCCGGTGGTGCGCAGGCAGTCCGACAGCAGCACGATGACCCGCTCATCGGCGGCTGCCCCGGCCAGCTGGGCCGCCGCGGCCCGGAGCGCGCCGGCCAGGTCGGTCATTCCGTGCCCGCGCAGCCCGACCAGCTCGCCGACGAGGTCTGCGGGGTCCCGGCGGGCAGCCAGGTCCTGCAGGACCGTGGTGCCGCTGCCGAACGCGATGACGGCGGGATTCAGTCTTCCGTCCGCAGCGAGCACCACGCTGGCGGCGGCCACGGCCGCGATGGCGACGGCGAGTCCCGTCATGGAGCCGCTGGTGTCGATGAGCAGGCACAGCGCCTGCCGGCGCGCGCGCCAGGACCGGGTCACCAGCGCGTCGGGCGGCGGCGGCCAGGTGCCCGGCAGCCGGTCCAGCGTGCGGTCCAGGTCGAGGTCGCCGTCCGCGCGGGTGCCGGGCTCGAGCCGGCGGGTGCCGCGGGCCGGGCGCCAGCCGACGGCGCCGAGCCGGACGAACATCCGCGCCGCCAGCCGCCGCGCGGCGGCGCGCAGCTCCCCGTCGGTGGCCAGGGCCAGGTCGGCCAGCAGCATGGCCGCGGCATCCGGGTCGCTGCCCAGCAGCCGGGCCAGCGCGTCCGCATCCAGGCGGCCCACCTCCGGGGATACCTCGCTGAACATGGCATGCCGGGATGCGAGCTCGGCGCGGCTGGCCGTCCGCCGTCCGGTGCCGCGGGCACGGTCGCGGCGGAGGCTGGACTGGGACGACCCGCGCGGCGGGCCGTCAGCTTTTCCCCGGCCGCCCCGCGAGCCGTCGTCGCCGCCAGCCTCCCCGCCCGTCCCGTCAGTGCCGCCCGTCCCGTCAGTGCCGCCTGTCTCGTCAGCGCCAGGCGGGTCAGGCGGCTCGGCTAGCTGGGCCGGATCACCCACCCCGTCGGCGGGCCAGAGCTCGCCGAGCAGCTCATCGAGGACCGACTCCGGGCTGCGGTCGCAGCCGTCCGCGACGCGGATGCGCCCCGACAGCGCGGCCCAGGCGGCGTCCCGGGCGGTGTCGCGCGTCATCCGCTGCTCGCCGCGCAGCCGCGCCAGCCCGGTGAGCAGCAGGACCAGGTCGATCGCGCCGCGCACCGAGGCGCCCATGCGCACATCGCGATGGGTGCGGGTGGCCCGGGTCAGGGCCACCGCGAACTCGGTGACGCGGCCGGTCTCGCCGGTCACCGACGTGGTGATCGCCTGCTCGGCCGGCGCGTCCTGATAGCCGAGCACCACCCGGCAGATGCGATCCGCGATGGCCTGGCTGACCCGCGCGGTACCGATAGCATCGAACGGGTTCATCGCGGCGATCAGCCGGAAGTCGGCGTCGGCCCGCACCAGCCCGAGCCGGGGGACGGCGATCTCGCCCTCGGTCAGCACGGTGATCAGGACGTTCAGCGTCTCTTCCGGGATGCGGTTGAACTCCTCCAGGTACAGCAGCGCGCCGCCGCGCATCGCCTGGAGCAGCGGCCCGTCGGTGAAGCTGGCGGTCACGTAGCCCTCCGCCAGCACCTGCGCCGGGTCGTACTGGCCGACGAGCCGGGCCGGCGTCAGCTCGGCGTTGCCCTCGACGAACACGACGTCCCGCCCGGCCTGGCGCGCGATGTCCCGCAGCAGCGTGGACTTGCCCGTGCCCGGCGGCCCCTCGATCACGACATGCCGGCCGGTTTCCAGTGCGACGGTGAGGACCTGGCGCTCGCGCCGTAGCCCGACGACGGGCGGCGGGCGGCCGGGCGCGGGCGTCACGGCATCACCTCCCGCGGATCACGAGCCCCGCGATCACGAACTGGCGTGCAGGATGACACCGCGGATGTTCTTGCCGTCGAGCAGGTCCTGGTACCCCTGGTTGACCTCGTCCAGGGTGTACGTCGTGGTGATCAGCTCATCCAGCTTGAGGTCACCGGACCGGTACAGCTCCACCATCGCGGGGATGTCGTGGAACGGGTCACCGGAGCCGAACAGGCTGCCCTGGATCCGCTTCTCGAACAGGGTCAGGATCGAGCCGGGCAGCTCGATCGTGTTCTTGGTGGGGTCCGACAGCCCGGTCACCACGACCGTGCCGCCCTTGCGGATGGCGTTGAACGCGTTCGTGACGACCTCGGAGGTCACCACCCCCACCGTTACGATCGCCTTGTCGGCGCCGACACCGCGGGTCAGCTGGGTGATCAGCTCCTGAGCCTCCTCGGCGGTCGCGCAGCTGTGCGTGGCCCCGAGCTGCTCGGCCGCCTCGCGCTTGTTCGCCAGCGGGTCGATCGCCACCACGTTACGGGCCCCGGCCAGCGCCGCGCCCTGCACGGAGTTGATGCCGATGCCCCCGATGCCGTAGATCGCGATGGTGTCGCCCGGCTCGGTGGCGGCGGCGTGCACCGCCGAGCCGAAGCCGGTCGGGACCCCGCAGCCGATCAGGACCACCTTGTCGAGCGGCAGGTCATCGTCCACCTTGATGGCCGAATTCTCGGAGATAACGGCGCGCTCGGCGAACGTCCCGAGCATGCACATGCCGCCGAGGTCCTCGCCGCCGGAGTGGAACCGGTAGGTGCCGTCGGGCAGCACGCCGTCCAGGATGGTGGCGCCCATGTCACAGAGGTTGGACCTGCCGGTCGAGCACCACCGGCAGTGGCCGCAGACCGGCAGGAACGAGCAGATGACATGATCACCGGCCTTGAGCCGGGTCACGCCCGGGCCGACCTCCTCGATGATGCCCGCGCCCTCATGCCCGCCGACGATCGGGAAGCGCGGCACGATGTCGCCCTGCCGCAGGTGCTCGTCGGAGTGGCACAGGCCCGCCGCCACGAAGCGGATCAGCACCTCGCCGGTCTTCGGCGGGTCCAGGTCGATCTCGGTGACCTCGAAATCCTGGCCCGTGCCGCGCAGAATTGCCGCTCTCGTCTTCATTGACCCTCCTCGTTCCCGGCCCCTACAGCGCGACAGCGCGGTGCGCGGGCCATGACAGCCACCATAGATCGGGCACAGTCATCAGGAACACCCCCGTCGTGGCCCATGATGGGCTTGTGGAAGCCGACGACCGCAGGGCAGGACCAAGTGCCGCCGCGCCCGCCGCCTCGTGCCCGTTCACCGTGGACCGGCCGGTGATGCGCCAGCGCTGGGAGCGGCTGACCTTCCTGCACTGGTCCTTCGACCCGGCGGTGGTGCAGCGCCTGCTGCCCGAGGGGCTCCAGGTCGACACCTTCGGCGGCGCGGCCTGGGTGGGGCTGGTGCCCTTCTTCATGCGCGTCGGCACGGCCGCCGGGCACCAGGCGCCGTGGGCCTCGAACTTCTGCGAGACCAACGTCCGGACCTACGTGCGCGGCCCTGACGGGCAGGCCGGGATCTGGTTCTTCTCGCTGGACGCCGCGCGGCTGGGTGCCGTGGCCGTCGCGCGCTCGGCCTATCGCCTGCCCTACTACTGGTCCGCCATGCGGCTCGCCGAGCGTCCCGGCCAGGTCGCCTACGGGTGCCGCCGCCGGTGGCCGGGCCCTGGCGGTACCGCCAGCCGGATCCAGATCGCCATCGGTGACCCCTACCGGGCCGACGAGCTAGCCGAGCGGGACCACTTCCTGACCGCCCGGTGGGTGCTGTTCAGCGTGGCGGGCGCCCGGCAGCGGTACGCGCGGGCCTGCCACCAGCCCTGGCCCCTGCATCGCGCGCGAGCGCTGGCCGTCGACGACCAGCTGGTCGCCGCGGCGGGGCTCCCGGCACCGCGGGGCGAGCCGCTGGTGCATTACTCGCCCGGCGTCGACGTCCGCATCGGGCGCCCTGAGCGATACTCGGCGCGGGCCTAGACCGGCCCAGACCCTAGCCGGGGCCGTCCAGGTGCGCGGTGTCGTTGAAGCCGCGGACGACCCAGCGCTCGCCGGCCACCACCAGGCGGGAGATGGACGCGTTGTCCGCGCCAAGGAAGGCGAACGGCCGGGAGCCGGCCGCCAGCGCCAGCGCCTGGCCGATGACACCGCCATGCACGATCACGGCGAGCACCTGGTCCGGATGGGCGGCCGCCAGCCGGCGCACCGCGCCGCCGACCCTGGCCGCGAACTCGCCGGCCGGCTCGGCGCCGGGGATGACATCCCAGCGTTCCTCCGCCCACATGCGCTCGGCCACGGGGTGCCGCTCGGCGACCATCTTGCGGAATAGCCCCGCTTCCCAGTCGCCGAGGAACACCTCGCGCAGGCCCGGCTCCACCCGCGGGGCCAGGCCGAGCCGCTCAGCCAGCGGCGCCGCGGTCTGCGCGGTGCGCCGCAGCGTGGTCACGTAGATCGCGTCGATGCGGGTCCCGTCCAGGCGCGCGGCCAGGCGCTGCGCCTGGTCATGCCCATTCGGGTCGAGCGCGGGGTCCGCGTGCCCGCCTGCCAGCGGAAACGGATGGTCCGGGTTCGCGGCCTGCGATTCGCCGTGCCGGATGAGCAGCAGCTCCGTAGCGCCTGGCGGCGTGCGGAAGCGTGCCTGACGATAGGAGGCGGCACCAGGCTGGGGTTCCTGCGCGGGTGTGACCACCTCCGAAGACTAGCGACCACGGGCGCCTGCGGCTCAGCTGGCCGCCGC
The DNA here is from genome assembly GCA_035532295.1 of Streptosporangiaceae bacterium. GTDB lineage: Bacteria > Actinomycetota > Actinomycetes > Streptosporangiales > Streptosporangiaceae > DASUBV01. The sequence continues at coordinate 4,723 of DATKRH010000022.1, forward strand.
CGCTGCCGGCTGCCCGGTCCGGGTCCGGGTCCGCCACCAGTCCTGCCCCCGCTCAGGCAGCAGGTAGATCGGGTCGTAGTACTCGTACTGACGCTCCAGGGCCAGCTCATCGCCCGTTTCGACGCCGGTGCGGTAGTTCTTGGTCCAGTACGAGATGCCGAGCTCGCGGTCATACCGCGACACCTGATGCACCCAGCGCTTCCCGACATAAGGGACATCGCAGATGAACCGGGGGGTCGCGAACCCGGGCAGGTAACCCATGATGTCGTGCTGCAGCTTCTGGGCCTCGCCCAGCGACAGCCGCCAGTGCTCGCTGTTGGGGATCATGTCGCACATATAGAAGTAGTACGGCATGATCTTGGCGTCATCGAGCAGCGCGAAGCACAGGTCCAGCAGCGCCTGCGCGCTGTCGTTGGTGCCGCGCAGCAGGACGCCCTGGTTGCGCACGTCCCTGATGCCCGTGTCCAGCATCGCCCGGGCGGCGCTGGCCACCAGCGGCGTCACCGACTGCGCCGAGTTGACGTGGGTGTGGATCGCGATGCTGACGTCCTGGCGGGCGGCCCTGGCCGCCAGTCGCTCCATCCCCGCGCGGACCTCGTCGGTCAGCCAGTACTGCGGCAGGCCCATGAGCGCCTTGGTGGCCAGCCTGATGTCCCGGACGCTCGGCACGTCGATCAGGTCGGAGACGAACGCCTCCAGGCGCGGCCAGGGCAGGTTGGCGACGTCCCCCCCGGAGACGACGACGTCGCGCACGCCGGGGGTCTGGCGCAGGTAAGTGATCATGGCGCCGAGGCGGTCCTCGCGCGGCAGGCCGAACTTGTGCTTATCGATCAGCGGCGTCGGGTTTCCGACCAGGTCCATCCGCGTGCAGTGCCCGCAGTACTGCGGGCAGGTCGGCAGGACCTCGGCCAGCACCTTGGTCGGGTAGCGGTGCGTCAGGCCCTCCACCGCCCACATCTCCGCCTCGTGCAGGGAATCCCTGGACGCCTCCGGATGCGAGGGCCAGTCGGCCCGGCGGTCGCTGAACACCGGGATCATGTACCGCCGGACCGGGTCGGCGTAGAACGCATCGGTGAACTCCGGCGCGTCCGCCGCCAGCAGCGGCGCCATCGTGTTGATCATCTGCGGCGGCACTAGCATCGACATCGTCGCCCGCTGCGCCTGGTCCCGCTCCAGGTCGGCATAGAACCGCTCGGACAGGCCGGCGCCGAGCACCTGACGGAGCTGGCGGATGTTCTTGACGCAGTGCGCGCGCTGCCACTGAGCCGACGCCCACTCCCGCGGCGTCACCGAGGCCCAGCCCGGCAGCCGCCGCCAGTCCGGCTCCACCAGTTCCCGATGCCGGTAGATGTATGGCTGGTCGATCATTGGCCGCGCCTACCTTCCGGACAAAAGCTTGTAGTTCCGGCACACTACGCAAGAACCTACTGTCGGTATAGTGCTGCGCAGGAGATTCTACCGAATCCGGTGGCAGGAAGGACGGATCACGTGACCCGAACCCAGCTCGGCCCCGGCGGTGCGCCCGCGGGCCGACGGCCCGGTGCCGCAGCCGGCCTGCCGGACGGCGTGCCGCCAGGCTCGCCCCTGGGTCTGCACCGGGTGCTGGAGCCCGCGGGGGTGCTGCCGCAGGCGGCCCGGCGGCTGGACGCGCGCGCGGCCATCTGGCCTGACGAGGTGCGGGTCGCGGTCGAGCGGCTCAACCTCGACGCCGCGTCCTTCCGCCAGCTCAGCGAGGCGAGCGGGGGAGACCCGGCGGCGCTCAGGGCGGCGGTGCTGGAGATCGTGGCCAGCCGCGGCAAGATGCAGAACCCCGTGACCGGCTCGGGCGGCATGCTGACCGGCGTCGTCGAGGAGGTCGGGCCGCAGTCGCCGCTGGGGCTGGCCGCCGGGGACCGGATCGCCACTCTGGTGTCGCTCAGCCTCACCCCGCTGGTGATCACTGACGGGCTGGCCCGCTGGGACGGCCGGTCTGAGCAGGTTCCCTGTGCGGGCCACGCGATCTTGTTCGGCCGGTCGATCGCCGCCGTGCTTCCGGCCGACCTGCCCGCCGGGCTTGCCCTCGCCGTGCTGGACGTCTGCGGGGCGCCCGCGCTGACCCACCGCGTCGTCAGTGCCAGCTCAGACCGGGCCAGCTCAGACCGGGCCAGCTCAGGCCGGCGCGGCGCCGGGCCGGTGGTCGCTATCCTCGGCGCCGCCGGGAAGAGCGGGTCGCTGTCGGCCGCGGCCGCCCGGCAGGCCGGCGCCAGCAAGATCATCGGAGTGGTGCCGCATGAGGTGGAGGCCGGGCTGCTGCGCGAGGCAGCCTCCGCCGGCCTGGGCGGCGAGGACTCCGGCCTGGTCGACGAGATCGTCGTCGCGGACGCGCGGGATCCGGTGGCCGTCTCGGATGCCATCCGCCAGGCGGGCGGCCCCGCGGACGTCACCGTAGTCTGCGTGGACGTGCCTGGCTGCGAGGGCGGCGCGATCCTGGCGACCGCGGCGGGCGGAACCGTCATCTTCTTCTCGATGGCCACGTCATTTAGCGCCGCCGCCCTGGGGGCCGAGGGGATGGCGGCGGACGTCACGATGCTGGTGGGCAACGGGTATGTTCCCGGGCATGCTGAGCTTGCCCTCGACCTGATCCGGTCGCAGCCAGGTGTGCGGGCCCTGTTCGCCCGCCGGATCGACTAGCGCCGCCGGCCTAAGGAGTAGCGATGGAAGCAGATAACACCGGACCTGGCCGGGCCGTAGCGCGCAGGCTCAACCTCGACCCGGCGGCCGTCCGGGAGGCCCGGGAACTCGCCAGCCGCGCCGGGCAGCCCATTGTCGACCTGGCCAGGACCCACACCACCGTGTCCGTCGAGCGCGCCGTGCTCCGGCTGGCCGGCCTGCAGGGCGCCGACGAGGATGGCATGCCGTGGGTTAACCGGCTGGCCGACGCGGTGCGGCGCAGCGCCGGCCTGGAGCACGGCGTGGCGCTGCCCGCCTGGGACGCGCTGCTGGCCGGGAACTACCCCGACCTCGGCGCGCTGGCCCGCGATGCCGCCGCGGGCCAGGTTCAGTTCCGCATCCCCGGTGGCGCGGACGCTCATGCCGCCCGCGGCGCCGCCACCGCCGCGCTGGCCGGCGGGATCGCCCGCATCGACGCCCAGCGGGCGGCCCGCGAGACGATGATCGCGCAGACGTCGCAGCCACGGATGCCGTGGATCTACCTCATCGTCGCGACCGGCGACATCTACGAGGACATCCCGCAGGCGCAGGCCGCGGCCCGCGAGGGCGCCGACATCATCGCGGTGATCCGGTCCACCGGTCAGTCGCTGCTCGACTACGTGCCCGAGGGCGCCACCCGGGAGGGCTTCGCCGGCACCTACGCGACGCAGGAGAACTTCCGGCTGATGCGCGCCGCTCTCGACGACGTGTCCCGCGAACTCGGCCGTTACGTCCGGCTGACCAACTACGCCTCGGGCCTGTGCATGCCCGAGATCGCGTCGCTGGCCGGCCTGGAGCGGCTGGACATGATGCTGAACGACTGCATGTACGGGATCATCTTCCGCGACATCAATCCCCGCCGGACCTTCATCGACCAGCGGTTCTCCCGGCAGATCCACGCCCGGGCCGGGATCATCATCAACACCGGGGAGGATAACTACCTCACGACCGCCGACGCGGTGGACGCGGCCCACACGGTGGTGGTCAGCCAGCTGCTGAACGAGTACTTCGGCAAGGAGGCGGGCCTGGCCGACAGCCAGCTCGGGCTCGGCCACGCCTTCGAGATCAATCCCGGCGTCCCCGACTCCTTCGTGCTGGAACTGGCGCACGCGCAGCTGGTCCGCGAGCTGTTCCCGGACGCCCCGCTGAAGTACATGCCGCCGACCAAGCACATGACCGGCAACGTCTTCGCCGGTTACCTGCTGGACGCGTTCTTCAACCTGGCCGGCGTCATGACCGATCAGTCGATCCTGCTGATCGGCATGATGACCGAGGGCATCCACACGCCGTTCCTGGCCGACCGGGACCTCGCGCTGGAGAACGTCCGGTACGTCCGCGAGGCGGCCGGGCGGCTCGGTGAGAGCTTCCAGCCGGTGCCGGGCGGCTTCATCGACCGCCGCGCGAACGAGGTGCTCGGCGAGGCGGTCCGGCTGCTGCGCCGGATCAGCGACGAGGGCCTGCTGGAAGCGATCGCGGACGGCACCTTCGGCATCACCCGGCGGCCCGCCGACGGCGGCCGCGGCCTGGACGGAGTCATCGAGCGTGCGGAAGGCTACTTCAATCCCGCCGGGGACATCCTCGAGAATCCGCAACGGAACCAGCCCGGCGACTCGCCGTCCGCCGCGCTGAGCGAGATCGGAGCGCAGCCATGACCGACCAGCCGCAGGCAGCCCCGGAGCAGCGGATCGTCCGGCCGTACGGCGACACCACCGGGGACGGGCGGGTGCAGGTGTCCTTCACCCTGCCGATCCCGTTCGGCACCTCCGGCGAGCGAGCCAGGGCCGAGGGCGCCGCGCTGCAGCTGGCCGCGAAGATGGGCCTGGAGCCGGCCATGGTCGTGCACGCCAAGGGCATCGGGGCCGACTTCACCTTCTTCATCGTGTACGGGCGCGTCAGCCACCTGGTCGACTTGTCCGAGGTGGTCGTCGCCGAGCGCGAGTTCCCGCTGCTGTCCTCCGCCGACGTCAACCTCCGGATTCGCTCCGTGCTGGGCCGCAAGCTGGTGGTCGTGGGCGCCTGCATCGGCACCGACGCGCACACCGTGGGGATCGATGCCATCCTCAACGTGAAGGGCCACGCGGGCGAGAAGGGCCTGGAGTACTACCGGGAGATCCGGGTCGTCAACCTCGGCTCGCAGGTCGAGGTCCCGGAACTGGTCGCCAGGGCCACGGCGGAGGGCGCCGACGCGGTCCTGGTCAGCCAGGTCGTGACCCAGCGGGACGCGCACATCGCCAATGCCCGCGAGATGGCCCGCGCGTTCGGCGCGGCCGGCCCGAGGCGGCCGCTGCTGGTGGTCGGCGGCCCGCGGTTCGACCCGGCCATGACCGCGAGCCTCGGCGTGGACAAGGTCTTCGGCAAGGGCACGACCCCGAGCGAGGTGGCCAGCTACCTGGCCTACACGCTGGCCAGCGCATGACCGGCGGCCCCGACCCGGCGGGCACGGAAGCCGACCCGCGCCTGGGCCTGACGGTCACGCATCGGCGGTACGTGCCCTATAGCCACGCCCACTACGGCGGCAACCTGGTCGACGGCGCCTATGTACTGGGCCTGTTCGGCGACGTCGCCACCGAGGTATGCATCCGGACCGACGGTGACGAGGGCTTGTTCGCGTCCTACTCTGACGTGCAGTTCCGCGCTCCCGTGCTGGCCGGCGACGTGCTCGAGGTCACCGCGACGGTGACCCGGCTCGGCAGCCGCAGCCGCGGCCTATCGTTCGAGGCCCTGGTGGTCTGCCGGGCCGATCCCGGGCGCGGCCCGTCGGCCGCCCGGGTGCTGACCGAGCCGATCATCGTTGTCACCGCCGCCGGTACCGTCGTGGCTCCGCCAGCCTGAGCTCTCACTCCCGAAGCTGGCTGGTATAGGGCAGGCCTGGCGGATCGCGCCAGAACTGTTAGTGCTGATACTCGTCTGACAGAATCGAGTGCACGACGGAGTCGCGCCAGGCTCCGCGTGTGAACAGGTGCCCTCGCATGGTGCCTTCTTCGATCATTCCCGCTGAGAGCATTGTTCGTGCGGATGCGTCGTTTATCGGGCTGCGGGCGCCCCAGATTCTGTGGAGGCCAAGTTCGCGGAATCCGAGACGTTGAAGCAGTTTCACGGTTTCGACTCCTTTTCCGGCTCCCCATTGGTCGGGCCGTAGCGCGAAGCCGATCTGTCCGCTCTCGTACTCGCCAAGCGCGAGGCGGCCGACGCCGATTAGCTCGTCAGTTTCCGAGTCTGCCACGGCGAGCATGTATTCGCCGCGGGGCGTGAATGTCGCGGACTCGATTGCTGCGCCGACTATCTTCTCTATCTGTTCCGCGTTCTTGGGCTCAAAGCTCAGGTGCCTTGTCGAGTCGGGGTCGCCGTAGACCTTGCCGAGCGGGCTCGCGTCGTCCGGGGTAAATTCGCGGAGAAGCACGGTCCCGGCAATGAGGCGTACTGGGTACATTTGATTCCTCAGGTTCGCTTCTCGACTCTCTAGCGGGGCAGTGCCGCGACCGGCGTGCGGCAGTATTCTTCGATTTCTTCCTGGATATCTCTCGCGATAGGCGCGTCGGGGGTCATAGCAGCGACGGCCTGATGCACGTTGATCACGCTTCCGATGATTCCGTGGATTCTCTGCGGGATGGGAAGCCGGAGCACTGGCTGTAGGGCCTCGTATGCTCCCTCTAGGTCGCTGCCGCTGATACGGACGATGGCGAGATCGGTTCGTGCTCCTGATTCGTCGCCAAAGGATTGCTCGCCGTGTGGCGCGCTCTCGTATGCGGCGACTGCTTCGGCTGCGTATGATTCCGCGCGGGTACTAAGCTCCCTCGCTGCGGGATGCAGCCGCCGCAGCGATGCACTTGCGTCTGCGGCGTAATAGAGCTGACGCGCACGGGAGAAATTGCATATGCCGCCGAGCTTGTCGAGTTCATCGATGGCGACATGTTCCCGTAGATCATCGGCGTTCTCGATTGCCTGCCGGCTCGCGGCGCCGTTGCCGAGCACTGACCATGCGCGGGCTTCCAGGGATGCGAGCCAGATGCTGACTGTTCCTTCGAGCCCGGGAATCGTGGCGCCGAGCTGGGCGTAATTAAGGGCGTCGCGGGGCGCGCTGCCCCAGTAGGAGATCAGGGACTGAAGTCCGCGTATCCATGCTGTCAGCGGCCCGTGCTCGGCGTTCTGCGCGCACAGGAGCGCGGTCCGGGCATGGGTCATGGCCATTCGCGAGTCGCCGAGGTCGTGCGTGGCTTTCGCTACCAGCCCGGAGACGAGACCGCCGACGAAGTAGAGGTCGCGTGCCTCGCGTGGTTTCTGGCGTCCTTCCAAGAGGGTGAACGTGTAATCTTGGAGAGATACGATGTCGCCGATTATCGACGAGATCGGTTCCTGCGGGTATGCATACGCCAGCCGTGCCGCTTCGGCGCGGATCTGCTCTAGTGACTCGTCGCCTACATTGCTCGCGTCAGCAGTCGCGCCGAAGCGAAGTGCTCTTCTAGCTGCCATCGCCAGAATCCTCTCAGGGTCGGACAGGACAGAGTCACCGCTCAGCCGCCCGAGACTCTCGCTGTCCGCATGTGCGTCCGGAGACCATATGCGGCTGGGCGCAATGGGTGATATCTCGTGGGCGCCGCGCCTGGCGGCCGTTTCGCTGGTGTCGTCCTGTTGTGGTTGTCCCGGTGCCATCCGTAGTGTCGCCTGGCTGGCCGGCCCGAGGAGCTGCCGGACTGGGTAGCCGAACATGTGCTCCAGCACCCGGCAGGAATCGGGGTAAGGCTCGGTCTTCACACTGCCGGCGTACCACCGCTCGAACTGGCGCGGTGAGACGGTCACCTTGCGGAGACCGGGCTCGTCTTGCTGGGCGGCCAGTTCCTGAGCGGCGCGCCTGAACTGCGCCTCGAACGTAGCGAATTTCTGCCAGTGCCGTCTGGTGACCAGTAGTCGTAAGAGAGTCGTCTCGCCTGGCATGGCGCCCCGCTCCGGTGTCGTTCGGATACTGCTGTCCACAGTAAGCCTCGGCGCCCGGCAGTCGGCCTGTGCGTGGCGCTGACGCGGCGGATGACGGTACTGGTGACGGTCCTCGCGTCGCTGCCGGGCGGGTGACGACGCGGAGGCGCCGTCCCCGTGACGGTGGAGGCGCATGGTGCCTCAGCCGCACCATTGATGCGTGAGCGAAGGAGGTCCAGGGGCACCGCTGGCAGACCCCCCGGAGACGGCCCATGACGGAGGTGACAAGCACATGACTGTGCCGACGCAGCCAGGATCGGTGCGCGCCGAAGAGTCCGGCCGTCCCGGGCCGGCGCATGCCGGATCATGCGGGGCAGCCGAGCTGCTGGGCGCGGTGGGCGGGGCACTGGAGGCGCGCGGGTTAAAGGTTCGCTATTTCACGGACAACGGTCACCTGATGGACGTCGAGGCAGCGAACCCGGGCGATCCGGGAAAGGGCAGGATCAGCATAGGACCTGACGGTTACCTGATCTGGGAACGCTGGGGTCCGGCAGAGGGCGCCGCTTCGGTGAACGCGATCGTCGATATCGTTGCTTACGTTCTGGCCGTTGATGCTGGCCCGGCCCGGCCAGCGCGCGAAATGTCGAGGCGGCCGTAATGCACGCCTGTCCGCAGCCGAGCGTTCCGGGTGAGGTCGTTTCCAGCCTGGAGCTGGTCACTCTGCCGAGTGCGCCATTCTGGGCGCGGCGCCAGACACGGGCCGCGCTGCAGTCGTGGCGGCTATGGACCGAGACCATCGAGACTGCTGAGCTTCTAGTATCTGAGCTGGTCACGAATGCGGTGAAATTTACCGGGGCAGAACCAGCGCGGCCAGGATATGCCGACCTGCAGGGCGTCGAGCGAATCTCTCTTATTCTCCGGTATCTCGCCGGCCGGCTGATCATCGAGGTATCCGATCCGGACCCGACACCGCCGGTATTCGCTGAGGCTGACGATGACGCCGAAGGCGGGCGCGGCCTGATGCTGGTCCAGGCGCTCAGCAAGGAATGGAACTATTACCTCCCGCCATCAGGCGGGAAAGTCGTGTACTGCGTGCTCGGCACGCATGACTGACACTGAGCCCGGCCCGCGCCCGCACCAGCCGGTCAATGTCGCGGATGATCTCCGTGAACCCCGAGTACCCGTCATCCTTGAACCGAGCCGCGACCGCCCACCCGCTCCGCTCCGCGTCCGCGTCGGCGCGCTCCAGCTGCGTCGGCACCGACTCCGCCGCGTCATACGTCTCGCTCAGTCGCGCGTACACGCCCGCCCTGAGTCCGACAGGCGGGAAGCCAGCGGGGGAGCGAGTCGGGCTAGTCGGGCCAAACGTCGCGTCACGCCGGGCCGAGCGTCCCTTTCCCGGAGGTGATCAGGGGCCGAGACTGGATGACGGTGGTCGAGTCGCCAGCACGCGGCCTTTGAGGGAAAGGGCGATTCCAGTGGGGCCAGAGGTGGGCGACGAAGTCGTAGTCGGAAGCTCGGACTCCGATGAGCCGGGGAGGATCGGCATCATCGTCGCTCTCGAACGGGACTCCGAACGGGACTATTGCGCCGCACCCGGCGATGGCGGTGCACGAGAGCGCGGCGAGACGTCAGGCTACGGCCGTGCCGCAGACCACGGCGATGGCCCACGCAGGTATGTCATCCACTGGCTAGTCGGCGATTACGATTCGCGGGTCTTCCCCGGACCGAGTCTGCGGATCAGGCTGCAGCACAAAGCAGGCAGCCCTGGCCGGCTGACGGGCACGCGCTGATACGCGCCCCAGCTGCCGCGAGTTTCTTCATCGCGGCCAGTAGGCGGGCTGGCCTGGTTACGCCAGATCCAGGTGCGGCTGCTCATCAGCGGCCACGCCAGAGCTCGCCGCGCGAGTCCCATCCGAGCCAGCGGCCTCATCCGAGCCAGCAGAGGCGTTCGGGCCAGGGGCGACCGCGCCGGCGCTCACCAGCCGGAATCCGGTGACGACGTCCGCGTGGATGGCGATCACCTGGTCCTTTGTTCCGGTGACCCAGGGGCGCAAGGCCCGGCGATAGGACGCGGCCTTATCGGGGTTGGTCACCCGGTGCGCCGAGCCGACGATAATCACGCTCCAGCCGGTGTGCTCGGCCGGGTCGATCACGTCGGCCTCGTAGGCGACGACGGTCCCGGCCCGCACCTCCGAGGTGATCGGGGTGCCGCTGTCGGTCCTGATGATGATGTAGTCGCCGTCTACGAGATGGTTGACCGGGCGGATGGCGGGCAGCGCCCGCGAGGTGAACACGACCCGCCCCAGCGACACGCTGGCGAGCAGGTGCATGGATTCCGGCATGGTCAGCTGTTCAAGCTGACGTCGCTCGTCAGTCACCTGCTGCCGGTCCGCCGCGACCGGGTCATCGGGCATCGGTCACCTCCGCACGCCCTAGCACACCCGGTGGTGCCGCCGGCGAGCTAGGGACCAGCGCCCCGCGATGAAGTTACTTTCGTCCCGGGCCGGACATCAGGGCCCGGACCGCCCAGGCCGACCTTGTCGCGGGCTGCGGCCGGGGACAGTGGCGAAGGTCCCGACTCGGCTGGGCAGAACGCCTCTGGCCGGGCCCAGACGCCTGCCGCAGCCTGGGAGTACCGGCGTCATCACCGTCGGTGAACACCGCAGGAGATGGGAGGGCGGCGGCTATGACGAGGCGCCCCGAACTGGGAGAACTCGGCCTTGGGTCCGGCAAGAAGGCCCGGCTGCAGCGGATTTTGTACAGTCACGGGCAACGTAACGGCACGGCGATCTTCCTGCCGTACGACCAGGGACTCGAGCACGGCCCCCGGGACTTTTTCGCTAACCCGGCGGCCAGCGATCCCCGCTACATCATCCGGCTGGCGCTGGAGGGCAGCTTTAACGGCATCGCCCTGCAGATCGGCCTGGCGGAGAAGTTCTACTGGGACTACGCCGGCGAGGTCCCGCTGATCCTCAAGCTGAACGGCAAGACTGACATCCCGTCCGACGCCAGCGCGCTGTCCCCGCTGCATGCCAGCGTGGCCGACGCGGTACGCCTCGGCGCCGACGCGGTCGGCTACACCATGTATGTCGGCACCCCCGCCGCCGAGCGCGACTTCGCGCAGTACCGGCAGGTGCGCGAGGACGCCCACCGGCTGGGCATGCCCCTGGTGGTCTGGGCCTACCCGCGTGGCTCGGCCATTGAGGCCAAGGGCGGCAAGGACTCCTTCTACGCCGTGGACTACGCCGCCCGGACCGCCAGTGAACTGGGCGCCGACGTCGTCAAGGTGAACTTCCCGCACCCGGAGAAGCGAGACGGCGTCCAGGAGCCCTACGAGACCGACTTCACTTCCCAGCAGGCCATGAACGCCGTGGTCAGGTCGGCGAACCGGACGCTCCTGCTGGTCTCCGGTGGCGGGCGCGCCGGAGACGAGGCGATGCTGGAGAAGGCGCGGCAGTCGATGGAAGCCGGGGCCACCGGCCTCATCTTCGGCCGCAACGTCTGGCAGCGCGAGCACGAGGCGTCGCTCAAGTTCGCGGCGCGGCTCCAGGAGATTCTCGCCAGGTACCCGACCAGTTCCCGGTAACACAGCAGCCCTAGAGAGGGGGCAGCCATGTCGGGCCAGTCAGACGAGACCGGGCCGGTGGGGATCCTGGTCGGCTACGACGGGTCGGGGGGCAGCGAGGAGGCCCTGGCCTGGGCGGTCCGGGAGGCCCGGGCGCGGGGCTCCGTGCTCACCGTGTGCCAGTCGTGGCAGGGATATCCGACGCCGCCTGCGGCGGCGGGTGGCTCACCGGATCTCGGGCCGCCAGACGGCGAGCAGGTCCTGGCCCAGGGGATACGGCGGGCCCAGGCCCTGCTGGGCCCCGGCGAGATCCGGTCGCTGCTCACCGCCGGATCGGCCGCCGCCGCGTTGTGTGATCACAGCGCCAGCGCGCAGATGGTGGTCGTTGGCTCCCGCGGCCTGGGTGGCCTGCCCGGGCTGCTGCTGGGGTCGGTCAGCTCGCAGGTCGCGACGCATGCGACCGGACGGGTCGTGGTGGTGCGCGGGCGCTGGCGGGGTCCCAGGCACGGTCAGGGGCCGGTCGTGGTCGGCGTGGAGGGGTCGGCAGCCTCGGCGGCCGCGCTGGACTTCGCCTTCGAGGAGGCCGCGCTGCGCGATACCTGGCTGCTGGCGGTCTGCGCCCTGGCTGACGCCCCGGGCGACCTGGACGGCCGGGATCAGATCGAGAATCACTTCGAGCAGATGATCGGCCGGGCGGAGAAGGAGCATCCTGAGGTAGTGGTGCGCCGGCACGTCACTGAGAGTTCCGCGCGCACGGCACTGCTGACGGCCGCGCATGACGCCCAGATGCTCGTCGTGGGCGCCCGTGGCCTCGGCGGCGTGCGCGGCATGATGCTGGGCTCGGTCAGTCAGGTGCTGCTGCAGCACGCGCCCTGCCCGGTCGGCGTGGCGCGCCCGCGATAGCCGCTGAAGGAGCGAGGGTGCTGAGCGAGATGACTGAGCGAGATGGCTGAGCGAGATGACTGAGGCCGCCGTCCTGTCCAGAGCCGGCCTGGATGAGCTTGTCGCGGCGCTGATCGCCGACGGTTACCGGGTGATCGGCCCGACTCGGCGTGACGATGCGATCGTGCTGGCCGAGCTCGACTCGGGTGCGCAGCTGCCGTCGGGCTGGGGAGTGGACAGCGCGCCCGGGCGCTACCGTCTGCGCCGCCGGGCCGACGAGGCCGTGTTCGGCCACTCGGCCGGATCACAGTCCTGGAAGGAGTTCCTGCACCCGCCGCAGCAGCTGCTGTGGTCGGCTGACGGCGACGGGTTCACGCCGGCCCGGCCGGAGCCCGTCCGTTATGCGTTCCTCGGCGTGCGGGCCTGCGACCTAGCCGCGATCGCCACGCTGGGCGTGGTGCTCGGCGGCGGGGCGCATCCCGACGGCGGGTTCGCGCGGCGCCGGGAGGGCCTGTTCGTGGTCGCGGCGGGGTGCACCGAGCCTGGCGGCGTGTGCTTCTGCGCGTCGATGGGCACCGGGCCGCGGCCCGGTCCGGGCTATGACCTCGCGCTGACCGAGCGCATCGACGCTGACGGCCATCGTTTCGTCGTGGAGGTGGGCAGCGCGGCGGGGGAGCGAGTCCTGTCCGGGCTGACCCATCGCGGCGCCACCGGCGCCGAGGTCGAGGAGGCGCGCGGTGCCGTCGAGGCCGCCGCGGCGCACATGGGACGGCAGATGCCGGCCGTGGACCTGCGCCAGCTACTCGCCGACAGCCGCGAATCGCCGCTCTGGGAGATCGTCGCCGACCGGTGCCTGACCTGCGGCAACTGCACGATGGTCTGCCCGACCTGCTTCTGCACCACCACCCGGGACGACACCGACCTCACCGGCGAGCACGCGCAGCGGTCGCAGCACTGGGCGTCGTGCTTCGAGGTGGACTTTTCCTACCTGCACGGCGGCAGCGTCCGGGTCTCGGGCGCCAGCCGGTACCGGCAGTGGATCACGCACAAGCTGAGCACCTGGCACGATCAGTTCGGCAGCTCGGGCTGCGTCGGCTGCGGGCGCTGCATCGCCTGGTGCCCGGTGGGGATCGACATCACCGCCGAGGCGACCCGTCTCGCGGAGCTGCGCGAGGCCGGCGAGGCCGGAGAGGACGAGTCCGGTGAGCAGTCCTGAGCAGCTGGGCGGCTTCCCGGTGTTCGACCGGCTGACCGTTGCGCAGCGCGCGCTGGTGGCGGAGGTCGCCCGCGAAGTCACTTTTACCGCCGGAACGAGGCTGTTCGACGAGGGCCAGCCCGCTTCCGGGTGCTGGCTGATCCGGGCTGGCCAGGTGGCGCTGGAAACGGCGGTCCCCGGTCGCGGGCAGGTCGTGGTGCACACGCTCGGCCAGGGCGACGTGCTCGGCTGGTCGTGGCTCGTCCCGCCGCATCGCTGGCATTTTTCGGCCACGGCGACCGGGGCCGTGCGCGCCGTCCAGCTGGAGACGACGCGGCTGCTCGTGCTCGCGGACGCCGACCCGGCCCTGGGCTACCCGCTAGCGCTCGGGTTCTTCGAGATCCTGCTCGGCCGGCTGCAGAGCACCCGGTCGCGCCTGCTCGACCTGTACGGGAGCCCGCGTGAGCGCTGATGCCCTCGGCGAGCCGATGCTGCCCGTCCCGTACCGGGTCACGGCGCGGCGGGAGGAAAGCCGCGACTGCGTGACCCTGCGCCTGGAGCCGTGCGACGTCGCGCTGCCGCCGTTCGCGGCGGGCCAGTTCACCATGCTCTGCCGTCCGGGCATCGGCGAGATCGCCGTCTCAGTCAGCGGCGACCCCTCGGCGCGGGACGGGTCGCTGACCCACACGATCCGCGACGTCGGCGCGGTCAGCCGCGCGCTGTGCCGGGCTCAGCCCGGAGCGGTGATCGGCGCCCGCGGGCCCTACGGCACGAGCTGGGGCCTGGACACCGCCGTCGCCCGCGACCTGGTGATCGTCGCGGGCGGCGTGGGCCTGGCCCCCGTGCGGCCGATCCTGCTCGGTGCCCTGGCGGCCCGCGACGCCTACCGCCGGATCATGCTCGTCGCCGGGGCCCGCAGCCCGGCGGAGCTGCTGTTCCGCGAGCAGCTCGGCGAGTGGGCGACCCTGCCGGGGGTGTCGGTCGGGCTCACCATCGACCAGCCCGCGGCGGACTGGGATGGCGCGGTCGGCTTCGTGACCGAGCCGCTGGCCCGCCTGACGCTGGAGCCGCGGCAGACCGTTGCCTTCGTGTGCGGGCCGGAGCCGATGATCCGCTTCAGCGCCAGCGTCCTGCTGGGCAAGGGCGTCGCGGCCGGCGATATCCGGGTCTCGCTGGAGCGGAACATGAAGTGCGGGGTCGGGCTGTGCGGGCATTGCCAGCTCGGGCCGCTGCTGGTATGCCGCGACGGCCCGGTCGTCGACTACGCGCGCGCTCAGTCACTGCTCGACGTCCGGGAGCTCTGATGCTGCGATGGACTCTGATGCTGCGATGAGCACGGGTGATCCGGTCAGCGGCCCGCCGACCCTGGCCGTCTGGAAGTTCGCGTCCTGCGACGGCTGCCAGCTGACCCTGCTGGATTGCGAGGACGAGCTGCTGACGCTGGCCGGCCAGGTGCGGATCGCGCACTTCCTGGAGGCATCCAGCGAGGTGCTGCCGGGCCCGTATGACCTGTCGCTGGTGGAGGGCTCGATCAGCACGCCCGGCGACGTCCGGCGAATCCGCCGGGTGCGCGAGCAGTCCAAGGTCCTGATCACCATAGGCGCCTGCGCGACCGCCGGGGGCATCCAGGCGCTGCGCAACTTCGGCGACATGGCGGAATTCCGCTCCGTCGTCTACGCCAGCCCGCAGTACATCGACACGCTGGCCACCTCCACGGCGATCTCGGCGCACGTGCCCGTCGACTTCGAGCTGCGCGGGTGCCCGATCGACAAGCGCCAGCTGATCGAGGTGATCGGGGCGTTCCTGGTCGGCCGCAAGCCCGATATCCCCGACACCAGCGTCTGCACCGAGTGCAAGCGCCGCGGGCTGACCTGCGTCATGGTCGCCGACGGCACGCCGTGCCTGGGCCCGGTGACGCACGCCGGCTGCGGCGCGCTGTGCCCGGCGGTGCGGCGCGGCTGCTATGGCTGTTTCGGGCCGATGAGCGGCGCTAACCTGCCCGCGCTGATCGGCCAGCTGCACACCTGCGGGATGAGCCCGCGCGCGGTTGACCTGGTCCTGTCGACGTTCAACGCCGCGGACCCGGGCTTCGCGCGACCCGAAGCGGCGCAAGCCGAGGTAGGGGACGAACGATGACGCACCGGAGCAGGCAGCTGCGGGTCAGCGCGCTGGCCCGGGTCGAGGGCGAGGGTGCGCTGAGCGTCATCGTCGAGGATGGCCGCGTGCGGGACGCGCAGCTGCGGATCTACGAGCCGCCGCGATTCTTCGAGGCATTCCTGCGCGGCCGGCAGCACACCGAGGTCACCGACATCACCTCGCGGATCTGCGGCATCTGTCCCGTCGCCTACCAGACCAGCGCCTGGCTGGCGATCGAGGACGCGTGCGGCGTGACCGTGAGCGAGCCCATCGCGGCGCTGCGGCGGCTGCTGTACTGCGGCGAGTGGATCTCCAGCCACGCGCTGCACATCTACCTGCTGCACGCGCCGGATTTCCTCGGCTACCCGGATGTCGTCGCGCTGGCCCGTGACCACCGCGACCTGGTCGAGCGAGGGCTGCGCCTGAAGAAGGCCGGCAACGCGATCATGGAGGTGGTCGGCGGGCGGGCGATCCACCCGGTCAACCCCCGGGTCGGCGGCTTCTACCGCGCGCCGACGAGAGCCGACCTGATCCCGCTGGCGCAGCAGCTGCGCCGGGCGCTCGACGACGCGCTGGCGACCACAGGCTGGGTAGCGGGGTTCGACTACCCCGAGGTGGAGCTGGAGCACGAGCTGCTGGCCGTGCGCGAGCCGGGCCGTTACGCGATCGAGCGCGGCCAGGTGGCCGCCGCGGGCGGGCTCGCCTTCGCGCCGCGCGAGTTCGGCGAGCATGTGGTCGAGCACCAGGTGCCGCACTCCACCGCCCTGCACGCGACCCTGGATGGCCGGGGCTACCTCACCGGCCCGCTGGCCAGGTACACGATTAACTCCGCGCTGCTGTCGCCGATCGCCCGCGAGGCGGCGGCCGCCGCCGGCCTGGGACCTGCCTGCCGTAACCCGTTCCGCAGCATCGTGGTCCGCGCGGTCGAGATCGTCTACGCGGCCAGCGAGGCGCTGCGGATCATCGAGGAGTACGAGCGCCCGGAGCCGGCGTCCACCGACGTGCTGCCGGTGGCGGGCGTGGGCCACGGCGTCAGCGAGGCGCCGCGCGGCCTGCTGTACCACCGCTACCAGCTGGCGGCCGACGGCCGCATTGAATCCGCCACCATCATCCCGCCCACGTCGCAGAACCAGGCCGCGATCGAGGCGGACCTGCGGGCCGTCGTGGCGGCCCACCTGGATCTCGACGACGCCGCGCTCACCGCCCTGTGCGAGCGGACCATCCGCAACTATGACCCGTGCATTTCCTGCGCGGCCCACTTTCTCGACCTGCGGGTCGAGCGCCGGTGACCGAGCCTGAAGGACCGGCGGACGGGCCGCGTGGGGCGGTGAGCGCGCCGCGTGCGGCGGTCATCGGGATCGGTAACCCGTATCGCCGAGACGACGGCATCGGGCCGGCCCTCGTCGCCGCCCTGGAGCGGCTCCGCCCGCCCGGCGTGTCGCTGACCGTCGCCGACGGCGAGCCCAGCCAGCTGCTCGATGCCTGGTCCGGGGCGCCGCTGGCGGTCGTCGTGGACGCGGTGCTCTGCGAGGTGCCCGCCCCTGGCCGGATCCACCGCACGGCCCTGGGCCCCGTGGTTGCTGGTGCCGTGGTTGCCGGCTCGCGCGCCGCCGCCAGCACGCACGGCCTCGGTATCCCCGACGCCATCCGGCTCGCCGAGGTCCTGGGCCAGGCGCCGGGGCGACTGGTCGTTATGGCCGTCGAGGCCGCCGATATCGGATTCGGGCTCGGTCTTTCGCCGGCGGTGGCCGCATGCCTGCCGGAACTCACCCGGGCTGTGCTGGCCGAGCTCGCCGCGGATCACCAGGCGGCGGGCGGTTAGCCGCCCGAGCCTCCGTGTCCGGGGCGGTCGTGGTCCTCGAAGACCCTGGCGGCGAAGGCGGCCGCCTGAGTCCGGCGCTTCATGCCGAGCTTGGCGAACAGCGCGGAGACATAGTTCTTGACGGTCTTCTCGGCCAGGAACATCCGCTCGCCGATCTGCCGGTTGGTCAGCCCTTCCCCGATCAGCTCCAGTATCCGCCGCTCCTGCGGGGTCAGCTCGGCGAGCGGGTCGGAGCGGGACGCCTGGTCGCGCATCCGCTGCATGACCCGGCTGGCGGCCTCCGGGTCCAGCAGTGAACGGCCGGCGGCGATCGTGCGCACCGCGCCGACCAGGTCCGTGCCGCGAATCTGCTTGAGCACGTATCCGGCGGCACCGGCCATGATCGCGTCGAAGAGCGCCTCGTCGTCGCCGAACGAGGTCAGCATCAGGCAGGCCACCTGCGGCAGGGCCGACCGGATGTCGCGGCAGACGCTGACCCCGTCGCCGTCGGGCAGCCGGACATCCAGGACCGCCACGTCGGGCATCAGCGCCGGGATGCGGGCCAGCGCCGACGCGGCCGTGCCCGCCTCGCCGATGACGGTGATATCGGGCTCGGCCTCCAGCAGCTCGCGTACGCCTCGGCGGACGATCTCGTGATCATCCAGGAGGAATACCTTGATTCCGCCGCCATCCCTGGCCGCCTCATGAGCCGCCGGCTGCGTGGTGTCGTTCATCTGCGGATGGCACTCCTGTCGCTTCGCTGCCCTGGCCGGCGCTGGGGCTCCGGCGTCGTGATCCGTCCGCTAACACGGTATCCCCAGCCTGCGATTGGTGTCAGGAACGATAGTCCCTGCCGCTGCCGCCAGGCGTGCCGGTCAGGCGACGGGCTCGGCGGCTGGCTGTGCCGCCTGCGCCTGTGCCGGGTCCCGCGGCTGCGCGACGGTGCGGCGGGGAACGACCAGGACCGGACGCCTGGCCAGGTGGAGCAGGCGGTGCGAGACGCCGCCGAACGGGAGGCGCGGCAGGTCGGTGCGCCCGCTCGCGCCGAGGACCACGATCCGGGCATCATGCTGGTCCGCGGCTTCCAGGACGGTCCTGGCGATGTGCCCGACGCCTGTCTCGCGGATCTCGCCCTCGGCCGTCACGCCGGCGTCCCGCAGGCTCGTGACGGCCTCGGTGACCAGCCGCTCCGCCTCGCCTTCGGGGCAGTCGACCTGCATCCTGCCGAAGCGCCCGACGGCGAACTCGTGAACGTGCAGGACGATAACGTGGTCGCCGGTGTCCTGGCTCAGCTCGCGGGCCATGTCGGTGGCTTCCGGCGCGTAGTGCAGGGCGTCCACGGCCAGCAGGATGGTCTTGCTCATGGCTTCTCCCGGTTGGGTTCTCTCGCGAGCCCTAGCCTGCGGCAGCGCGGCCGCCGGGGGGGAGGGCCGATGGTCCCGTCTCTAGATGGCTTACGCCGGCCGGCCGGCGGCCGTTCGGCTGCTGCAAGATGCTCCGTCGCGGTGCTGAGCTGGAGCTAGAAGCAGGCAGGAGGGGATCCTCATGGCCACCACTGTCAGGGACGTGATGACCGACCGGGTCGTGGCGCTCCGGAAGGACGCTGACTACAAGGAGATTGTCTCGGTGCTGCGGCGGTACCGGGTGAGTGCCTGCCCGGTGATCGACGATGCGGACCGGGTGATCGGGGTCGTGTCGGGGGCGGACCTGCTGTTCAAGGAGGCCGACCAGGAGCTGCCGACGGGACTGGTCCGCCTGCGGTGGCGGCTGCGGGAGGAGTCCAAGGCGACCGGCGTGACCGCCGAGGAGCTGATGACCCGGCCCGCCGTGACGATCGAGGCGGATGCGAGCCTCGGCGAAGCCGCCCGGCTCATGCAGGCCAAGCGCGTCAAGCGGCTGCCGGTCGTCGGGCAGGATGGGCGGCTGGTGGGGATCGCCAGCCGGACGGACGTGCTCAGCGTGTTTGAGCGGCGCGATGAGGAGATCTGGGACGAGGTCGTCAAGGAGGCCATCGCCGGCGAGTCCGGCCTGGACCCGGCCAGCTTCGAGGTGACGGTGAGCTCGGGCGTCGTGACCATCGCCGGGCTGGTCGGCCAGTGCGGCACGGCGCTGAACCTGCTGGCCCGGATCCGGCACACCGATGGCGTCGTCAGCGTCCGCGACCGCCTGAGCTACCCCGACCGGGACGAGCCCGAGCCGGGATGATCGAGACTAGTGGCCGGGTCCGGTGTCGCCGGCGGTGACGACGTTGATCTTGCGAGCGGGGTGGGTGCCCGCGAATCCGACGGATACTTCGAGAATCCCGTTCTCGTAGGTAGCCCGGATATCGCTGTCATCGATGCCCGCCGGCAGGGTCACATGGCTGCAGAACGTGCCATAACGGAACTCGGTGTGATATTTCCCCGCCGCGCCGGCGGGCCGCTCGGCGTGGACCGTGAGGACCTGCGCCTCGATCGACACGTCGAGGCCGTGCTCCGGGTCAATCCCGGGCAGCTCAAAGCGCACCACGTAACGGCCGTCGCGCGGGAACTCCTCGGTCCGGATCGGCTGCGTCACCGCGGCCGCGCCATGCAGCGTCGACAACGGAGATCCAGCCCAGTCTGACAACTCTGAACCCGATCCTTGACCGGGCAGCGTCTGCGCGCTCATCGATTCCCTTCCCTGTTGGTCTTCCCCGCCCCTGGACCTACCCCCGGGCCGGTCCCCGGAGACACAGTTTCCGGGTACCCAGTCTCCGCGGGCACGGGCCAGGCTCAGGTGGGCTTGATGTGGTGATTGACCATCACGGGTATGTGCTTGGACTCCCGTTCCGCCGCGTCCTGCCTCAGGTCGGCGGTGATCTCCAGGATGCCGTGGCCGTAGATGGCGCGGATGTGATCCTCGTCCGCGTCCGTCGGGAGCGCAAAGCTCCGCGCGAAAGTCCCGTACCGGAACTCCGAATGATGCCGGCCCTCGGTGTCGCGGTGCCGCTCGGCCGTGATCGTCAAGATGCCCCGGGCCGCGGTCACGTCAATGTCCTTCTCCGGGTCGACGCCCGGAAGCTCGGCCCGCAGGACATACCGGCCGTCCTCCTCGCATTCCTCCGCCCGCATGATGTGGTGCCCGGGTCGCTGGCCGGCGATGGGACGCAGGGCCATGATCGGCCAGTCCAGCCAGTCCAGTACGTCCGCGATCGGCCCCTTGTCCCAGTGCGCCTTCTCCCAGTGCGTCAACGCGTTCATCGGTCCGCCTTTCTCATGGCTTGCCTAGAGTTCATCGCAGCCCGCGATGGTCCTGAGCGGCAGAGGCGAAGGTAGCCGCGGGCCGGGCCTTAGGTCCGGCTGGGCCCCTTAGGCCGGCTGGGCCCTGGCACGACCACCACGGGGCATTCCGCGTGATGCACGACCTGGCTGCTGACCGAGCCGAGTGCCAGACGGTGGAAGCCGCCGCCACCCCGCGCGCCTATCACCAGCAGGTCGGTCACGCCCGACGCGTCAAGGAGCTCCCGGGCGGCGAAACCGGTGACCGCGCGCACCTGCACGGAGGCCGGCCGGGCCGCCCCGAGCCGGCTCTCCTCCTGAGTCACCGCAGCCACAGTCGCCTCGCGCGCCTGGTGCTGCAGCGCCTCGTCGGCGTGCGTCATGACCGGGTCCCCGGTCCAGAAACTGGCGACGGTCTCGTGGACCGTGATGACGGTCAGCGCGCAATGCCGAACGGCCGCCTCCCGCAGCGCCCAGCTGAGGGCGCGCCGAGAATTGTCTGATCCGTCCATGCCCACGGTAATTCCGAGCACTGCCTGCTCCCTGTGCCCTGAGCCGTCGTCGCCGGGAAAGCGGGACGCTGCTTGCACTGTCGCCCGGGCTCCCGGCGCGCGGCCAGGGCCATCGGAAGTCGCCTGTTGGGACCTTCGGCCCGCGGCGTATGGTCGAAGGCGAGGGAAGATCCTCAAACGGAGCTGCTGTGTCCCATGCGTAACGCCGTCTACCCGGTGCAGCGGGCCGGCCAGCGGGCGGTAGTCACGCTGCCGGTGCATATCGGCCTGTCCAATGCCGGCCAGGTCCGCGATGACCTGCTCGCGGTCATCGACCGCGGCGTGACCGCGCTGATCGCGGACATGACCGTGACGGTCTCGTGTGATCAGGCGGGAGCGGAAGCGGTGGTCCGCGCCTGCCAGCGGGCCGCCATCAGTGGCACGGACCTGCGGCTGGTCGTCAGTAGCGAGATCGTGCGGCGAGTGCTGAGCGTCAGCGGCGCCGATCGCCTGATGCCCATCTACCCGTCCCTGGCGGCACTGCTGGCCGCGCTGGCCGGCCCGGCGCCCCGGCCGGAGCCGCCCCCCTGGCCTCCCGCCGAGAAAGAAGCCGACTCGGCGGAGGTCACCCTGCGCCTGGCTGAAGATCATGACCGGATCGCCGCGGGCATCACCGACATCGTGGTGCACCGGCTGTTCTCTGCCAGCCTGACCCTCCAGGTGGCGCTAGGCCTGATGGGCGAGCACCGGGCGGCCGGGAAGGTCGAGGGCGCCATGGACGAGCTTGACCTGGCGATCAGGGACCTTCGGGACATGATCTTTCACCACCGTCGCTCGACTTGAGCCGTCAGGCCCCTGCCGGGGCGCCAGGGCGATGGGCCGCGCCGGACAGGACGTTCGGCCCTGACAGCCCCTCCCGTGGCCACGTTGCGTTGATAGCGGGTACCGCAAGTCGGCACGGTGACCGCCCTGGCCACCCCCTCGGATAACGAGGGCCACGATCGCCAGAGGTGAGGGGGAGTCATGCAGTACGTTCAGCCCGGCCGACCGGACAGCATCGTGTCGGTACGGGAGCGGTATGAGAATTTCATCGGGGGTAAATGGCAGGCGCCCGCGCAGGGCCAGTACCGGACCGACCTGAGTCCGGCGACGGCCGGCGCGATTACCGAGGTGGCGCACTCGACGCCGCAGGATGTGGAGCTGGCGCTGGACGCTGCGCATGCGGCCAGGGACGCCTGGGGCGAGGCATCGCAGACGCGGCGCGCCACCGTCCTGAATGCGATCGCGGATGCGATCGAGCAGCACCAGGAGATGCTGGCCGTCGCCGAGAGCTGGGAGAACGGCAAGCCGGTCCGCGAGACCCTGAACGCTGACATCCCCCTGGTGATCGATCACTTCCGGTACTTCGCGGCAGCGGCCCGAGCCGAGGAGGGCCGGTCGACGCAGATCGACAAGGACCTGGTCGCCTACCACTTCCGCGAGCCGCTGGGCGTCGTCGCCCAGATTATCCCGTTCAACTTCCCGCTGCTGATGGCTGCGTGGAAGCTGGCGCCGGCGCTCGCGGCCGGCAATTGCTCGGTGATCAAGCCGGCCTCCCCGACGCCATGGTCGATCCTCAAGCTGATGGAGACCATCGAGGATGTCCTGCCGCCTGGCGTGATCAACGTCCTGACCGGCCCGGGTGGCGAGATCGGCAAGGCGCTGGCGACCAGCCCGCGGATCGCCAAGGTCGGGTTCACCGGCGAGACGGTGACCGGCCGGCTGATCATGCAGTACGCCGCGCAGAACCTCATCCCGTCCACCGTCGAGCTCGGCGGCAAGTCGCCGAACATCTTCTTCAGTGACGTGCTGGCCCACGATGACGAGTTCCTCGACAAGGCCGTCGAGGGCCTGGTGCTGTACGCGTTCAACAAGGGCGAGGTCTGCACGTGCCCGTCCCGGGCGCTGATCCAGGACGACATCTATGACGAGTTCATGGCCCGCTGCCTGGACCGGATCGCCGCGATCCGGCAGGGCAACCCGCTGGACACCGAGACGATGATCGGCCCGCAGGTATCGGCGCAGCAACTGGAGAAGGTCGCGTCCTACGTCGAGATCGGCCGCGGCGAGGGCGCGGAGGTGCTCATCGGCGGCCAGCGGGCGAGGATCGATGGCGAGTTCGCCGACGGCTACTACTTCCAGCCGACCGTCCTCAAGGGCGATAACAAGATGCGCGTGTTCCAGGAGGAGATCTTCGGGCCGGTCCTGGCGGTCACCACGTTCACCGACGACGCGGACGCGCTCGCGATCGCGAACGACACTCTGTACGGCCTCGGCGCCGGCGTGTGGACCCGCGATGGCAACCGTGCCTACAAGATGGGCCGCGGCATCAAGGCGGGGCGGGTGTGGACGAACTGCTACCACCAGTACCCCGCGGGTGCGGCATTCGGCGGCTACAAGATCTCGGGAATCGGGCGGGAGAACCACGCCATGATGCTCGATCACTACAGCCAGACCAAGAACCTGCTGGTCAGCTACAGCACCAAGCCGCTCGGCCTGTTCTGAGCCGGCATGTCCGAGACACCTGCGGCACCTCGGGTCACGGCTACCCCTGCGGCGCGCCGGGCGATTGCCCGCCTGCGCGCCGCCCGGGGCGGCCCGGTGATGTTCGTGCAGTCCGGCGGCTGCTGTGCGGGCAGCACGCCGATGTGCTTCCCCGACGGCGAATTCCTCGTCGGCGCGCTCGATGTCCTGCTGGGCGCGGTCGACGACTGCCCGTTTTACATCGACCGGCGGCTCGACGAGGCCTGGCATCAGGACCAGTTCGTCCTCGACGTCGAGGCGGGCGCGCCAGAGGGCTTCTCGCTGGCGGCCGGCGAGGGCCAGCGCTTTGTCACCCGCTCGGCCACCTGCGCGGTGGGGTGATGGCTACTGGTACGCGCGCCCCCGCGGCGGCCGCCGGTGGCGGGGAGCTATCGTCGCGGCGGCGGCACCTGGCGCTCGGCGTCCTGTGCCTCTCGCTCCTGATCGTCAACCTGGACAACACGGTGCTCAACGTCGCGCTGCCGACCCTGGTGCGCGATCTGCAGGCGACGTCCAGCCAGCTGCAGTGGATCGTCGACGCCTACATCATCGTCTTTGCCGGGCTGGTGCTGGTCGCGGGGAGCCTGGCGGACAGGGTCGGGCGCAAGCGGACATTCCTGGCCGGCCTCGTGGCGTTCGCCGGCGGCTCGGCGTGGGCGGCCTTCTCCGGCTCGGTGGGCGTCCTGATCGCGGCCCGGGCGAGCATGGGCGTGGGCGCCGCGCTGATGATGCCATCCACGCTGGCGATCATCACGGACATGTTCGTGGTCCCCGCGCAGCGGCAGCGCGCGATCGGCCTGTGGGCGGCGACCAGCGGGGTGGGCATCGCCATCGGCCCGATCGTCGGCGGCGTGCTGCTGGCTCACTACTGGTGGGGGTCGGTCTTCCTGATCAACGTGCCGATCGCCGCCATCGGCGTCGCGTTCGCCATTGCGCTGGTGCCCGACTCGAGGAACCTGGCCGCGGCGCGGCCCGACCTGGCCGGGGCGGCGCTGTCGGTCGCCGGCCTCGGGCTGCTGCTGTGGTCCATCATCGAGGCGCCGCTGCACGGCTGGTCCTCCGGCCTGGTGATCAGCACTGGCCTGGCCGGGCTGGCGATCCTGGCCGTATTCGCGCTCTGGGAGCGCCTGAGCTCGCATCCGATGCTGCAGCTCCGGTTCTTCGCCAGCAGGAGATTCTCCGCCGCGATCGCCTCGGTCGGGCTGGTCATGTTCGGGCTGTTCGGGGCGCTGTTCGTGATGACCCAGTTCCTGCAGTTCGACCTCGGCTTCACGCCGCTGGAGGCGGGGGTCCGCATCCTTCCGGCGGCGGGAGCGGTGGCCGTGATCGCTCCGCTTTCCGCCGTCGCCGTCCGGGCGGCCGGGACGAAGCTCGCCGTGGCCGCCGGCCTGCTGAGTATCGCCGCGGGACTGTGGCAGGTGTCGGGCATCTCGGCGGGCTCTGGCTATGCCAGCATCCTTCCCGGCATGATCCTGCTCGGCGCCGGCGCCGGGCTGGTGATCCCGGCGGCCACCGACTCGGTGATGGGCTCGCTGCCGCGCGGCGACACCGGCGTAGGCTCGGCGACCAACGGCGCGCTCATGCAGGTGGGCGGCGCCCTGGGAGTGGCCGTCATCGGCAGCCTGCTCGCCACCAGGTACCAGGACAAGATGACCGCGGCGCTCGCTCCCTACCACCTTCCCCCGGCGGTCCATACCGTGATCCTGGGGTCGGTCGGCGGCGCGCTCGAGGTGGCGGCGCGTGTCGCCGGCCCCGCCGGGGTGGCGCTCGCTCGCCTGGCCAGATCGGCGTTCATCAGCGGCGCGGATCTCGGGCTGCGGGCCGGGGCCGCGGTGGCCGTGGCCGGCGTGCTCGTCGCGCTGGCGGCGCTTCCCGCCCGGCCGCCAGCCGGCGGCGACTAGGCACTCTGCGCGCAGGGCTGCCGCCGCACGATGGTGCCGGCCGTGCCCTGCAGCAGCGCGGCGGCATCGTCGAGGCGGCCGATCGCCGCCATCCCGCCGGCGGCCTCCACGAAGCGGCAGACCGCCGCCACCTTCGGGCCCATGGAGCCGGCCGGGAATGACCGGGCCCGCAACTCGCGCGGTGTCGCGTGGCGGATGGGCCTGGCCTGGGGGGTTCCGTACCCGTCGAGTACCCCCGCGACGTCGGTCAGCAAGAGCAGGGCGTCAGCGCCGACGGCCCGGGCCAGCATCGCCGCGGTCAGGTCCTTGTCCACCACGGCCTGCACGCCGCGCAGCCCGCCGGCGCCGTCGGCCACGACCGGGATACCGCCGCCGCCGGCGCAGACGACGATGACGCCGGCCTCGGCCAGCAGCCGGATCACTTCCAGTTCGACCAGGTCGACCGGCTCCGGAGAGGGCACCACCCGCCGCCACGCCGGCCCGTCCTGACGGACGTCCCAGCCGAGCTCGGCGGCCAGGCGCAGCGCCGTGGCCCGGTCGTAGACAGGGCCGACGAACTTGGCGGGATCGGCGAACGCGGCGTCGTCCGCCCGCACGAGGGTGCGGCAGACCAGGCAGGCGGCGGCCCGGCCCGGCGCGGCGCGGCGCAGCGCCTGCACGAGCCAGTACCCGATCATCCCCTGGGTCTGCGCGCCCAGCACGTCGAACGGGTAGGGCCGCGACAGCGCCGGGTCGCTGGCGCTCTGCATCGCGAGCACGCCGACCTGCGGGCCGTTCCCGTGGGTGATGATCAGGTCGTGGTCGGGCAGCAGCGGCGCCAGCGCGGCGACGGCGCGGGCGACGTGTGACTCCTGGATGTCGGAGTCCGGCGCCTCGCCCCGCTCCAGCAGCGCGTTGCCGCCGAGGGCGACGACCACCCTCATCCCGGGTGGCCGATCGTCGCCACCATGAGGGCCTTGATGGTGTGCATCCGGTTGGCCGCCTGGTCGAAGACGACTGACTGCGGTGACTCGAAGACCTCGTCGGTCACCTCCAGCGCCGCGAGCCCGCGCTTGTCGTAGATCTGCCGCCCGACCTCGGTCTCCCGGTTGTGCAGGGCCGGCAGGCAGTGCATGAACTTCACCGCCGGGTTGCCCGTGGCCGCCAGCACGCCCGCGTTCACCTGGTAGCCGATGAGCTGGTCGATGCGCCCGTCCCACCCGCTGGCCGGCTCGCCCATGGACAGCCAGACGTCGGTGTAGAGAAAGTCGGCCCCCGCCACGGCGGCGGCCAGGTCGTCGGTGACCGTCAGCCGGGCGCCGGACCCGGCCGCCAGCCCGGCGGCGATGTCGCGGACGGCCGGGGCCGGGTGCAGGGCCGCCGGGGCGCAGATCCGGGCGTCCATCCCCAGCATCGCGCCGGTCACCAGCAGCGAGTTCGCCGTATTGTTGCGGCCGTCCCCGAGATAGCAGAAGGTCACCTCCCGCAGCGGCCGGGCCGCGTGGTCCCGCATGGTCAGGATGTCAGCCAGCATCTGGGTCGGGTGCCAGGTGTCGGTGAGCCCGTTCCAGACCGGCACGCCGGCGAACTCGCCCAGGGTGTCGGCTGACTCCTGGGCGAACCCCCGGTACTCGATGCCGTCGTACATGCGGCCGAGCACCCGTGCGGTGTCCTTCATCGACTCCTTGTAGCCGAGCTGGGATCCCTCGGGGCCGATATAGGTCACGTGCGCCCCCTCGTCGTGGGCGGCGACCTCGAACGCCGAGCGGGTCCGAGTCGAGGCCTTCTCGAAGATCAGCGCGATGTTAAGGTCGGCGAGCCGGTGCCTGCGAAATCCCAGCTGCTTGTCGCCGCGCACCTGGGCGCCGAGCTCCACCAGGTGCAGGAACTCCTCCCGGCTGAGGTCGGTCTCCTTCAGCAGGCTGCGTCCGTGCAGGTCCATCAGATGTCCTCCTCGCGGGGCTCAGGCGGGGTCACGGCGCGGCCCATGGCCAGGCGAAGCCGGGCGGCGTCGGCTCGCTCGAGTTCCTCGACGGCGAGGCTCACCTGCGCCAGGGCCTGCTCCAGCTGCGGAATCCACCGGTCCTGGATGGCGCGCAGCCGGTGCCGGGTGGCGAGCGCCTCGGACTCGATCACGTGCAGCGCCCGGGCGGCGACCGCGTGCTGGACGGCGGCGGCGAGCGCGTCGCGGTGCGCCCGCCGGGCCTGCGCGAGGGCCGGGCCGTCCCAGGTGGCCGGCGCCGGGATGGTGCAGGTCGCCGTGGCCGGATAGCGAATCCCCATAGTGACCGCGTCGGTCACGGTCACGTCCGCGAACTGGCCGTCGGCGGCCAGCCTGATCGCGTGCTGGCCGCCGAGCAGCCCCGCGCGCAGCAGCCACCGCTGCGCGTCGGCCTGGCAGCGATCCCACCGCTCCGCGGCCAGCTCCGCCGCGCTCTGCCGCCGGGCGAGCTCGTCGCGCAGGAGCCGCAGCTTGCGGTCGAGCAGGCCGGCGCCGCGCCGCGCGGTCTCCAGCCGCGCCGTGAGCGACAGCCGGCCGGCCCGGCCCGGCGGCACCGAGAGCCGCCCGGTGGTCACGGGTCGCCCCCGGTGGTCACGGGTCGCCCCCGGTGCCGGACTCCGGCCGGTAGTAGGCGTCGAGTGCCTGAGCCGGCAGCATGGTCAGCTCCCGCCGCGGCAGCCGGCCCAGCGCCTGCCAGGCCCGGTCCAGGGTCTCCGGCAGGCTGCGGTTCTCGTCGCGGCCCTGGTTCATGAGCTGCTCCTCGAAGGCCGTCGCGAAGTCCCGGTACTGCCGGTCCGCCGGGCTGAGGGCGGCGGCGCCGATCAGCTCCGCGAGCTCCCCGGCCCGGCGGGCGGCGGCGAGCGCCGCCAGGGACTGCGCCGCCACGTCGAGGTGGTCGTCCCTGGTGCGACCGGGCCCGGCGCCGTGGTGCATGAGCCTGGACAGGGAGGACAGCGCGTCGACCGGCGGGTAGATGCCGCGGGCATGCAGGTCCGCGGACAGCACGATCTGGCCTTCGGTGATGTAGCCGGTGAGGTCGGGCACCGGGTGGGTGATATCGCCGGCGGGCATGGTCAGCACCGGGATTACCGTTACCGAGCCCGCCGTGCCGCGGATCCGCCCGCAGCGCTCGTACAAGGACGCCAGGTCGCTATAGAGGTAGCCCGGATAGGCCCGGCGCGCCGGAATCTCGCCGCGTGCGGCGGACACCTCGCGGAGGGCCTCGCAGTAGCTCGTCATGTCGGCCATCACGACCAGCACGTTCCGGCCGAGCGTGAAGGCCAGGTCCTCGGCCACGGTCAGGGCGATCCGCGGCGTGAGGATGCGCTCGATCACCGGCGCGTCGGCGAGGTTGAGCAGCAGCACGAGCTCGGCCGCCGCGGATCGTTCTTCGAGTACCTTGCGAACCGCCGCGGCGTCGGCATGAGTGATGCCCATGGCGGCGAAAACGACGCAGAAGGGCTCTCCCCCCGCTGATGCCTGGGCGGCGATCTGCGCGGCCAGGTCGAGATGCGGCAGGCCCGCCACCGAGAAGACCGGCAGCTTCTGGCCGCGGACCAGGGTGGTCAGCGCGTCAATCACCGAGACTCCGGTCAGCACGGGCTCGGCGGGCGGCTCGCGGAGCACCGGGTTCATCGGGAAGCCGGTAACGGCCGCGGTGACCTCGCCGGTGATCGCCGGACCGCCGTCCACCGGCTCGCCCCGGCCGTTGCAGACCCGGCCGAGCCAGTCCGCGCCGACCGGAATCCGCAGCGGCGTGCCGCTGAAGGCCACCCGGACGCTGGCCGGCGTCATGCCCGCGGTGCCCTCCAGCACCTGCACCACGGCGAGGTCGCGATCGGCCTCCAGGACCAGCCCGTGCCGGGGCGGTCCGGTTCCGGTCGCGATGGTGGCGAACTCGTCCCAGCCCACTCCGGTCACGCCGCGCACGACGAGCAGCGGGCCCCGCAGCTCGACCACGTCGGTGTACTCGCGCTGCGCCCAGGCGGTCATGGCGCCGTCTCCGCCGGCATCCCGGCTGGCGGCCCCGCTGCCTGCGCGCCGCCCAGTTCATCCAGGCGCTCCAGCATCACCTTCTCCCGGCTGGTGACCTCCTCCGGCGTCGCGGCCTCCTCCCGGGCACGCAGGATCGGCGAGAAATCCTGTTCCTCGATCCTGGCGGCCGCGACGCCGGCCAGGGCGAGCGCCTGACAGCGCTCGGCGACCGCCAGGACCGCCCCGGCCAGCGCGGCCGCCCGGCCGGTGTCGCAGAACGCGTCGGCCGCGCTCAGCGCGCTCTGCTGCAGCAGGCCCTCCCGGATCAGGCGGCCGGCCAGGATCGTGGCCCGCTCGGCCGGGGGCAGCGCGCTGACCCCCATCAACTCGGCGAGCGAGCTGAGCCGGTCGGCCTCCGCGAGCAGCGCGGCCAGGCGGCCGCGGCGCTGCGCCCAGCCGGGATCGCCCTGGCTGGCATGCCAGGCGGCGATGACCGAGTCGTCGCGGGAGAAGGAGCCGGACCAGGAGACCGCCGGGTAATGGCGGGCATAGGCCAGGTCCCGGTCCAGCGACCACAGGCAGCGCACGTACCGCTGGGTATAGGTGGTGACCGGCTCGGCCAGGTCGCCGCCGGCGGGGGAGACCGCGCCGATGATCGTCACCGAGCCATCGCGGCCCTCGCTGGTCACGACGCGGC
This sequence comes from Streptosporangiaceae bacterium, assembly GCA_035532295.1. GTDB lineage: Bacteria > Actinomycetota > Actinomycetes > Streptosporangiales > Streptosporangiaceae > DASUBV01. The sequence continues at coordinate 34,749 of DATKRH010000022.1, forward strand.
CGGCTCGCTCGTAGAAGGCGGCCAGGGCCGAGGCCAGACTGGCAGGATACCCCTCCTCCGCCGGGAGCTCCCCGCTGCGCGAGGCGAACTCGCGCAGCGCCTCCGCCCACCGCGAGGTCGAGTCGGCGATGACCACGACGTCCAGGCCCATGTCCCGGAAGTGCTCGGCGACAGCCGCGGCACTGTAGATGCTCGCCTCGCGCGCCATCATGGGCATGTTGGAGGTGTTCGCGATGACGACGGTCCGGTCGGCCAGGCGGCCGCCGCTGCGCTGATCGGTGAGGTCAGCTAGCTCGCCGAGCATGTCGGCCAGTTCATTGCCGCGCTCGCCGCAGCCGACGTAGACGATCACGTCCGCGTCGCACCATTTGGTGATCTGCTGCAGCAGCATGGTCTTGCCGGTCCCGAATCCGCCGGGCACCGCCGTCGTGCCGCCCCTGGCGACCGGGAACAGCACGTCGATGACGCGCTGCCCGGTGACCAGCGGCGCGTCGCTGTCGCGGCGCGCACGGTAGGGCCGGGGGTTGCGCACCGGCCAGGCCGACGTCAGCCGTACCGGCGTGCCGGCCACCGTCGCGATGGTGGCGTCGCCGGGCACGAGCCCGGCCGGACGCAGCCGCGCGACCGTGCCGCTCAGGCCGGGCGGCACCAGCACGCGGTAGCCGATCCCGCCGGGGGTGGCGACCGTGCCCAGGCCGGTGCCGCCGCCGACGGTGGCGCCGTCGGCCACCTCGGGCGTGAAGGCGAACTCCTGGCTGCCCGGGGCCGCCGCGGAAGCGCCCGGCTCGAGCCAGACAGGCGCTCCGGCCAGGGGGCGCAGCAGCCCGTCGAAGATGCCGCCGAGCAGATGCGGGCCGAGCCGGGCCGACAGCGGCTCGCCCCGGGAACGGGCCGCGCCGCCGGGGGCGAGGCCGCCGGTGTATTCGTAGGCCTGGATCGTCGTCACGTCGCCGCGGATGGCCACGGCCTCGCCCGGCAGCCGCCGGGGGCCCAGCTCGACGATGTCGTTCATGGCCACGCCCGCCAGGCCCGCCACCTCCACGAGGGGCCCGCTCACCCGGGCAATCCGGGCCGCGGCGTCGCTCATGACCGGTCGCTCATGGCGTCCACAGCCCGCGCACGTCGCCGCCGAGCGAATCGACGGCCAGGTCGGCGAGCCTGGTCAGCGAGCAGTCCACGATCACGCCGGGGGAGCGCGCCACGACGCCGCCGGACGGGGCCGGTGACAGGCTCGCCTCCGGGCCGGCCGCGCGCCCGGCCAGCCGCGCGAGGCGCTGGGCCAGCTCGTCGTAACCCGGCTGCCCGGGCAGGGCGCTGACAGCGGCACGGACCTGGCCGCGCAGCTCCTCGGACGCCTCGCGGCGGGCCCTCAACAGCGCCGACCTGGCCTGGCCGCGGGCGCGGCTGAGCTCGACGGCCGCCAGCGGAGCCGCCTGCGCCCGGCCGTCATCTCGTGCCTGCGCCAGGGCCGCCCCCGCCTCGCGGCGGGCCCGGCCGACGATCCGCGCTGCCTCGCCGCTCGCGTCGGCGCGGATCCGGGCGGCCTGCTGCGCCGCCGTTCGCAGCAGCTGGGCCCGGACGGGCTCCAGGGCCGTTATCGCGTCATCCTTGGCGGTCATGCCCGCATCACCGCCGTCACGACGTCGGGCCGGCGCGCCAGCTCCCCGGCCAGCCAGCCGGCCGCGGCGGCGGTCAGGACCACCACGCAGATGTCGCGCGGCAGCGAGCGCCACGCGGCGCTCGCCGCCGCCTGGTCGTCCGCCGGGCAGACCACCGCGCCGGCCAGGGCGTAGCCCTCAACGCGCAGCGACTCCCCGATCACCGCGGCCCGGGACACCGCGCTCACGCCTTCCCGACCAGGATGATCCCGATGATCAGGCCGTAGATCGCGATGCCCTCCGCCAGGCCGACGACCACCATCGCCCGGCCGAACAGCTCCGGTCGCTCGCTCATGGCCGCCAGGGCCGCGGCGCCGGTGTAGGCGACGGCGATGCCCGCGCCGATCGTGGACCCGGCGACCGCGATCGCGGCCCCGATCAGGGCCGCGCCGTTCCCGCTCGCGCCGGCCGCGCCGGCCGCCGCATGGGCCGCCGACCCGCTGGCCACCGCGCTCGCCGGATCCGTGGTCGCCGAGATGACCAGCAGCACCGCGGCGCCGACCATCAGGAGCGCGCCCGTCCCGGCGAGGATCAGCGTGCCGCGCCGCCAGCGGCGCGCGGCCAGCCGTGCCAGCAAGGCGGCCCCCGCGATCACGGGCAACCCGATCAGCCAGGTAACTATCACCCGTCCACTCCCTTCATGCTGAGCCCGGGAACCCGGTCCTCGGCGGCTTCCTCGTCGCTGCTCTGCGTGGGCACATGCCAGGGCCGGAACGGCTCTCCCTGCGTCACGAAGACCCGGGAGAACAGCTCGTAGTACTCCAGCCGCAGGGCCTGGATCGCGGCGACCAGCCCGCCCAGGGCGAAGGCCAGCGCCGTCCCCGCCACGAACACTCCGACGCCGGCCACAGCCAGCAGGCCGCCGCGCTGCCAGAGCGCGCGGGCGCCGTCCCAGACGAGCAGGCCCAGCGCGGCATGGGTCAGGCCGAACGCCGCCAGCCGGGTGAAGGACACGAGGTTGGAGCCGAGCCGGACCACCAGGTCGACTACCTCCACTGACGCCTGGACGGCCCCGGTGCCGCCGCCGCCCGCCTCCGCGAGGAAGCCGGCGAAGGCGAGCAGCAGCCCGGCCAGGGCCACGCCGCCGCCCGCGGCTACCAGCGCGCTGAGGTGGAAGTACCATCCAGCCGCCGCCAGGCCCGCGCCGAGAAAGACGCAGCTGCCCGCGATGCCCGAGGGCGCGTAGAGCGCGAATCGCCAGCCGCCCTCGCGCCAGCGGTTAGCCAGGCCGAGCGCATAGGCGCCGGCCAGCAGGATTGCGCCGACGCCGCCCGCGACCAGCAGCAGGGTCACCGGCTGGCTCAGCGGGTCGAGCCAGATCACCGGCACCAGGCCGGTCGGGCCGAAGCATTCCCCGTAGAGCAGGCCGAACACAGTGGCCGCGATCCCGGCGCCGCCGACGAAGGGCCAGGCGGCCCGGAACCGGCGGGCCCAGCGCGGCCAGCCCGCGCGCAGCGCCGCGGCGACCGCGAGCAGGAAGATGCCCTGCCCCACATCGCCGAACATCATGCCGAACATCAGCACGTAGCTGGCCCAGGCGAGCCAGGTGGGATCGAGATCGGCGTACGGCACGGTTCCGTACGTCTGCACCAGCGGCGTCAGCGCACGGTGCAGCGGGGGGCCGGCGAGCAGGGTGGGCGCGTCCACGCCCGCGGGACGCGGCAGCGCGACCACGCCGCCGCCCGCCTGCGCGACGGCAGCCGTCACCTCGGGCAGCCGGGCGGCCGGGATCCAGCCCGCCAGTGCCGCGGCGCCCGATCGCCGGACCGCGCTGCCGGCGTAGGCCTGGAGCTGCGCCTCGCCCGCCAGCAGGTCGTCCCGGCCGGCCCGCTCCAGCGCCTCGAGGTCGGGGCGGACCGCGGACAGGACCGGGTCGGGCAGCCGGCCGCCGCCGCGGAGTCCGCGGGCGGCCTCGCCCGGCCGGGCCGGCTCGCCGTGACCGCGGTCGATCTGGACGGCCCCGGTGCCCGCGACACGCACGAGCACGTCACGAAGGGCACTGTCGGGCGCCACCAGGGCCACCCGCCGCATGCGGACCGGCACCGCCGAGTCAAGCCACCGCATCGTAGGCCTCCAGCGGCCCGCCGCCGCGGGCGGCGATCTCCAGGGCCGCGCACACCCGCCTGGCGTCGGCCGCCAGCACGGCGACCGCACCCAGCACCGGCCCGCTGTCCGGCCCGGACGACCGCAGCAGCAGGTGACCATCGCGGTCGACCCTCGCCCACCACGCGGCCTCGGCCTGCCACAGGTCTTCCGCCGAGCCCGGGCCCTCGGGCGAGCCGAGCCCGGCCAGGGCCCAGCGCGCCGGGGCGGCCAGGTCGGCGCGCAGCCGGTCGAGCGAGGATGCGCCGGCCGCCGCCTGGCCGAGCAGGGGCAGGGCGCTGTCGAGGGCGGTGCTGTCGAGGGCGGTGCTGTCGAGGGCGGTGCTGTCGAGGGCGGGCGGCGTCGCGGCCCGGCCTACGGCGAATCGGTCGGTGGCCAGCAGCAGCGCTGCCGCGCCCGCGGCCCAGGTCCGGGCCGGATCGCCGGCCGCGGCGACGCGTGCCGCCCACCGGGCGCGCATCCCGAGCCGGATGTCGCGGGCGGTGTCGCCGCCTGGGTCACGCCACGCGGACGCGGCCAGCGCGGCGCGCAGCCCGGCGAGGCTGTCCGCCTGCCGCAGCCGGGGCCAGGCTGTCGCCAGCGCTCCGAGCTGGAACTCCTCCTGAGCCGGGCGGCCCGCCAGGGCCTGCAGCAGCTCATCGACGTTCGCGATCTCGAACCAGCAGGCCAGCGCGCGCAGCAATTGGACACCGTCTGACGGGAGCCAGCCGGCCAGCACCCGCACATCCCACAGGATCATCTCGGCGACCGCGCGCTGCGTCGCCGCCAGCGGCTGCCCCGGCTGCCCGGCGCGCGCGTAAGAGGTGGCTGCGAGCGCCCGCTGTGCTTCTGGCAGGGAGCGGCAGGCCGCCAGCCGCCGGGCCGCCTGCGCCCCTAGCCGGTTCCGGGCCATGGCCTTGGCCCGGACGGTGCCCGCGACCCAGGCCGCCGTCACGATCGCCCGCCGGGCGCTCTGGGCGGATCGGGCCGACCGCCAGCCGACGGCTCCTCGCCCGCGGCCCGCGAGGCCGCATCGGGGGAGTCCGCATCCCGCAGGTCGCCTGCCTCCAGGTCGCCTGCCTCCAGGTCGCCTGCCCCCAGGTCCGCGATCATGGCAACGGCTCGCTGGGCCAGCGGGAGAGTACGCCGACGCGCCAGCTCGCGCTCGTCGGCCGCCTGGCGGCTGGCGCGGGCCGTGATGTCAGCCGCCTCGGTCCGGGCGCCGGCCAGGATCTGCCGGACGGTCTCCTGGCGAACGGCGGCGGCGCGCTGCCGGGCTTCCGCGGCGACGGCCGCCGCGTCGGCGCGGGCCGCGGCGATCATGTCCTGTGCGTCGCGCCGGGCTTCGGCGAGCATGCGCGCGCACTCGGCGTCCGGGCCGTCGAGGAGCCGCAGCACCGGGTCCAGTTCGGCCGCCAGCTCGCGGCTTGTGTCCGCCGGGACCGCCGCGCGCGCCGCGCCCGGCGCGCCGGCGGGCCGGAAGCGGCTGAGAAAGTCGCGCAGCGGAGGCATCTAGGCCTGCTCTGGGTCCGGGTCCATCTCGGTCGCATCCGGCAGCGCCGCGTTCGGCGCTGGGCGGTCGGGGTGACGCTCCGCCGCCGTGACCACGCCCTGGCCGCCGCGCCCGAGCATCCGCACTCTGAACACGCGCCATTTCCTTCCCTCAGCGGGCACCGGTGATCTCCGGCGGGCCTGGCTGGCCGTGTTCACAGCATTGCCCGGCCGGGCCCGGCAGCGCTGCGGGCGTGGGGCCCCGAGGGCGGGGACCTTGGTCCCCCCGCTGGCCGGCGGCCCGTGCTAGCGACCCGCCGAGCCGCGATCTGGCGTCCGCCGGGTGGCTGCGCCGCCTCGGCCAACTGTGCCGCCGCGGCCAACTGTGCCGCCGCGGGCGGCCGGGCCACCGCGGGTAACCGGGGCGGCCTGGATAGCCGGGCCGGCCTCATCGTCCGCACTGCCGGGCACGATCCGGGCATACGGGCCGGGAAATACGAGCGCGATATGGCCGTCGGCCCACCATTTCACGACATACGGGGGAGATCCGTCGGCATTGCGCACTCCGATGATCAGCCCGGCCCGGGCGCTATCTCCATCCGGCACCAGCCAGTCGCCAACCCGAGCCATCCTCGCTCACCTCCCCTTGTCGCGGAGCCCGCCCGGGCCCTGCCGCACGGCGGGCCAGATCCGGTTCAGATCCACGTGTCGGAGCCCTTAGCGGCCCTCCGTGTCGGAGCCCTTAGCGGCCCTCCATGTTGGAGCCGCAAGCGTTCCCTCTTCATGGAGCCTTCTGCGGGGAGAGCGGAGCTTCTCAGAGTCGAACGTCCCGCATGGCAGGGCCGGACGCTAGCGGCTACGTCGGCCGCCGCGACCGGCGGCGGATCAGCCGCCGCAATTCGTCGGCGCCCCAGACGATGAAGGGGAACGGCGCGACGATGGCGAGCTGGACGGGGGACAGCGCCGCCGTGCCGAACAGGCCGTGCATCGCCGGCAGGTAGATCAGGGTGGCCGCGAAGGCCAGCGAGACGCCAATGCCGCCGAGCAGGTAGCTGTTGCTGAAGACGCCGACGGACCACAGTGACGCATGGTCGGTCCGGACGGCGAACGCCGTGCCGATCTGGCAGGACACGATGCCCAGCCAGGTCACCGTGGTCGCCTGCCGGTAGGCGAGGTTCAGCGGGGTTCCCGCGCCCACCGGGGCCCCCGGCGTCCAGCCGGCCCGGCTCAGCGTGACGAAGAAACCGAGCATGACCAGCGCGGCGGAGATCAGGCCGAGGAATCCCCAGGCCCGGGCCAGCATCGCGCCGCTGATCACCCCCTGGCCGCGTGGCCGCGGCGGGAGGTCCATCAGCCCGGGCTCGGCGGGCTCGCGGCTGAGCGCCAGGGCCGGCAGGGTATCGGTGCCCAGGTCGATGGCGAGAATCTGCATCACCGTCAGCGGTAGCGGCACCAGGCCCCCGGCTAGCGCGAAGACCAGGAACGGGACGACCTCGGGAACCGCGTGGGTGAAGATGTACAAGATGAACTTGCGGACGTTGTCGTAGACGCGCCGCCCGGCCTGCACCGCGGCGATGATCGTCGCGAAGTTGTCATCGGTGAGCACCATCGTGGCCGCCTCGCGGGCCACGTCGGTCCCGGACCGGCCCATCGCGATGCCGATGTCGGCCCGGCGCAGCGCCGGCGCGTCATTCACCCCGTCACCGGTCATGGCGACGACCTGGCCCATGGCCCGCAGGGCGTCGGCGATGCGCAGCTTCGCCTCGGGGGAGCTGCGGGCGAAGATGATCTCGGCCCCGGAGTCGAGGAGCCGGTCCAGCGCCGGCTCGGGCATGGCGTCAAGGTCGGGGCCGCTGACCACGGCGGACCCGCGCTTCCCGATTCCCACCTGCGCGGCGATGGCGGCGGCGGTCAGGCCGTTGTCGCCGGTGACCACGTGGATCCGGATGCCCGCGCGGTGCGCGTCCTCGATCGCGGCGGCCACCTCCGGCCGCGGCGGGTCGAGCATGGACACCAGGCCCAGCAGGCACAGGTCGCGTTCGGCGTCCTCGCGGCGCGCCGGGACCGCCGATCCTGGCGCCAGCCGGCGGGACGCGACCGCGAGCACTCGCAGCCCGCGGGCCGCGTGATCGCGCATGGCCTGGGTGACCGACGCGCGGTCCCGGGCCGAGATGGGCCGCTCGCCGCCGCTGCCGAGGATGCGGGTGGTCCGGGCGAGCACCTCCTCGGGTGCGCCCTTGACATGAACCACTAGCTCGCCGCCGCTGGCGTCCACCGTGGACATCAGCTTGATCCGCGGATCGAACCGGAACAGCGCCCGCCGGCTGGCGTCCCTGGCGGTCCGGCTGGTCTGGACACCCAGGCTGGTCGCCAGGTCGAGCAAGGCCAGTTCGGTCGGGTCACCGGCGGGGGCGGCGGCACCGGCGGCGAGCTCGGCGTTATTGCAGGCGGTTATGGCCTGCGCGAGGCGGGCGGCCTTCCCCGGCGGCACCCGCAGGTCGTCCGCGCCGGCCGCGGTGACGTCCGCCAGCCACAGGGCCGTGACCCGCATCCGGTTCTGGGTCAGCGTGCCGGTCTTGTCGGTGCAGATGACGGTGGTCGAGCCCAGCGTCTCGACCGCGCTGAGCCGCCGGACGATGGCGCCGCGCCTGGCCAGGTCGCGCACGCCCACCGCGAGCGCGAGCGTGATCGTGGGCAGCAGGCCCTCGGGCACGTTGGCGACCAGCAGCCCGATGGCGAAGCTCACCGCGGCCGACAGCGAGAGGCCGGCCAGCAGGCCGATCGGCAGGAAGGCGCAGCCGGCGCCGACGGCGACATAGGCGATCAGCCGCGCCACCCGCAGGACCTGGTGCTCCAGGGGGCTTTCCTCCCGCTTGACCCGCTGGCTCAGCGCGGCTATCCGGCCCAGTTCGGTCTGCATGCCCGTGGCCGTCGCGATGGCGCGAGCCTCGCCGCCCGTGCACGTGGTGCCGCTGAAGATCAGGTTCTCGGCCTGCAGCAGCGGCAGCCGTCCGTCGGTCCGGTCCGCCGACCTGGACACCGGCACCGACTCCCCGGTGACGGTGGACAGGTCCACCTCTACCGCACCGGAGATCAGCCGGGCATCGGCGCAGACGCGATCGCCCTCGCTGATGGCGAGCAGGTCCCCGGGCACGAGGTCGCGAGCGAGGATCTCCTGCGGCGCCGTGTCGCGGATGACGCGGGCGTGCTCGGGAAGGAAGGCGGCGAGCGCCTCCACGGCGCGCTCGGCCTGCATTTCCTGCGCGAAGGCGAAAACGGCGTTCAAGACGATGACCGCGGCGATCGCGATCCCCAGCCGCGGCGTTCCGCTGACCCACGCCAGCACTGCCGCCGCGGCCAGTAGCAGCGCCAGCGGGTGGATGAGCTGCTGCGCGAGCTCACGCGGCCACCGGCGTCCAGCGCTGCGCCGCAGCTCGTTCGGCCCGTAGACCACCTGCCGCCGCGCCGCCTCGCGGCTGGACAGCCCTGCCCGCGACGTGCGCAGGTCACGCAGCAGCGAAGACAGTGGCTCCTGCGCGTCTGGTGGCGCGACGGCTGACGGGTCCGACGGCGGGCCGGGCGGCGGGTCCGGCGCCGCGCCGGTCAGGGCCGCGCCTTGATGGTCCGGCCCGGACTGCACAAGCGACTCCCCTCACCGGCGCTCCCCCACGGGCTACCTCACCCCGACCAGCCTGGTGGCGGCGGCCCGGCCGCGTCAGGGTCCCTGGTCGCGCGACCTAAGGTCGTTTGGCCCTGCCCCCCGTCGCGGTTATCCCGTCAGGTCGAACCAGGTAGGGGTGATCGCCATGACCGGTACCACACAGCGAGAGCCGGGTCGCAGGCCCGAGACCGTCGGCCAGCCGCGGCCGGCCGGCCTGCGGATCACGCCCGATGACGTGGCCTATGTCGTCGCGGCGGCGGCCCGGGCGCCATCGGTGCACAACAGCCAGCCCTGGCAGTTCCGGGTGCGCGGGAATGCCCTGGAGCTTTATGCCGATCGGGGCAGAATGCTCCGGCGGGTGGACCCAGGCGGCCGGGAAATGCTGATCAGCTGCGGTGCCGCGCTCTACGGCCTGCGGCTCGGCATGCGCAGCGTGGGTTACCTGCCCGAGGTCGAGCTGCTGCCCGATCCGGCGCAGCCTGGCCTGGTCGCCCGCGTTCGGCCGGTCGGCCGCGCCCGGCCCAGCGCAGCTGAATGGGACCTGATCGCGGCGGTGCCGCACCGGCACACTCATCGCGGGCCGTTCGCGCCGGGCCGGGTGCCGGCTCGCTTGCTGGACGCGCTGGTGCATGATGCGGCTGCCGAGGGCGCGGACCTGCACCTGGTGAGCTGGCCCGCCGACGTCGCCGCGCTCGCCGAGCTGACGGAGGCGGCGAGCCGGGGGCAGGAGGCCGATCCGGGGATCCGGGCGGAACTGCGAGAGTGGACGAGGTCGGAGGCGAGTTCGGCCAGGGACGGCGTTCCCGCGCGCGCCTGGGCCGGCCCGTCCTGGCTCGATGAGCCAGGCCAGTCCGCCGACCCGCCGCCCGCCGGTCCGCCGCCCGCTGATCCGCCGCTCGCCGGTCCGCCGCTCGCGGGGCGGCGCCCGCAGGAGCAGCCGGCGCACGAGCGGCTGCCGCAACGCGATTTCGGGCTGCGCGGCGGCCTGCCCGCCGGCGGCCCGCTGCCGTCGGCGACGGCAGTGCTGACCACGGCGAGTGACGAGCCGGCCGACTGGCTGGCGGCCGGGCAGGCGCTGGACCGGCTGCTGCTGCGCGCCGCGGCCCGGTGGGTCTTCGCCAGCCTGCATTCACAGCCGCTGGAGTCACCACGGCTGCGCGCCGCGGTCCGCGATCGCCTGCACCTGGACGGCGTTCCGCAGATGCTGCTGCAGTTCGGCCGGGCGAACGTCGCGCCCGCCACGGCACGACGCCCGGCGGCCGAGCTCATTGATCGCGGCCCCGCGGAGCCGTGACCGGCGGGGTACGGTGCGGAGGTCTTGCCCCGGCAGGGGCATTTGACCCTGCCGGTCGCGGGGCGCGGCCCGGTCTGATGGAGTGGTGGCACACAGGCGGACAGGCCGCGCTACCCGCCGCCACCGGGCGGCCGGTCTAGTGGCGGCCGTCCTAGGTTAAGGAGCGTGCGCGTTGCCTGCAGAAGCCCAAGCCGTCATGGAGAAGCTCGATGAGGCCGAGTGCCTGCGGCTGGTCGCCGACGGCGTGATCGGCCGGCTGGCCTTCGTCGGGCAGTACGACATCACCGTCCTTCCGGTCAACTACCGGCTGGTCGACGGGGCCATCCTGTTTCGCACCGCCCCGGACAGCCTGGCGGGCGAGGACCTCCGCACCGGGATAGCGCACGCGGAGTACAAGGTGGCCTTCGAGGTCGACCACTTTGATGAGTCCGCCCGGGAAGGCTGGAGCGTGCTGATCTCGGGGCCGGCGCACCACCTTGACTCCGAAGCCGACCAGGCGGCAGCGCAGGCGGCCGGGGTCGATTCGTGGCCCGGCGGCGAGAAGGACCATTTCATCCGGATCACGCCTGTCCGGGTCACCGGGCGGCGCATCCGCCGGGCCCCCGGATCCTGAAGTCCTCTAGAGGTGCGAGATGTCACAACAAGACAGCGGCAGCGCTCGGCGTATCGTCGTGGGAGTGGACGGGTCGCCCTCGTCCGAGGATGCGCTCCGCTGGGCCGTCCGGCAGGCCGGGCTCACCGGCGCCAAGGTAGAGGCGGTGATCGCCTGGCACCTCCCGCTGCTGGTCGGCGGCTACTCGTGGCCGCCGGTCGGGGTGCTGGAGACCACCGACTTCGGGAAGCTGGCGCAGAAAGTGCTGACCGACGCGATCGTCACCGCGGTCGGCCCGGACGGCGCTGAGCGGGTCGTCACGGTAGTGAAGCAGGGCGACGCGGCTGAGGTGCTGATCGACGCGGCGGACGGAGCCGAGGCACTCGTCGTGGGCAGCCGCGGACATGGCGGCTTTACCGAGGCGCTGCTGGGCTCGGTGAGCCAGCACTGCGTGCACCACGCGCCGTGCCCAGTCGTAGTCATCCGCGGTGCCCGCCAGTCCGGCTAGGCGGTGCCCACCAGCTCGCGCCGGCCTGGCCGCTCGCCGGCCGGCTGGGGACGGGGCTGGGGACGGGTGCCCGGCTGGCCGGCCCAGACCACCACGACGGGGCACTGCGCACGGCTCAGGCAGGCCCGGACGACCGGCCCGATCGAGCGCCCGATGGTGCGCTGCGCCGCCATGGGCGGCGCGGCCGATCCGAGGACGAGCAGGTCCGCGGCGGCCGACCGGTCGATTAGCGTCCGCTCCGCGACGCCCTCGGCCAGTTCGGCCGTGACACCCGCGGGGACCACCGAGCCGAAGGTGCCGCGCATCAGCGCCGCGAGTCCCGCACTGGCCACGGCGCGCTGCTCGCCGGGCGTATGGCCGGCGGCGGGGGCATAGGGAGCCGTGAACTCGGCATCCCAGCTCCGTACGACCCGGAGCATGGCGTGGCGGCGGCTGGCCTCGTCAGCGGCCCATCGCAGCGCCGTTGCGGACGCCTCGGAATCGCTGACGCCGACCACTATGGCTGGCTGGTGCACGTTCATAGCCCCTCCCAGACGCCCAGCGCCGGACCATCGGACTGCGGAACATTCCGCTTGCTCTCCGACATTCGCAAAGATCAGCCGCATCCGCGTAGAGCAGAAGGTCACCAGTGGCGCGGCCGGTCGGCCTGCGTGATGGCCGTCAGCGCCCGCCGGCGCTAGCCGGGTCCAAAGTCCCCCCGACACGGGAGTTTCAGCACGTGACACCCGCCGCGATGACAGCCAGCATGGGCCGTAGCGAAAGTCGCCGCCGAGTGGAGGTGTGCCCCGATGAAGAAGATCATGCGACGGCTCGCCGGCCAGCTCGGCTGGGACCGGAACCCGCTGCGGCGCCGCATCGACCGGGTTGAGACGGTCGTGGTGACTGCTTTGCTCGCGATTTTCCTGGTCGGCGCCCCGGTGCTGATGATCGTCGCGGCTCGCGTCACCGACAGCGCCGGGGTGCGTCAGCAGCACGCCGAGCGGACCTGGCGGCAGGTGCCAGCCACCCTGCTGCAGACCCCGGCCAACCAGGCCGACCCGTCCTACGGATGGGACGGCGCCTGGGTTCGCGCGCGCTGGAGCGCACCGGACGGGCAGCAGCGAACTGGCTTCGTCGCGGTGGACCCGGCGGCGGTGGCCGGCCACCGGGTGCAGGTGTGGGTCGACGGCGCGGGCCGGATCACGAGCCCGCCGCTGCGGACCTACGACATCTGGGGCGATGTCCTGCTGGCGGTGGTGACCGTGCCCGTCGTCCTGGGTATCGCACTGTCCATCATCGCCGGCTGCGTCCGGGCCGTCCTGAACCGCCGTCGGCTGGCCGGCTGGGACCGGGCGTGGTACGCCGTCGAGCCCCGGTGGACCCGGCTGCCCTAGGCGAGGTCCGACGGGCCGAGGCGCAGACTCCTAGCGGGAGCTGGACTTCGGCAAGGAGACTGGCCCGGTGGCGATAACAGCGCATGCCCGGGCTGGCGAGCTGGACCTGACTCAGGCCGCGGCGCTGGCTCCCGGTACGGTGCTGGCCCGGCTGGGCAGCGGCGAGCACGGGCTCTCGGCCGCCGACGCGGCCCAGCGGCTGAGCGAGCTCGGGCCGAACTCGCTCGCCACGTACCGGGTGCGCCCGTTCGCCGTGCTGCTGCGCCAGGTCCGCAACCCGATCCTGATCCTGCTGCTCGGCGCGGCGCTGGTCTCGGGGCTGACCGGTGGCGGCACGAACGCGCTGATCATCACGGTCATTGTCGCTCTCAGTGTCGGGCTGGGCTTCTTCAACGAGTACCGGGCGGAAATGGCGATGACCGCGCTGCGGGCCCAGATCCGGCAGGAGGCCGAGGTCCGCAGGGACAATCAGGTGAGCCGGGTCCCGGTGCTGAGCCTGGTGCCCGGGGACCTCGTATCGCTGCGCATCGGCTCCCTTGTCCCGGCCGACCTGCGCCTGCTCGAGGTCGACGAGCTCGAGTGCGACGAGGGCGTGCTGACCGGCGAGTCGATGCCGGTGACCAAGTCGGTGGCGCCCGTCGACGGACATCAGCCTCAGGACCAGCCGGGGTGCGCCTTCATGGGGACGATCGTGCACCAGGGATCGGGGCTGGGCGTGGTGGTCCGGACCGGAACCCGCACTGCGTTCGGGCAGATCGCCGCGGGCCTGGCCGAGAAGCACAGCCAGACCGCCTTCGAGGCGGGACTGTCGCGTTTCTCGCGCTTCCTGTTCGCGGTGGCAGCGGTGCTGACGGCCTTCATCTTCCTCATCAACGTGGCCCTGTCCCGGCCCCTCATCGACGCGCTGCTCTTCTCGCTGGCCATCGCCGTGGGTATCGCCCCCGAGATGATGCCGGCCATCGTGACGGTGAGCCTGTCGGCCGGCGCCAAGGCCCTCGCGGCCAAGAAGGTTCTGGTCAAGCGGCTGGTCGCCATCGAGGATCTCGGCAATATCGAGGTCTTGTTCACCGACAAGACGGGCACCCTCACCGAGGGCGTGATCACCTTCGAGCGGGCCCTGGACGCCAGCGGCCGGGACGCCGACCGCCCGCTGCTGCTCGGGCTCGTCTGCAACGAGGCGGCGGTCACCGACGGGGGCGCGGTCGGGGGAAACTCGCTGGACCAGGCCCTGTGGTCAGCGGCCCTGCGGTCAGCGGCGCCGCGGCTGGCTCCCGGGGCGGTCGCGGGCGCGCCGGCCGCCGCGGCGGCCGGCGACTACCGGCGGCTGGGCCTCCTGCCGTTCGACCACGAGCGGCAGCTCGCCTCGGTGCTGGTGGCCGGCCCCGGCGGCCGGCCGCTCCTGATCACCAAGGGCGCCCCCGAGGTGGTGCTGGACCGGTGCTCCCGGGTCCCCGACGGCGCCCGGCCGGTCCTGGAGGCATTGTTCCGCGAGGGTGCCCGGGTGGTAGCCGTGGCCAGCCGCCCGGCGGCCGCCGGGCAGGCGCTCACCGCCTCCGACGAGCACGGGCTGACGCTGGAGGGCTTCCTGACGTTCGCCGACCGGCCTAAGGCCGACGCCGGTGCCTCGATCGTCCAGCTCGAGCGACTGGGGATCCAGGTAAAGATCATTACCGGGGACAACGGGCTGGTCGCGGCCAAGGTGTGCGCGCAGATCGGGATCGACTGCGCCGGGGTGCTCAGCGGCGCCGACGTCGAGGCGCTCGACGACGACCACCTCGAGGCGGCGATCCCGGCCACGACGGTCTTCGCCCGGATCGGCCCCGACCAGAAGTCGCGCATCATCAAGGTCGCGCGGCGCACCGGCAAGGACGTGGCCTTCCTCGGGGACGGCGTCAACGACGCGGTGGCGCTGCATCACGCTGACGTCGGAATCTCGGTGGACTCGGGCACCGACGTGGCCAAGGAAGCCGCTGACGTGGTGCTGCTCGACAAGGATCTCGGCGTACTGGCCGACGGCGTGATGGAGGGCCGCCGCATCTTCGCCAACACCATGAAGTACGTCCTGATGGCGACGTCGTCCAACTTCGGCAACATGTTCAGCGCGGCCGGCGCGTCGGTATTCCTGTCCTTCCTCCCGATGCTGCCGTCCCAGATACTCCTCAACAACCTGCTTTATAACGCCGGTCAGCTGGTCATCCCGACCGACCGGGTGGACCCCGAGACGCTGGCCCGGCCCGCCGCCTGGGACATGAAGTTCATCCGGCATTTCATGTCCGTGTTCGGCCCCGTCAGCTCGATCTTCGACTTTCTCACTTTCTGGATCATGCTCGCCCTGCTGCACGCCGGGCACGCCGAGTTCCGGACCGGCTGGTTCGTCGAGTCGATCGCCACCCAGACCCTCGTCGTCTACGTGATCCGCACCCGGCGGGTCCCGTTCCTCAAGAGCCGGCCCAGCCTGCCGATGCTGCTGGTGCCGACGGGGGCGGCCCTGATCGGCGCGGTACTCCCGTATACGGGGCTGGCCGGGCTGCTGGGCTTCACGCCGCTGCCGACGACGTTCTTCCTGCTGCTGTTCGCGCTGGTCATCGTCTACCTGGTGCTGGTCGAGCTGGCCAAGACCCAGTTCTACCGCGTCCACCCCCATGCCCGGCGGGCGGCCAGCACGCCCGCGCAGCGGCTGGAGCGCCGCATCCGGCGCCGGGCGTCCCGCTTCATCCGCCACCCGCCGCCGGGCGGCGCCCCGTGAAACGTGGATGTCTGATCGCTACCCCGGGGGGTGACGCGGTAAGTAGGCGCGTCCTGGCGGGCTGCTAGCTCGTAGTGGTCGCGGATGATGGCGCGGCGGCCGCGCCGGGTTCAGACGCGTTCGACTTCGATGGCGATGACGCCGCGGCCGGCGGCGATGAGGTCGAAGTAGCGCTTGTAGATGGGCATCTCGCGGGCCCGTTCGCGGGTGGCGAGGTCGGCGGGGCGTTGTGCCATGAGGTTTCCCAACTCGGTGGTGGTGAAGGATCGGTAGAAGTGTTTCGGGTCGGCGAGTAGGCCGTTGACCAGCCAGATCAGGGCGTCGGTGTAGTTGTCGACGGTGCCGGGCCACAGACTGGGGCCGCGCGAGCGACGCGGCGGCAGCGAGAACCTTCAGACCGGCATGCCGTAGCGGAGCTTCGGCGCGCTCGCGGCGATCTCGAGGAGGCGGTTGTACTTGGCCGTGCGCTCACCGCGGGCGGGGGCGCCGGACTTGAGGTGCCCGCAGCCGGTGCCGACGGCGAGGTCGGCGATGAACGAGTCCCCGGTCTCACCGGAGCGGTGCGAGACGAACTGCCGGTAGCCCGCGCGGCGGCAGATGGCCATCGCCTCCAGCGTCTCGCTGACGGTGCCGATCTGGTTGAGCTTGATCAGCGACGAGTTCGCGATGCCGCGCCCGATGGCCGCGGTGATGATCGCCGGGTTGGTACAGAAGATGTCGTCGCCCACCAGTTCCACGCCCGCGCCGAGGCGGGCGGTGAGCGTGATCCAGGCCTCGTCATCGTCTTCGCCCAGGCCGTCCTCGATGAGGTGCACGGGGAACGCGGCGGTGATGGCGGCCAGCCGCTCGATGAGGTCGGCGCTGCTCAGCAGCGTGCCGGCGACCCGGTAGCGGCCGTCGGCCTGCCGGAACTCCGACGCCGCCAGGTCCAGGGCGATCGAGACGCCGTCGCGGCCGGCCTGATACCCGGCGTCGGTGATGGCCTGCACGAGGAGCCGCAGGACCTCCTCCGGCTCGCTGACCTCGGGAGCGAACCCGCCTTCGTCGCCCAGGCCGGTGGACAGCTTCCGGTCGGTGAGCTCGCGGCGCAGCGCCGCGTAGACCTCGGCGCCCGCGCGCACGGCCTCGGCCATCGAGGGTGCACCGAGCGGCGCGACCATGAACTCCTGGAAGTCCAGCTCATTGGGCGCGTGCACGCCCCCGTTGAGCACGTTGAAGTGCGGCACCGGCAGGGACGGGGTTACTGCGTCCGGGGTCAGCCAGCGCCACAGCGGAAGGTCGGCCGACGCGGCCAGTGCCCGGGCGAGCGCCATCGACACGCCGACGAGGGCGTTGGCGCCGAGCCGGCTCTTGGCCGCGGTGCCGTCGAGATCGATCATGGCCTGATCGGCCTCCGCCAGCCCGGCCCAGGAGCGGCCGCGCAGCAGGTCCGCGATCTCGGTGTTCACCGCGGCGACCGCGCCCAGCACGCCCGCGCCGCCGTAACGAGCGGGATCACCGTCGCGCCGCTCGACCGCCTCGCGGGTCCCGGTCGATGCGCCCGACGGCACTCCGGCGCGGGCCGTGGTGCCGTCCCCGAGCCGGACGGTGACCGCCACCGTGGGCCGGCCACGCGAGTCGAGAATCTCCAGCGCGGACAGCTCGGCGATGTCAAAGCCTGGCATTTCCTGCTCCTGTTCCGTTCACACTGTGTCCGCGCGATACCGTCGGCCCGGGGCGGCCGGGCCGACGGTATCGGCGGGGCGGCGGCGTCAGCCGGGCGCCGGGCAGCTCACCGGGCCTGCCGTGTCCAGGCCATCGATCGTCCTCATGACGGCATGGCTCCCTGCGGCTGGTCAGCCGGGCTGTCAGCGGAGCCGGAACTAGCCCCCGAGCCGGAACTAGCACCCGAGCCGGAACTAGCACCCGAGCCGGAGCCCGAGTCAGCCTCGGCGCCGGTGCCCGAGCCAGGTCCCGGCCCGGACTTCGGGCCCGCGCCCTTAGCCGAGCCCGGTCCCGAGCTGTACCACGAGCGCCAGACCAGGCGGTGCACCGGGACCAGCCGCGGGATGTCCCGCAGCCCGGGGATGAACGGGACGAGCAGCAGCAAGATCGTGGCCAGGCCCGTCATGTAGATCGAGATCAGGTCGATGTTGGCCGAGTTGGTCCAGCCCGGAACCTGGTACCAGAGGGTGTAGAGCCATAGCCACGGCTGGCCCGGGTAGCTGCCGGTCTCGTTCATCACGCCCCACTGCTCGCCGGTCAGTCCCATCGACTTGGCCTTGTTGACGAAGTAGGCGCCGTCCTCGATGAACAGCAGCGGCTTAGTGAAGTTAGTGCCGTAGAACTGCCGCTGGGCGAGCAGGTCGGCGTCCAGCGCGCCGCTGCGCGCCAGGTTGAGCTCGCTGGCCAGCAGCGCCGGGACCGGCCCGGCGTTGGCGGGAGGGACGACAGGGGTGCCGTTGACGAATTTGACCTTCGCCACCGCGGCCGCGTAGGCATTGGCCCACTTCAGCTGCTGGGCGGGGGAGGCCGCCTTGAAGGTGGCGAGCGGGGCGGCCACGGCCGGGTCGGTGCGGGCGAGCGTCGTCAGCGGCTTGAGGACGAAGTCCTGCGCCGCGTTGACCGGCTGAGTCACCCCGGGAATCGCGGCCGGGGCGAACAGCAGCTTCTGGCTGTTGGCGGTCTGGTTGTTGTACGGCGGTCCGTAGGTGGCGGTCTCGCTGGTTCCGTTCAGCTCGGTGGCTGACGCCGCCAGGAAGTCGGCGGGCGCGAGCCTCGACCAGGTGGCGATCGTGACCGACGGCACGTTGGGCGAGGACAGCAGGCCGGCCAGGCCCAGCGTCAGCGCCAGCACGATCACTGCCGCGATGGTGCCCTCCTTGAGGATGTCGTAGCGCCGCTGGGCCCCCCGCCACGGCGCGGCGTCGGCCCGCGCGATCGCGCGGCGGCGGGACCGGCCACTGCCGCCGGCCTCGGCGTTGTGCGCGTCGATCGGGTGCGACACGCCGCGCACGCGGACCAGCAGCACGTGCGCGCCCACGATGGCGATCAGCACGATCGGGATGAGCACGATGTGCCACATCAGCATCTGGCCGACGTTCATGACGTTGAAGAACGCACCCAGTCCCGCGGAGTTGAACGCGTCCTTGCCGCTGGTGGAGATCCACTGCGAGTCGAAGTTCGACTGGGACAGGTACCCGGTGAAGCACTCGATGATCGAGGCCGCGAATGCGACGACGCCGGTGATCCAGGTCAGCGTCCGGCGGCCGCGCCAGGCGGCCATCCAGAACTTGCCCCACAGGTGGATGACCAGCAGCGCCATGAACAGCTCGACGCTCCACAGGTGCAAGCTGTTGAAGAAGTGCCCGACGGAGTTGTACTGCCACCAGTCGGGGCCGCCGATGGCGATGGCGAAGCCGGACACGACGGCCACGCCGAGCGCGGCCAGCGAGGCGACTCCGAATACGTACACCCAGGACGAGACGTAAGCGGGCTGACGGTCGGGCAGCAGCTTGCCCGGCGGCAGTGCCGCCAGCGCCCTGTGCCGGACCCGCGCGGTCCACATGCGGGCGTCTTCGTCATCCGGCGCGGCGGCGGCGCTCTGGTCAGCGGCCACGTTGCCATCGGCGGCGTTGCCATCGGCGGCGCCGTCGGCCGCCGGGGCGGGCTTCTCTTGATGGCCCCGCGGAAACGGGAGCAGCAGCGCGGCGCCGAAGATGACGACCATCACCGCGATCAGGACCAGATTCGCCACCGAGACGGTGAAGATCGACCAGTGGACGAAGGTGCCGGGTCCGTTGATGTCAATCGCCAGGGAGTGCAATTGCGGCGCAACAGCGAGGTTCATGTCCGCGCTCCAATGCGGGAGAGCTAGCTATGAGTGGGATAACGGGATATTCAGGACTCTGGCCGCGACAAGCGCGGCCAGTTCGGGGCAGCCAGGAAGACCGGGGGCGCCATCAGCCGCCCCTCACGGCTACCGGCCGCTGGGGGGGATCACGACGACGGGGCACGCGGCGTGACTCACGACCTGCGAGCTCACCGAGCCCAGCACGAGCGAGGCGAAGCCGCCCGCGCCACGCGAGCCGACGACGAGCAGATCGGCATCTTGCGAGGCGGCGACGAGTTCCTGCGTGACGAGGCCGTTGACGGCCTTGACCGTCACCGAGGCGGGCTGAGCGTCGCCGAGCTCGCTGGTGACCTTGGCCACTTGCTCCTCGGCGGCCTTGCGGGCGACCTCCTGGGCGTCCGCGTCGGCCGGGTAGGTGACCGGGAGTCCCGTCCATGCGCTGGCCATCACCTGGTGCACGGTCAGCACGGTGAGGGCGGCGTGCTGAAGAGCGGCCTCCCGCGCTGCCCATTCGAGTGCTCGCTGAGAGCCTGTTGAGCCGTCAACGCCTACGACGATTCCCGGCATTTCACTCTCCTCCTTCCAGACAAGCGACTGCCAATAGCCGCTCGAATCCTGGCACTACTGTCCTCCGGCGGCTCGATCTGGTGACAGGGGCCTTAGAAGGCCGGCCAAGGGCCTTTGGTCCCGACGCGCCCGGCTGGCGGGCCGGCCGGCCCGCCAGCCGGGGTCGTTGTGCCCTAGCGGCGGCCCTGGCGGCACCGCGAGGCTGGGTTCTAGGGCGGCAGGCTGCCTGGTTTGCCTTGGATCGGGAGGAGGCTGGCCCCGTGACGAGCACAGTCAAGGATGTCATGACCACCAACGTGGTGGCGGTCCGGAAGGAAGCGGAATTCAGGGAAATCATCAAGGTCATGCGGCGGCGCCACTTCAGTGCCTTCCCCGTGCTGGACGCCGACGACCGCGTGGCGGGCGTGGTATCCGAGGCTGACCTGCTCCTCAAGGAGGCGTTCCCCGTCGCGGGCGACGGCGCCGGCCGGCCCCATCGCTGGCGGGACAGGGCCAAGGCCGCCGCCCTGACCGCGGGCGACCTGATGACCAGTCCGGCGGTCACGATCGGGCCGGACACCCCGGTGACGGAGGCGGCCCGCGTGATGCACAAGCGGCGCGTGAAGCGGCTGCCGGTCGTGGCCGACACCGGCCGGCTGGTGGGCATCGTCAGCCGGGTGGACGTGCTACGCCTGTATGACCGGGCGGACGCTGACATCCGGGCGGAGATCGTCGATGACGTGCTCACCGAGGCCTTCCTGCTGGAGCCAGGCAGTATCAGGGTGCAGGCGGTGTCCGGCATCGTGACCATCACCGGCCCGGTCGAGAACCGCGCGGTCGCCCAGGCGCTGCTCGACAGCGTCTGGCACGTCGACGGAGTCATCGACGTGCGGGACAGGCTGCACTACCCGATGAACAACCCGATGCACAACCCGGGCGAGAGCTACCGGCATGAGCGCTGAGCTGGCGCCAGGATGGGAGACACCATGGCGGAGCCGGGGGGCGGGCTGGCGCAGCAGCCCTATGCGGACATAGCGCAGACGCATTCGGCAGTGATCTTCTTCGCGGGGGACCGCGCCTACAAGCTCAAGAAGCCGGTGAACCTCGGATTCCTTGACTTCAGCACCGCCGCGGCGCGCGCCGCGGCGTGCGCCCGCGAGACCGAGCTGAACCGGCGGTACGCGCCCGATGTCTACCTGGGCGTCGCCGAGGTGCGCGATCCGGCCGGGCAGCCGTGCGACCACCTGGTGGTCATGCGCCGGATGCCGGCGGGGCGCCGGCTGTCCGCGCTGGTACGGGCGGGTGATCCGGTGACGGGGCCGCTGCGCCAGGTGGCCCGGGTCCTGGCCGCGCAGCACGCGTCCGCGCCGCGCTCACCGCAGATCGACGCGGCGGGCAGCCGGGATGCCCTGCGGCGCCGGTGGGACGACAACCTTGAGCAGGCCATGTCAGTGCGGGACAGGCTGCTGGACACTCAGGACATAGCCGAGACCGGCGAGCTGGCCCGGCAGTTCCTGGCGGGCCGCCAGCCGCTGTTCGACTCCCGGATCAGCGGCGGCCATGTCGTGGACGGACATGGCGACCTGCTGGCGGACGACATCTACTGCCTCGATGACGGGCCGCGGATCCTGGACTGCCTGGAGTTTGACGACCGGCTGCGCTGGCTGGACGGCCTCGACGATGCCGCGTTTCTCGCGATGGACCTGGAGCGGCTCGGCGCCGCCGAGCTGGCCCGGCGATTTGCCGACTGGTACGCCGAGTACTCCGGGGATCCGGCGCCGGCCTCGCTGCGCCACCACTACGTGGCCTACCGGGCCTTCGTGCGCGCGAAGGTCTCCTGCATCCAGGCCCGCCAGGGAGATGCCGGCGCGGCCGGCCAGGCGCGGCAGCTGGCCGAGATCACGCTGCGGCACCTGCGCGCGGGCGCCGTCACGCTGGTCCTGATCGGGGGCCTGCCGGGTACCGGCAAGTCCGCCCTGGCCGGGGCGGTCGCCGACCGGCTCGGCTTCTGCGTCCTGAGCAGTGACCGGGTCCGCAAGGAGCTCGCCGGCGCCCCGCCGCGGCGCGGCGCGGCGCTCCCCTACGGCACCGGGATCTATTCCGCCGCCTGGACCGAGCGCTGCTACGCCGAGCTCCTGCGCCGCGCCGCGGTGCTGCTGGCCAGCGGCGAATCCGTGATCATCGACGCGTCGTGGACGTCGGCGCAGCAGCGGGCCGCCGCCGCGGCCGTCGCCGGCGATGCCAGCGCCCGGCTGGTCCAGCTGTGCTGCACGGCCTCGCCGGAGCTAGCGCGCCAGCGGATGGCCACGCGACCGGACGGACTCTCGGATGCCGACGCCGCGATCGCCCGGCACATGGCCGCCGCCATGGCGCCCTGGCCGGCCGCCACGGTCATCGACACCGAACGCGGCGGAGCTGGCGGCGAGCAGGCGCCCTCCGGTGCCTCCGGTGCCTTCGAGGACCTGGTTCAGCGCGCCCTCGAAGCGGTCCGGCCGCATGGGGCCGACCATGTCTGGCGCCCCGCCCGCCCGGTGCTACTGCCGGACTGAGCAGCGCTTATCTTGGTGTCACCTAGTTCGCGAGGCTGACGCTGCGGGAGCTGTGATGGATTCGCCAGGACCGCGCACGCTCATGCCGCACCTGAAGCTCGACGACCTGCTCGCCGAGCTGCAGGCGCGGCTCCAGACGGTCCTGACCACGCGGGACCGCGTCCGCGGGCTGCTCGACGCGGTGGTCGCGGTGGGCAGCCAGCTCGACCTGGAGGTGGTGCTCCGCCGGATCGTCGAGGCGGCGATTGACCTGGTCGACGCCAGGTACGGCGCGCTGGGCGTGATCGGCGAGAACGGCGGCCTGGCGGAGTTCATCCCGGTTGGCCTGCCGGAGGACGAGATTGCGCGCATCCACCACTGGCCGGAGGGCCGCGGCCTGCTGGGAGACCTGATCGCCAACCCCCGGGCCCTGCGGCTGGCGGACATCGCCGACCATCCCCGGTCGTTCGGATTCCCTGACGGTCACCCGCCCATGCGCTCGTTCCTGGGCGTGCCGGTGCGGATCCGCGAGGAGGTGTACGGGAACCTCTACCTCACGCAGAAGCGGGGCGGCGGCCAGTTCGACGAGGAAGACGAGGCCGTGGTGGTCGCGCTGGCGGCCGCGGCGGGCGTGGCTATCGAGAACGCCCGGCTGTATGAGGAGGCGCGCCGGCGCCAGCGGTGGCTGCAGGCCAGCGCCGACGTGACCCGCCGGCTGCTGTCGGGGGCCGAGCCGGGAGACGTCCTCGACCTGGTGACGCAGCAGGTGCTGGAGATGTCGGGTGCGGACCTGGCCGTGCTCGCACTGCCGGAGACCGGCCGGAGTGAGCTGGTCATTCACCATGCCGCGGGCCTGGACGCTGACCAGGCCCGCGGCCTGGCGCTGCCCCCGGGGTCGCTGTCGGCTCAGGTGCTGGCGACGGGGGAGCCGGTGTCGGTCGCGGAATTCAGCCAGGATGGGCGGGTCACGCCGGCGGCCAGGGCGGCGATGCCGCTCGGGCCCGCCACGGTCTTCCCGCTCGGCGGGTCCGGCAATGTGCGCGGCGTGCTGACCGTCGGCCGCCGGCCGGGGTCGATGCCGCTGGCGCCGGCCGCGGCGGAGATGGTCGAGTCGTTTGCCGCGCAGGCAGGGATCGCGCTGGAACTCGCTGAGGCTCGTCGCGACGCCGAGCAGGTCACGGTGCTGCTGGACCGCGAGCGCATCGCCCGGGATCTGCATGACCTGGTCGTCCAGCGGCTCTATGCCACCGGGATGTCGCTGCAGGGAGCCATGCCGCTGATCACCCGGCCCGAGGCCGGGGAACGGGTGAGCCGGGCCGTAGACGCCCTGGACGAGACGATCAGGGAGATCCGGTCGGCCATCTTCGCGCTGCAGGTCCCCGCGCCTGCCTCGCGGCCGGGCCTTCGCGAGCAGATCCTGGACGTCGCGCAGGAGATGACCGAGCCGCTGGGGTTCACGCCGTCGCTCAGCCTGGCCGGCGACCTGGACCGGGTGCCCGCCGACGTCGCCGAGCAGATGCTGGTGGCGCTGCGCGAGGCACTGTCGAATGCGGCCCGGCATGCCCGCGCCAGCCGCGTCCAGGTCAGCATCGAGGCCGCCGCGGACCTGGTCCTGGAGGTCGCGGACGACGGTGCGGGCATGACCGACAGCACCCGGCGCAGCGGGCTGGCGAACCTGGCGCGGCGCGCCGCCCAGCTGGGCGGGACAGTGCAGCTCAGCCCGGCGGATGACGCCGGAACCGAACTGCGCTGGCAGGTGCCCCTGCCCCCGGCCGTGCCCCTGCCCCCGGCCTAGGGCTGCGGTGCTAGAGCTGCGCGCCGACGAGGACGGCCAGGTCGGCGAGCCGACAGGTGTAGCCCCACTCGTTGTCGTACCAGCCGAAGACCTTCGCGAGGCTGCCGGACGCCTGGGACAGGCCGGAATCGAAGACGCAGGACGCGGTGTCGCCGATAACGTCGCGGGAGACCAGCGGGTCTGTGCTGTAGCGCAGGATGCCGGTCAGCCGGCCGGCCGAGGCCTGCGCAAATGCCTCGTTGACCTCGGCGGCGGTCACGTCGCGCGCGAGGACGACGGTGAGGTCGGTCAGCGATCCGTCCTCGACGGGGACACGCACGGCCACGCCATCCAGGCGGCCCGCCAGCTCGGGGATGACCTCGCCCGTGGCCCTGGCCGCACCGGTCGTCGTCGGCACCATGCTGACGGCGGCGCTGCGCGCGCGACGCAGGTCCTGGTGCGGGCCATCCAGCAGCATCTGGTCGCCGGTGTAGGCATGCACGGTTGTCATGAAGCCCTTGACGATGCCGAACGAGTCATTCAGGACCTTGGCCATCGGAGCCACGCAATTGGTCGTGCACGACGCATTAGAGATCACGTCGTGCCGTTGCGGGTCATAATCCCCGTCGTTGACTCCGACGACGACCGTCAGGTCGGCGTTCTTGCCTGGCGCGGACAGCAGGACCTTGCGGGCGCCTCTCTTGAGGTGACGCGCCGCGTCATCGTGAGCGCGGAACTTGCCCGTGGACTCGATGACGATGTCGGCGCCGAGCTCGCCCCAGTCGATGGTGCTCGGGTCAGGACTGCACAGCACCCTGAACGGCGCGCCGTTAACGGAGATCGAGTCGGCGGAGTAGTCGACCGTGGCGGCGATGCGGCCGTAGGTGGAATCGAAGTCCAGCAGGTGCGCGAGAGTCCGCGCGTCGGTGACGTCGTTGATGGCGACGACCTGGATGCCCGCCTGCTCCAGGGACCGGCGCACGAAGGCGCGCCCGATCCGCCCGAAACCGTTGATCCCGACTCGAATAGTCATTCTCTTTCCTCCCGGCTCGGGGCGGTATCTCCGTCTCTCGCCTCCGCTCCCACCCTCGGAGCGGGTCCCGGCCGCCGGTACGGCCGATGGGCACCGGCCCCCGGGCCTTTGGGCCCTCGCGTCCGGCGCCATGCCGCCCTACCTGCCTGGACACGCCAGACCGCCGCTGTAAGACTGGGGGCCAGGGCCTGCCAGCAGGGGGCCTGCCACGTCGTGCAGCCCGGCTCCGTGAGGACGCAACGATGAAGGCAGAGACTGCACGCGATCGCGAGTACCCCGAAAACGCCAGTGAACCTGAGCTGGCGTCCAGCGCGTCCAGCGCGTCCAGCGCGTTCCGGGGCCCGGGGCTGCTGGCGCGGACCGTGCCCTTCGCGGTGGTCGTCGCGCTAGCGGAGGCGAGCCTGGCGCTGCCGCCGGGCTGGAGCTCGGCGGCAGCGGCGGTGGTCAGCCTGGTGCTGCTGCTGGCGGTGCCCGCCGCGCTCGCGCTGCCCTGGGCGCGGATGCCGTCGTGGACCACGGTCCTGGTGCCGCTCGCCTACACCGGATCTGTGCTGGCGCTGCTGCTGGCGGCGGGTCCGACCTCGGGCGCCGGGGTCGTCCTGCTGATCCCGCTGGTCTGGACGGCCCTGTTCCACCGCCGGTGGGAGTCGGCGTGCATCGTGGTGGCGGTCGTCGTGGTCCAGGTGATCGTCTCGCTGGTGCCGACGGCAGTAGCCGATGTGGTGCTCGTCCGCCGGGTCCTGCTCTGGGGGGCGCTCGGAGCGCTGATCTCCATCGCCACCCACGGGCTGCGCGATCGCATCGGCCGCGCGCAGCGGGAGCGCGCCCGGCTGGAGCGCCGTCTGCGCGAGCTGACCGTGCTGGAGGATCGCGAGCGCATCGCCGGCGACCTTCAGGACCTGGTCGTGCGGCGGCTGTTCACCGCCGGCCTGTCGCTGGAAGGGGCCGCGTCCCTGGCCAATAACACCAGGATGGCGGGCCGGATCGAGTCCGCCGTTCAGGATCTGGACGAGGCCGTGAAGCTGATCAGGCAGTCAATCTTCGGCCTGGCCCGGCGGCCCAGCGGTGAGCACCGGCTGCGGCAGGAGATCGTGCAGTTGTGCGGCGAGCTCGCCCCCGGCGGGGGACCCGGGACCGCGTTCAGCTTCCGCGGCCCCGTGGACAGCGTGCTCGGCGGCGAGGCCGGCCGCCAGCTGCTCGCCATCCTGCGCGACGCCCTGACCGCGATCGGCCAGCGGGGCCGGCCCACCCATGTGGGCGTCACGGTCGGCGACGAGGTCTGCCTCACCATCATCGGGACCCGCACCCGAGGGCAGCCGCCTACGGTGAACGGCTACGACCACGAGCTCGACGGCCTGAGCGCCGGCTGCCGCCAGCTGGGCGCGACCTTGCACATTCAGGATGTCCCGGACGGCACGCGCTATTCCTGGCAATTCCCCGCGCGCTAGCCCGGTGCGGTGCCCGCCGGGCCGGCGCGAGCTACTGCGCCAGCAGCCCGTGCTCGGGGAAGACGGCGGCCCTGGTGGCCAGGATGGCCTGGTCGAGAGGATCGGCCGGGTCGTAGCCGGAGTCGAAGCTGGCATAGGCCGGCTCGCTGCCCTCGGTCATCAGCTCGGGGGCCTGGCGGCCGGTCCGGCTGGTGACGTAGTCCCGCCAGGAATCGGGGGTGGCGGCTCGCGGGTCGATCGGCCGTCCGGCCGCCTCGGCCAGCAGGTGCGTCCAGGTCCGGGGGACGACCTGAACCAGCTCATAACCGCCCCCGCCGGTCAGCAGCCAGCGGCCTCCGGCGGTCTCGTGCGCGAGCTGATGGACGGCAGCGTGCGCCACGCGCTGGGCGTCGATGCTCAGCTGCAGGTCGGCGAGCGGGTCGAGCCAGTGCGTGTCGCAGCCGTGCTGGCTGACGAGGATCTGCGGGCTGAAGGTGCGCAGCAGCGGCGGCACGATGGCGTGGAAGGCGCGCAGCCAGCCGGCGTCCCGGGTCCCGGCGGGCAGCGCGACGTTGACGGCGCTGCCCGCCGCGGCCGGGCCGCCAGTCTCGGACGGGCGGCCGGTACCGGGGAACAGCTGCGCCGGGGTCTCGTGCAGGCTGATGGTCAGCACCCGCGGGTCGTTGTAAAAGGCGGCCTGCACGCCGTCGCCGTGATGTACGTCGACATCGACGTAAGCGACCCGCTCGGCGCCCGCCGCCAGCAGCCAGGCGATGGCGATGGCCGGGTCGTTGTAGACGCAGAAGCCGCTGGCGCTGGCGCGCATCGCGTGGTGCAGGCCGCCGGCGATGCTCGCGCCGTGCTGCGCCGTGCCCGTCCAGGTGGCCCGCGCGGCGGCCAGCGTGGCCCCCGCGACCAGTGCGGATGCCTCGTGCATGCCGGTGAAGATAGGGTCGTCCTCCGTGCCGAGGCCGAACAGCCGCGCCCGCTGCGTCGGCAGCTGGCCGCGGCCAGCGAGCCGCACGGCCACGATGTAGCCGGGGTCGTGGACGAACTCGAGCTCGGCGTCGGTGGCCGGCTCGGGCCGCTGCACCAGCACGCCCGGCCCGTCGAGGACGCCGAGGGCGCGGGCCAGCTCGATGGTCAGCTCGACGCGAACCGGAGCCAGCGGGTGACCAGGCCCGAAGTCATAACCGGCCAGCCGCTCGTCCCAGGCCACGTGGAGGGTACACGTCATGGGCTCATCCTTCCAGTCGTCGGCGCGCTCACGCGGCCGGGCTCGCGGACGGCGCGGCCCGCATCTGCTGGTAGCGCCCGGACGGCTGCCCACGGCAGGGACAAAGGTCCTGCCCTTACGGGCCGCAGTACTCCAGCGGCCGCGATCTGGACGCGGCAGGCTGGCAGGGACGGCAGCACCGGAGGAGTACTCCCATGAGGAACGTAGTGACGTGTGACCCCGCGCCGGCTCGCCTCCCCGAGGAGCCGCGGTCGGCGACCGGGAAACCGGACGAGCTCACCGGGGCAGCCGGGGCGGCCGGGGGAGTGCCACTGGTCGCGGTCCGGATGGCCGGCGCGCCGGGAGATGTCGCGCCGGGAGATGTCGCGCTGACCGTGCAGACGCCGGAGGACGCGCTGTGACCGCGCCGAACGCCTCGGCGGCCTCGCAGCCCCCGGCCGGGCCGGCCGATCCAGCGGCGCCGGCGGCTCCGGCTGATCCAGCGGCTCCGGCCGTCTCGGCGCCCGCGCAGATCCAAGCCGGTCCGGGCCCGGCGGTGCCGTCGGCCCTGCTCGCGGGCGCGAGTACCTACGCCCTGCTGACCGACGGCAGCACGGTCGAGATCCGGCCCGCCGGGCCGCAGGACGTGGCGGCCGTGCGGGAGATGCATGCCGCGATGTCGCCCGACAACATCTACCTGCGCTTCTTCAGCCTGAGCCCGCGCTCGGGCGAGCAGGAGGCCGTCCGGGTGTGCCGGGAGCCGGACGCCGATCACGGCGCGCTCCTGGCCTGGCTGGGAGGAAGGCTGGTCGGAGTGGCAAGCTACGAGCCCACGGGAACGCCGGGCACCGCCGAGATCGCCTTCGCGGTGCCCGATGACATGCACCGGCGTGGGATCGCCACCTTGCTGCTCGAGCACCTGGTCTCGCTGGCCCGGCTGCGCGGGCTGAGTGCCTTCACCGCGCAGACGCTGCTGGACAACTCCGCGATGCTCCGCGTGTTCGCCGACGCTGGGCTGCCCCGGCAGCGGCGACTGGTCGACGGCGTCGTCGAGATGACGTTCCCGCTCCCCGGCGGCGATGCCGATCAGAGCCTGGACAGCTACCTGCAGTCGGTCGCCAGCCGGGAGAGCCGGGCGGACGTGGCGAGCCTTCGCCACCTCCTGCAGCCGGAATCGGTCGCGGTCATCGGCGCGAGCCGGCACCGGCCGACGGTGGGCCGGGCCATCCTGCACAACCTCGTGGCGGGCGGCTTTGCCGGGCGGATCTACGCGGTGAACCCGCATGCCCGGCATATGGAGGGCGTCCCGTGCCTGGCGTCGGTCGACGCACTGCCCGAACCGGTGGACCTGGCGATCATCGCCGTGCCCGCACATGCCGTTCCCGCCGTGGCGGCGGCCTGCGGCAGCAAGGGCGTGCGGGCCCTGACGGTGATCACCTCCGGCATGGGCACCTCGGGCGCCGACCTGCTCGCCATCTGCCGACGCCACGGCATGCGCCTGGTCGGCCCGAATTGCCTCGGCGTCGAGGTGCCCGCCATCGGCCTGAACGCGACATTTGCCGCGCAGCAGCCCGCCCCCGGCGTCGCCGGCCTGGTCGTGCAGTCGGGCGGCGTGGGGATCGCGCTCCTGGATCAGCTCACGCGGCTGGGCATCGGCGTGTCCTCGTTCGCGTCGGTCGGTGACAAGTACGACGTATCCAGCAACGACATGCTGATGTGGTGGGAGCAGGACAACCTGACCCGCCTGGCGCTCCTCTACGTCGAGTCGTTCGGCAGCCCGCGTAAGTTCGCGCGGACGGCGCGCCGCGTCGGCCAGCGGATGCCCGTACTGACGGTCGTTGGCGGTCGCTCGGAAGCCGGCCAGAGCGCGGCCGCCTCGCATACGGCGGCGGCCGCGACGCCCCTGGTCACGCGCGAGGCGCTGTTCGGCCAGGCGGGCATCGTCGCCACCAGCAGCCTTGGCGAGCTCATCGAGGCGGCGGCGCTGCTGGCCTGCCAGCCGCTGCCGGCCGGCAACCGGGTGGCGATCGTCACCAACGCGGGAGGTACGGGCGTCCTGGCCGCCGACGCGTGCGGCGACTACGGCCTGGAGGTCGTGAAGCTGAGCGGCGCGACGCGCCGGCGGCTCCGCGCGCTGCTGCCGGCCGCTGCCGAGGTCGCCGGGCCGGTGGACACCACGGCGGCGGTGAGCGCGGACACGTTCCGCGCCTGCCTGGAGCAGGTGGCTGCCGACGACGGCGTCGATGCCGTGATCGCCGTAACCGTGCCCACGGCCATCTCCGATCTGCGCTCGGCCGTCACCAGCGCGGCGATCAGCAAGCCAATCGCCGTGGCCCTGCTGGAGCAGACCGAGTCCGTTCGGCTCCTCCGGCGCGACCACGATGGGCCGGGGAGCCACGATGGGCCGGGGAGCCAAGCCCGGGAGGCCGGGCCAGACGGCGCGTCGGCCAGCGCTGCCGCCGAGCAGGCGTCCGCGAGGCCGGCCGTCGCCGGACTGCCTGCCTACGCCTATCCCGAGGGCGCAGCCCGGGCACTCGGCCACGCGGCGAGGTACCGCGCCTGGCGCGACCGGCAGGATGATCACGTCCCCGAGCTCAGCGGGCTGCGCGTCGGGTCCGCCCGCGAGCTGATCGCCGGCTTCCTGGCCAGCCAGCCTAGCGGTGGCTGGCTGTCGGCGGGGCTGGCCACCGAACTGGTGTCCTGCTACCAGATCCCGATCGCGCCCACCGTGCCTGCCGCGGACGAGCAGGAGGCCATCGATGCGGCGGCCCGGCTCGGCGGCCGGGTGGTGCTCAAGGCGGAAGCGCCGGGCCTCGTGCACAAGAGCGAGGCGGGGGCCGTCAAGCTGGACCTGCGTACCGAGCAGGACGTCACCGAGGGCTACCGCCAGCTCGTCGCCGAGTTCGGGTCCCGGCTCAGCCGCGTCCTGGTGCAGCCGATGCTGACTGGCGGCGTCGAGGTCCTCATCGGCGTCGTGCAAGAGCCGGTCTTCGGGCCGCTGGTCGTGTTCGGGCTCGGGGGGGTGGCCACCGACATCCTGGGCGACTATGCGGCCCGGCTGACACCGCTGACCGAGTCGGACGCGGACGAGCTGATCCGCGAGCTGCACGCCGCGCCGTTGCTGTTCGGGCACCGCGGCACCCGGCGCGTCAACACCGGCGCCCTGGCCGACGTGCTGCTGCGGGTTTCCCGGCTGGCCGATGACCTTCCTGAGGTCGCCGAGCTGGATCTCAATCCCATCGTGGCCAGCCCGGACGGGACCTGCGCCGTGGACGTCCGCGTCCGGGTGGCCCCCGCCGAGGCCAGGGACCCGTTCCTGCGGCGGCTGCGCTGAGACGGCACGGATGCCCGGACAAGACCGCCCCGCGCATCGTGGTCGGCCTGGACGGGTCGCCTTCGTCGCTGGACGCGCTGCGCTGGGCTGTTGCGCAGGCGCGGCTCACCGGCGCGAGCGTGCAGGTGGTGAAGGCCTGGCAGTACCCGGCCGTCGTGACCGGCCACGCCTGGGCGCCGCTGGTGATGATCGAGGCCGCCGATCTCCGGGAGGCTAGCCAGAAGGTCGTCGACACGGCCGTCAGCTCGGTGGTCGACCCGGCCAGCGATGTGCAAGTCATCACCCTGGTGCGGGAGGGCCACGCGGCACACGTACTGCTGGACGTCTGTGCCGGCGCGGAGCTGCTGGTCCTCGGCAGCCACGGATATGGCGGCTTCTCCGGTGCTCTCCTCGGCTCGGTCAGCCAGCACTGCGTGCGCCACGCCCGCTGCCCCGTGGTCATCATCCGCGGCCCGTGAAGGGCTAATGGGGCTGGCGGGTCGGGGTGTCCGGATCGCTGGAGGGGCCCGGCTGGCTGGCGGTCAGGAGCCGGGCTCGGGTGGCCTGCAGCCGGCGCAGCAGCACGGCGGAGAACCGCCGGGTGAGCTCGAAGCCCAGCACCGGATCGACGTCACAGGCGGCGCGGACCGCGCGGGCGTCGAACTCGAACGCCTGCATGGGCTGCGTGGTGACGGCCCCGAACCGCCACTGATAGGGCGGCTGCATCCAGGACAGGCCCAGCACGTCGTTACGGCCGAGCCTGTCGATAACGACCCGGCCCCGGCCCGGCACGAGCGCGTCCAGCGTGACCTGCCCGGCGTCGATGAGCCAGAACCGGTTGGCGGGCGAGCCCTCCTCGAACAGCGACGTCCCGGCCGGGACCACCACGTGCCGGCACAGCTGCGCCAGCTCGGCTAGCTGCGGCGTCGGCAGGCCGTGCAGGAACGGCTGCGCGCGGAGCACGGACATCTCCTGCGTTGTCATGGCACGCCTCCTCTGCTGGCCAGGTATGCCCGCCCTGGGCTTGGCTATGTCCACGCTTCTCCGCGGCGCCGCGGCAGGCCAGAGTCCAACGACCTGGATGGACGGGCTAGAGGCCCAGGGTGACGCGGACCTGGCGGGCTATCTCGAGGTCCTCGCGGGCCCTGATGACCAGCGTCCGGAGGATCGCCGACGGCGCGGAAATGTCGGTGTCGCCGTCGGCGGCGTCGTTGCGCGCCGGGTCGATCGCGACGCCGAGAAAGCCGAGGCCCGCCGCTGCCTCCGCCCTGACTTCTGGCTGGTGCTCGCCGATGCCGCCGGTGAAGATCAGCGCGTCCAGGCCGCCCAGGGCGGCGGTCATCGCCGCGATCTCGCGGCGCAGTCGGTGCGCGTGCACGTCAATCGCCAGCCGGGCATCCGGGCTGCCCGCCCGGGCGGCGGCCCGGACCTCCCGCAGATCACCTGAGCCATCCGGGAGGCAGGCCAGGCCGGCCAGGCCGGCGGAGTGCTCCAGCCCGGCCGCGACCTCCGCGAGGCCGAGCCCGCCCCGGCTCATCAGCCAGAGCAGCAGGCCGGGGTCGACGCTTCCGGACCTGGTGGCCATCACCAGGCCCTCCAGCGGGGTGAAGCCCATGGTGGTATCGACGCTGATACCGCCCTGGACGGCCGCCAGCGATGATCCCGCGCCCAGGTGACACGTCACCAGGCGCAGCCGGCCGGGGTCAGCGCCCAGCAGGTGCGCGGCCCGGCCGGCGGCGTACTGATGCGACAGCCCGTGAAACCCGTACCGGCGCAGGCCGAAGCGCTTCGCCCACGCACCGGGCAGGGCGTAGGAGTAGGCGGCCGGCGGCAGGCTGGCGTGAAAGGCCGTATCGAAGCAGGCCACCGCGGGGACGTCCGGCAGCGCCTGCATCGTGGCCCTGATCCCGGCCAGCGCGCGCGGCTGGTGCAGCGGTGCCAGGTCGGCCAGGTCCGCGATCGCCTCGCGGACCGAGTCGTCGATCACGGTCGGGCGGGTGAAGCGGCCGCCGCCGTGCACGACCCGGTGGCCGATTCCGCCCACCCCGGACTGGTCGCGGAGGAACTCCCCCAACTCGTCGTGATCCGGGCTGCCGTCCCAGCGATCGAACTGCAGCGTCGCTCCGGTTTCACCGGCCGCGCTGAGCACGCTGACCTTGAGGCTGCTCGATCCCGCGTTAACGACCAGAACGCTGGTCATGCGCGGTCGGTGCTGGGCCAGACCCAGTTCTGGACCTCGGGCAGGTCCTCCCCGTACTCTCGCGTCCAGGCGTGGTGGCGGGCGCGCGTGTCCACCATCTGCTGGCGCAGCCACGCCGCGGAGTTGGCCAGGCCGGGGACCCGGTCGATCACGTCCATGACCAGGTGGAACCGGTCCATGTCGTTGATGACCACCATGTCGAAGGGCGTGGTCGTCGCGCCTTCTTCCTTGTAGCCCCGGACGTGCAACTGGTCGTGGGCGGCCCGGCTGTAGGTCAGCCGGTGGATCAGCCACGGATAGCCGTGATAGGCGAAGATGACCGGCCGGCCGCTGGTGAACAGCGCGCTGAACTCCGCGTCGCTCATCCCGTGCGGATGCTCCGACTCCGGCTGGAGCCGCATCAGGTCCACCACGTTGACCACCCGGACGCGCAGTTGCGGTAGCTGCTGGCGCAGGATGTCGGTCGCCGCGAGCACCTCCAGCGTGGGCACGTCGCCGGCGCAGGCCAGCACCACGTCGGGCTCGGCGGCACCGTCGCTGCTCGCCCATTCCCAGATCCCGGCTCCCCGGGTGGCGTGCAGGATGGCGGAGTCCATGTCCAGCCAGTCGGGCGAGGGCTGCTTGCCCGAGACGATCACGTTGACATAGTCCCGGCTGCGCAGGCAGTGGTCGGCGACCGAGAGGAGGCTGTTGGCGTCCGGCGGCAGGTAGACCCGGATGACCTCCGCCTTCTTGTTCATCACGTGGTCGATGAAGCCGGGATCCTGGTGGGAGAACCCGTTGTGGTCCTGCCGCCACACGTGCGAGGTCAGCAGGTAGTTCAGCGAGGCGACCGGGCGGCGCCACGGCAGCCGGCGGCTGATCTTGAGCCACTTGGCATGCTGGTTGAACATCGAGTCGACGATGTGAATGAACGCCTCGTAGCAGGAGAACAGGCCGTGCCGGCCCGTCAGCAGGTAGCCCTCCAGCCAGCCCTGGCAGGTGTGCTCGGACAGCATCTCCACGACGCGGCCGTCGGTGGCCAGGTGCTGGTCGACATCGATGACGGCTTCCTGCCAGTCCTTGCCCGTGACCTCCAGGACGGCACCCAGGCGGTTCGACTCGGTCTCGTCCGGGCCGAAGATGCGGAAGTTCTGGTGCGGCTCGTTCAGCCGCATCACGTCGCGGAGCATCCCGCCCAGGATGCGGGTGGGCTCGGACATGGTCGCGCCGGGCGCCGCCACCGGGACCGCGTACTCCCGGAAATCCGGCAGCACCAGGTCACGCAGCAGCACTCCGCCGTTCGCGTGCGGGCTGGCGCCCAGCCGCCGGTCACCCTCGGGCACGAAGCCCAGCAGTTCCTTGCGCGGCCGGCCGTCGGCGTCGAACAGCTCCCGCGGCCGGTAGGACCGCAGCCATTCCTCCAGCTGCCGCAGGTGCGCCGGGTTGGTGCGGACCTCGGCGAGCGGCACCTGGTGCGCTCGCCAGGTGCCCTCCACCGGCACGCCGTCCACCTTGGCCGGCCCGGTCCAGCCCTTGGGCGTGCGCATCACGATCATCGGCCAGCGCTGCCTGTCCTCGCCCGCTCCGGGCCGGCCCCGGCCGGCCCGCGCGGCTTCCTGGATGGCATGGATCTGCGCGATGCTCTCGTCGAGGACGGCGGCCATCTCCTGGTGGACCGCGGCCGGCTCGTGGCCGGTGACGTAACGCGGCTCATAGCCGTAGCCGCGCAGCAGGGAGTCGAGCTCAGGCTGGGGTATCCGCGCGAGAACGGCGGGGTTGGCGATCTTCCAGCCGTTCAGGTGCAGGATCGGCAGCACGGCGCCGTCGCGCGCTGGGTTGAGGAACCGGTTGGCGTGCCAGCTCGTCGCCAGCGGCCCGGTCTCGGCCTCGCCGTCGCCGACGACGCAGGCCACGATGAGGCCGGGGTTGTCGAAGGCCGCGCCGTGGGCGTGCGAGAGCGAGTAGCCGAGCTCGCCGCCCTCGTGGATCGAGCCCGGCGTCTCCGGGGCGACATGGCTCGGCACGCCGCCGGGAAAGGAGAACTGGCGGAACAGCTGATGCATGCCGACGGCGTCCTGCGCGACGCTCGGGTACACCTCGCTGTAGGTGCCCTCCAGCCAGCTGTTGGCCAGCGCGGCCGGCCCGCCGTGACCGGGACCGATCACGCACATCATCGGCTGGTCGTGGACGATGATGGCGCGGTTCAGGTGGGCCCAGACCAGGTTCAGGCCCGGGCTGGTCCCCCAGTGGCCGAGCAGTCGCGGCTTGATGTGCTCGGGCCGTAGCGGCTCGGTCAGCAGAGCATTGGCCATCAGGTAGATCTGGCCCACGGACAGGTAGTTGGCGGCACGCCAGTAGCTGTCGATCGTCGCGGCGTCGGCCTGCGTCAGCGGCTGGAAGTCACTCACCGCGGACGACGACCACCGGGCATGCCGCATGCGTGACGCAGTGGATGCTCACCGAGCCGATGAGCATGCCGGTGAAGGCGCCATGGCCGCGGTGCCCGACGACCAGGAGGTCGGCCTCCTTCGACTCGCCGATCAGCACCTCCGCGGGGTGTCCGTAGATCACCTGGACCTCGGGCCGGGGCGTCGCCGCCGGGTCCGGGTACACCTCGGCGACGGACGCGGACAGCTCCGCGCGGATGTGATCCTCGACCTCGCTGGTGATCGCCTCCGGCGCCCGCCCGATCGGCGCCGGTCCCGCCGCTGTCGGATAGTGCCAGACCCGGATCGCCCGCACCGTCGCGCCCGTGGCCGCGGCGTACTGACTGGCCCAGCGCAACGCCGCGACCGACTCTGGAGAGCCGTCGATGCCCGCTACTACGACCTGGTGTCCGGGATCGTTAACTGTCATCGCTTTCCGCCTCGTCTGAGTGCATCTGGGTATCGCGGCATCGGTACTCGGCGAGCCGTCCGGCGGCGCCTGAAGTCGCTGACTCCATAAAACCCCGGGTCGGCGGGTGGCCGCAGGGTCCTTGGTCCTCCCGCCGCGTGACCTCCGCCGCGGCTCGGGCGGCGGGCCGCTGGCGCAGCAGCGGGCGGCTGGGCCGCAGGCGGCTGAGCGCCGGCGCGCGGGCCACGAGGATCACGCCCGTGACGAGCGCGAGGATCCCGGCCGCCTGCAGGGCGATCATTCCCGGCGAGATGCGGATCGCGTCGCCGAAGACCACCACTCCGAGCAGGATGCCCACGACCGGCTCGGTGGCGGTGATGCCCGGGAGCGAGGCGTGCAGCGGCGCGGCGCTAAAAGAACTCTCCATGAGCCACAGGGCGAGCAGGCTCGCGGCCGCCAGGCAGTAGGCCGGCCAGCTGGTCAGCACGGCCAGGACACCGCGGCTGGCGACGATCAGCAGGGTACTGCGGGTCAGCGCGTCGGAGATGCCGAAGATCAGGCCGCTGGCGACCCCCGTGAGGGTGGCCCGCTGCTGGCCGGCGCGCCGCCAGCCGGCCCGCACGAACAGCAGCGCCACCGCGCCGACGAACGCCGCCGCCGGCCAGTAAGCGGTCGAGCCGAAGCGGACGCCCTCAGTGTTGACCGATCGCGAGACCGACAGCGCGGCGACCCCCGCGCTGAGCAGGACGGCGCCGAGTATCTCGGACTTCTGCAGCCGCTCGCCGGTCAGCGGAACCGCCACGAGCAGGGCGAAGATGAGGGCCGTCGCCAGGAGCGGCTCGGCCACCGACAGGTCCAGGTTGCCGATCGTCCAGGCCGAGAGGATCTCGCCGGCCGCCATGATGGTAATGCCGAGCAGCCAGCGGCGCTGGCGCAGGAGCTCCGCGATCAGGCGCAGGTGAAGGAAGTAAGCCTTCGGCGCCTGCTGCGCCGCGTGCTGCTGGAGCACCAGGCCGATTCCCACCAGCATGGCGGCGACCAGTCCGATCGCGAGGCTCACCAGACCAGGGTAAGCAGTGGCTGACCAGCGTGCGGGCAGGACCGGGCGCATCCGGCGAGCGGGCCGCGGTCGGCGGCCCGGCTATCGTGTGCCCATGGCCCGAGAACTGGTAACCGAGCGTCTTGTCCTGCGGCCCTGGGAGATCGACGACGCGGCCGCGGCGCTCGGCGCCTACGGCGCGGACGACGTCGCGCGGTGGCTGGCTCCGGCGATGGACCGAGTCCACGACCAGGGGGCCATGCGCCTGGTCCTGCAGCAGTGGGTGGCCGAGGACGCGCGCATGGTGCCGCCGGCGGGCCGCTGGGCCATCGAGCGCCGCGAGGACGGCGCCGTGATCGGCGGGGCCACCCTGCTGCCGCTGCCGCCCGACGACGAGTTCGAGATCGGCTGGCAGCTGCACCCCGACGCGTGGGGCCATGGCTACGCCTCCGAGGCCGGGCTCGCCCTGGCGCGCTGGGCGTTCGACCAGGGCATCGAGCAGGTCATCGCGGTCGTGCGGCCGGCGAACACGCGCGCCGCGGCGACGGTCCGCCGGATCGGCATGGAGTGGGTCGGCGAGACCGAGAAGTATCACCACCTGCGCCTGCAGCAGTTCCGGCTGCGTCCCGCCGACCTCACCGCGCGGGCGTAGCCGCAGGTGGGCGGCGGGGAGCCGGGCGGCGGGGAGCGGGACGGCGGGGGTGGCGCGCGGGCGGGCGACGCCGGGCAGGCTGGCGGCGTCGGCCCGGCGGAGGTCAGCGACCTGGCCGACCCGGGCCTGGCCCGGTGGGTAACGGATGTCCGGGGATCGGGCGGCCCGTCGTATCGGGCCGCAGGGGCCCGAGTGCTGCGGGCAGCGGCCCGGCAGCGGGCAGCGGCCCGGCCCCGGGGCCCTGAGCTGCCCGTGGTCGAGGACCTGCGGACGGCGGCGGGCCTGCCCGTGCGCCTGTACCGGCCAGCGCCCGGCGGGCGGCCGCTGACGCTTTACCTGCACGGCGGCGGGTTCGTGCTGGGCGACCTCGACTCACACGACGGCATCTGCCGGCGCCTGGCGCAGGTCGCCGGCGCCGCCGTCCTGGCGGTGGACTACCGGCGGGCTCCCGAGCATCCCGGCCCGGCCGCCGTGGCCGACGCGGTGAGCGCCTTCACCTGGGCGTGGTCCCGCCGGCGCGAGCTCGGCGCCGACCCGGCGACCGGGATCGGGCTGGCCGGTGACAGCGCGGGCGGCGCGCTCGCCGTGCTCGCCGCGGTGGGCCTGCGCGACCGTGGCACGCCCGCGTCGGCGCTGCTGCTCGCTTACCCCAATGCCGACATGACGCTGTCGGAGCCCAGCGTCGAGGCCGAGGGCCATGGCTGGGGACTGGAGGCAGACGAGGTGCGCTGGTTCGTCGAGCAGTGGGTCCCCGACCCGCGGCGCCGCGCCGACCCCGCCGTCAGCCCGGTGCACGCCGACCTGACCGGGTTGCCGCCGGCGATCGTCGCCACCGCCGGGCACGACCCGCTGCGCGATGAGGGAGACCACCTCGCGGGGCTGCTGGCGGCGGCCGGGGCCGGTGTCCGGCACCTGCGCTTCCCCGGGCTGGTGCACGGCTTCCTCGGGCTGGGCGAGCTGTCGCCCGCCGCGGCCAGCGCCGCCGACAGCCTGTTCGAGCAGTTCGGCCGGCTGCTGCGGGGACAGCTCTCGCCGCCGGGCCGCGCGACAGCCTGAACGGGACCTTCGGCATACTGCGACTCATGATGATCGGCGTCGGATTGGATGCCCGGCTCGGCCTGCCGTTCGGCCAGCTGCGGGAAGTCGCGCGCGAGGCGGAGCGGTTCGGGTTCGAGAGCCTGTGGACCCCGGCCGGGACCGTGCCCGACGCCTTTCATGTCTGCGCGGCCTGGTCGGGGGATACCGCGCTGCGGACGGGGATCTCCGTCGTTCCCGCGGCCCGGATGTGGACCCCGCTGGCGCTGGCGGCGCAGGCGGCGACGGTGGCTCAGCTGTCGGCGGGCCGTTTCGTGCTCGGCCTGGGCACGGGCGGGTACGGGCCGTCGTTCTGGGACTCGGTCGGCCTGCCGAACCGCCCGATCGCCGTCATGCGCGACTACGTGACCGCGGTCCGGGCGCTCCTGTCGGGCGAGACGGTCACCTCCGACGGCCCGGCCTTCGCGCTCCGGTCGGTCTCGCTCGGGGTCAGGAACCTGCCGCCCGCCCCGGTTTACCTGGCCGCCCTCGGCCCGCAGATGCTCCGGCTGGCCGGCGAGGTGGCCGACGGGGCGCTGCTCAACTGGGCCACGCCCGAGCGCATCGCCGCCAGCCGGACGTTCCTGGCCCAGGGCGCGGCGCGCGCCGGCCGGGATCCCGGCGGGATCACCGTGACCATGTACGTCCGGGTGTGCATCGACGACGATGTCGCCGCCGCCCGGCGGGCCTTCGGCGCCCAGGTGCTCGGCTACGCGATGGGCCGGCCCGGTACCCCGCTCGACGCCGGCTACCGGGGGCTGTTCGCCCAGATGGGCTTCGACGAGGCGCTACGCGAGCTCGAGGGCCGGCGCGACCGGGGAGCGGCGCTCGCGGACCTGGTGGACGCCGCCCCGGATGAGTTGCTGCACGCGGTGGGCTACTACGGCCCGGCCGCGGGGGCTCCGGCGGCCTTCGCCCGGCTGAGCGCGGGACTGGACGAGACCATCGTCCGGATCATCACCGCCCGTCCCGGCCCGGAGCCCGTCATCGAGGCCATGGCGGCCCTGACGCCGTCGGCTATCCGGGCCGCCAGCAGCTAAGCGCGTCGCGGGCGGGGCCACCGGTCTGAGCGTGCCGGCGGCGGTGAGGTCGAATTCGCCGTCGGCCGCGCCGCGGCGGAATACCTGCCACTCCTGCTCGGTGAACCGCAGCACGGGGCCCGCGTCGTCGGGCGCGTGCCGCAGCAGCCAGCCACGCTCGGCGGTCGCCACCAGGCAGTCTCCGGCCGCGGCCTGGCCGGCGGCGGCCTGGCCGGCGGCGAGCCGGGGCAGGCAGCGGCGCCAGCAGCCGACGCTGATCACGATCTGCGGGCCGGCCGGGTCCTTGGAGTCGCGGATGCGCACCAGGCCGTCGCCGTCCGCGGCGACCTCGACGCACTGGCCGCCCGTGCTGCCGGAATGACGGCTGCGGCGCCACTGGTGCCAGGGCGGCGTGGCCGCGGTGCCGGCCTCACTCATCGATAGCCTTCAGGTGCTGGCGGACGAGGTCCCGGGACTGGCCGGGACTGAGCGCGGCGCGGGTCAGGCCGTCGAACGCCGCCGAGTAGTACTTCATGTCCTCTCCGTCTTCCAGGTGCAGGGTCTTACGGAAGTTCTCCAGGTAAACCAGGCCGGGCAGGCGCTGGTGATCGCGGAACAGCAGCATGCAGAACGGGAAGTCCAGGGCGGGGTGCACCTGGTCCTCGGGCAGGACCTGGATGGTGATGT
This sequence comes from Streptosporangiaceae bacterium, assembly GCA_035532295.1. Classification (GTDB taxonomy): domain Bacteria; phylum Actinomycetota; class Actinomycetes; order Streptosporangiales; family Streptosporangiaceae; genus DASUBV01. The sequence continues at coordinate 75,311 of DATKRH010000022.1, forward strand.
TCGGCGCCTGTGACAGGTCGGCCAGGTGGCGGAGCTGATGCCGCATGACCGCGGCCCCGCCGACGCGCCGGCGCAGCACGGCCTCGTCCAGCACCGCCCACAGCTTGAGGGCGTCCGCGGAGTGGTGCAGCAACTGCTGGCGCTCGAGCCGGAGGGCGATCAGCCGCTCGAGCTCGCCCGGTGGCGGCGGCCCGCCCGGAACGGCCGCGCCCATGACGGCGCGGGCGTAATCCGGGGTCTGCAGCAGGCCGGTCACCAGCGCGCCCTTGTAATCGCGTTCCTCGGCGGCACCGGTTTCCAGTCCCACGAACGTCGCGAACCAGGGCGGCAGCACATCGCCGTAGCCCTGCCACCAGCCGCGCTGCTGGGCGTGCCGGGCCATCTCCACCAGCGGCCGGACGTCGTCGGGGTTGGTGATCCCGTAAGCGTCCAGCAGTTCGCGGACGTCGCCCGGCGAGACGCCTTCATGGTTCTCGATCCGGGATACCTTCGACGGCGCCCAGCCAAGCCGGCGGGCAACCTCCGAGCCCGTGAGGCCACAGGCATCGCGGATCTCGCGCAGCCATTCGCCCAGAACCCAGCGCAACAGCACCGGGCTGGAGCGCTCTTCCAATCTCCTGCCACCCTCCGCCGAGCTGATCCCAGCATGCTGGCCGGCCCCGGCGTCGATCAACACGTCAGTGGAAAAAAATCTATTCGGACAATCCCGGAGCTGATACTTGCGCAGATGAAAATTCTACGACAGGGTGACCGTGATGACCGTTTACGCCCGTTCTCCGCCCTGGCCAGAGCGGGCATAAAGGACAACGGCAGGCAGGATATGACCCAGGCAAGGCAGGCCACCTCGGCGGGGACCCATCGCGCTTCGCCGCTGAGGTTAAGGATCCGACCGCAAGCCCGGGAGATCCGCCGGGCCCGGCACTGGTTTCGCTGGTGCCTGCAGGACTGGCATGAGGACATCGCGGCGACCGCCGAGTCCATCTTCGCTGAGGTCGCGGCCAATGCCGTCCGGCACGGCCGGGGCCGGGTCACGGTCACCGTGCAGGTCCTGCGGACAGGCGTGCGCTGTCACGTCCGCGATGCCAGCTGGCGGCGGCCGCAGCGGCAGACCGGGTGGTACCCGGAACTGGAGGAGGGGCGCGGCATGGTCATCGTCGCGGCGCTGGCCGATGCCTGGGGCGTGCGGCGCCGGCTGCTCGGCAAGACCGTGTGGTTTGAGGTCCGTGACCCGAGCCTGGCCGCCGCCGAGCTTGCCCGCCCGCCATCGCCCGACCTGGAAGGAGCGTCCTCGAGCCGTGACAGCCTCCGGCAGCCTGCCGCGCCTTGACCCGAATACGCCGACCCCGGCGCGCATCTACGACTACATGCTCGGCGGTTCCCACAACTTCGCGGCCGACCGCGACGCCGCCCAGGACATGATCGCGGCGTTTCCCGCGCTCCCGCGGGTGCTCGGCGCCGCCCGCGCGTTCGTCCGCCGCGCGACTCGCTTCCTGGCCGCGGAGCAGGGCATCAGCCAGTTCCTGGACCTCGGCAGCGGAATCCCGACCGTGCGCAACGTGCACGAGATCGCCGAGACGGCCAACCCGGCGGCCCGCGTCGCCTACGTGGACATCGACCCGGTCGCCGTCGCGCATTCCCGCACGATCCTGCGCGGCGCCAGGAACGCCACCTGCATCCAGGGTGACCTGCGCGACCCGGCGGCGGTCTGCGCCACCCCCGCCATCCGGGCCATCATCGACTTCGCCCGGCCCGTCGCCGTCATCCTCAACGCCGTCCTGCACTTCATCCCCGGCGACGATGTCGCCGCGGGCATCGTCGCCAGCTACCTGAACACCGTGGCGCCGGGAAGCTACCTGGTCATCCTGCATCACACCAGCGAGAGCGACCGGGCGGACGAGGCCCGCGCGCGCGAGATCTACAGCAGCGCGGTGCAGCCGCTCATCCCGCGCTCCCGCGCCCAGATCACGGCGCTGTTCGATGGCACGTCGATCGTCGAGCCCGGAATCGTGCTCTCGCCGCAATGGCGCCCCGACTCCGCCGAGGAGGCCGGCTCCGCGGGGCACGTTCCCCTCTACTTCGGCTACGCCGGCGTCGGCAGGAAAGGCTAGCCGCCGACCGGCACGGCGGCAGGTAGGCATCGCCGTCGGGACCGCCTAGGGTCGTGCTATGGAGGCGGCGCGGCCTGCTGGCGGACGGGCGGACGAGCTGGTCGCGGCCAGCGCCGACCTCATCACGGAGGCGCTCATGACCAGGGAGGCACGGGCATGACTCTCGTCGACTCCGTGGCCGGCCAGCTCGTAGAGGCACTGAGCCGCGAGCTGCCCGGCGACCGTATCGTCGTGGATCCCGACGTGCTGGCCGCGATGTCGCACGACCAAGCGGAATGGGCGGCCGTCGGGGGAGCCATCGCCGGCGTGCGGGCCCGGTCCGAGGCCGAGGTGCAGCACGTCGTGCGCACGTGCGCCGAGCTGGGCGCCGCCGTCGTGCCGCGCGGCGCGGGCACCGGGTTGTCGGGCGGCGCCAACGCGGTGGACGGCTGCGTCGTGCTGGACCTGGCCCGGATGGACCAGATCCTCGAGATCGATGCCGACAACCTGGTCTGCGTCGTGCAGCCGGGCGCGGTCAACAACGACGTCAAGGCCGCCGTAGCCGAGCACGGCCTGTGGTATCCGCCTGACCCGGCCAGCGCCCCGTGGTCGACGATCGGCGGCAACGTCGCCACCAACGCCGGCGGCCTGTGCTGCCTCAAGTACGGCGTTACCCGCGACTACGTGCTGGGCCTGCGCGCAGTCGTCGGCGGGTCCGCGGTCGGCGCTGCGGCGGCTGGCGTGGTGGCTTACGGCGACGCCGTGCGGCTTGGCCGGCGGACCACCAAGGGCGTCGCCGGGCTCGACATGGTCGGGCTGTTCGTCGGATCCGAGGGCACGCTCGGCGTCGTTACTGAGGTGACACTGCGGCTGCGGCCAGCGCCGATCGGTACGCCGCGGACCATTGTCGGCGCCTTCGGCGAGCTGGTCGCCTCCGGCCAGGCGGTGTCGCAGATCACCCGGCGCGGGCTGACGCCCTCGGTCCTCGAGCTTCTCGACCGGGCCTGCCTGATGGCGGTCGAGCAGTGGAAGCACCTGGGCCTGGAGGCCAACGCGGCGGCGCTGCTGCTGGCACGCGTGGACGCCCCAGGCGACTGGGGTGCCGCTGAGGCTGACGCGATCGCCTCGACGATGGCCGACGCGGGCGCGATCTGGGTCGCGCAGTCGACCGACGACGCGGAGGCCGAAGCGCTGTTCGAGGCCCGCCGGCTGGCCTACCCGGCGTTTGAGCGGCTCGGCCCGGTGCTCACCGAGGATGTCTGCGTGCCGCGGTCGAAGGTCCCCGTGATGCTGGCCGAGATCGAGGCGATCGCCGCCCGGCACGGAGTGCAGATCGCCACGATCGCCCACGCTGGCGACGGGAACCTGCACCCGCTGTTTGTCACCTCACCCGACGACGAGGGCGCGCGCGTCGCGGCTCAGGCGGCGTTTGAGGAAATCCTCGACGAGGCGATCGCGCTCGGCGGCACCGTGACCGGCGAGCACGGCGTCGGCCTGCTGAAACGTGACGGCATGCGCCGTGAGCTGGATCCGGGGTCGCTCGCGCTGCAAGATGCCATCAAGGGCGCGCTCGACCCGCTCGGGGTATTCAACCCCGGGAAGTCCTGAACGGCGCGGCGACCCCGGGCCCGGACTCGCCGGCCCCGGAAGCACAGCCGTGCTGAGCGGGTCAGCCGACAGGCAGCGAGCGGGTCAGCCGGCCGACAGCTTGTCGCGCAGGCGGGCCGCCCTCGCGCCCGCCCGGCCCGAGACCTTCGCGGTCCTGGTGGCCAGGGTCGCGTCACGGCGCGCGGACCTGGCCGCGTGACGGCCGCGCCAGGCCAGCGACGGCTGCCCGGCGGTGTCCGCCGCGGCGATCAGGAGGCCGCCGAGCATCGCGAGGTTCTTCAGGAAGTGGATGCGCTGCTGAGCGCGCTCCTGCTCATCCTGCGCCTCCCAGAACCGGTGCTCGGCGAGGGTGGTGGGGACCAGCGTGGCCGCGATGGCCAGGGCGGACAGCCGCGGCCAGCGGCCCATGGCGAGCAGCGAGCCCGCGGCCAGCTGGATGGCCCCGTTAAGGCGGACGGCCTGCTCGGTCTGGTCCGGAACAACGGGCAGCCGCTCAGCGAGCGACCGGACCACCGGCTCGGCGGCCGACGCGACCCGCTCGGGGTGACGAAGGGTGTTATAGCCCTGAATGGTGAAGATCGACGCCAGCATCGGGCGCGCGACAGCTCTGAGTACAGGCATGCAGCCCACCTGCCCAGCCAGCCCGGCCTGTAACGCCCTAGCGGGAGCGGCGCTTTTCCTCCTCGTCGTGGTGGATCCGGTCCAGGCACACGGCGATGCTGACCATCAGCGCGTCATCCTGGCCGGGCGCCACGTCCACCCCGTAGGTATCCCGGATCCGGAACCAGGAGCGGGAGATCTGGGCCAGGACCTGGCCGCCAGAGCGGATCTCGAATTCCTTGTCCACGAGGTTGCCCACGGCCTCCAGCTCGCCGCCGCCGGACAACTCGACGACCGACCGGTGGTGCAGGGGCGACACGAGCGCCTTCTTCACCGTCGCGATCACGGCGCCGTCCCGCTCGATTTCCATGGTGTCGCGGTAGGCCAGCAGCTTCTTGTGGATGGTCGCGACGATCGCGCCCGACCGGTCCTTGAGCTCAAAGGTCTCCCGGATCCGCAGCGCCTTGCCGTCGACCAGGAAGACCTCGTTTCCCTGCTCGTCGGTCACCCAGAAATCGTCCCCGATGGAAAAGATCTTTTCCCGTACCAGAAAGCGCATACGGGCCATAGTGGCATATCCCGCGTCGCCAAGCAGACCGGCCAGGCGAGTCGCCTGGAGCCACCCGGAGCGGCAGGAGGATGCTGGTCCCCAGGGCCGGATCGCGCGGGGCGGCTGCTTCGCGCCGGAGGGAGAACGCATGCCTGGACAGATTCCGACCGGTGAGATTCACCACCTGCGGCTCACGGTGACCGACGTGGAGCGCAGCCGCCGGTTCTACACCACTCTGCTGGGCTTCGAGGTGGTGGCGGAGTCCCCGCCGCCGGATGACCCGGCGGCGGCAGAGGTGTTCAAGGTCCTGTTCGGCGGCGTCGTCATGAGCCGCGGCAGCCTGGTGCTGGGCCTGCGGCCGATGGCTCCGCCAGGGGACCGCTTCAACCCGGACCGGGTCGGCCTCGACCATCTCTGCTTCAGCGTCGCCAGCCACGAAGACCTCCTGCATGCGGCGCGGCTGCTCGACGACCAGGGCGTGCGGCACGGTCAGATTGCCGCCCTGCCATCCTTCGGCATCGACGTGCTCTCGTTTGAAGACCCGGACGGCGTCCAGCTTGAGCTGACCGCGCCGATGAGCGGACCCGCGGCTGGGAGCTGACATGGGACGGTCACCGCGGCCGGGTCGGCGGTCGTGAGCGGCGGCGTCCCGGCGGCGGAGGCCGCGGCCGGCGTCCCGGCGATCCCGGTGTCGGCCGGGGCGCTCATCTTCGACCGGGCGGGTCGGCTGCTCATCCTCAAGCCGACGTACAAGTCGGGCTGGACCATCCCCGGCGGCGTCATGGAGGCGGACGGGGAGACGCCCTGGGAGGCGTGCCGGCGCGAGGTCAGCGAGGAGTGCGGGCTCGACGTGCGCCATGGCCGGCTCGCGAGCGCGGACTTCCGCCATCCGCGGCCGGGCCGGCCCGGCGGGATCCGGTTCCTGTTCGACTGCGGCGCCATCGGCGACAAGCGGCTGGCCGCGATCGTGGTTCAGCCAGAGGAGATCTCCGAGCACCGGCTGGTGCCGCTCACCCGTGCCCTGCCGATGCTCAGGGGCCCGATCCGGCGACGGGTGCGGGCGACCACGTCCGGGCGGGGACTGGTCTACCTGGAGGACGGGCGCCCCATTCCCGCGGTTGGCGGCTAGCGGCTCCGGGCCGCCACGGCCTGTAGTTCGATCTTGGCTCCGAAGGGCAGGGCACCGGCCTGGAAGGTGAGCCGGGCCGGTGCCCGGCCGGGGTCGGGGAACTGCTGCCGCCACCAGTCGTTGATGTCGCCGTAGTTGCCGATGTCCCCGAGCAGCACCTGCACGTAGAGAAAGTCGTCGGGAGAGTAGCCGGCGGCGGCCGCGATGGCCACCACGTTGGCCCAGGCCCGATCGGCCTCTTCCGTGAAGGTCCCCGGCGCGAACTTCCCGGCGGAGTCAAGCGCGGGCATCCCGCTGATGTACAGGGTGCCGTCGCTCTCGCTGGCGAGGCTGAACGGAAAACCCGCGGGCAGCCCGGCACCTGAGCTAATTCGCCTGATCGTCATGCTGACCTCTTTCTCGCGGCGCGCCAGGCGCGGCGGGTGCGCGGAATGCGCGGGGTGCGCGGGGTGCGCGGAATGCTGGGACGGCCGGAACTGGGGGACCTTCAGCCCTGGCCGCGGGTCCGGCGCCGGCCTACGGTGGGCGTCAGATCCCGTGAGAAAGGAGTGGCGCAATGGCACGTAACCCGGAGGAAGTCTTTCAGCATCACGTCGAAGCGCTCGGCGCCGGCGACCTCGATGAGATCGTCGCGGACTACGCCGACGATGCCGTGATTATCACGCCCAGCGGAGTGAGCCGCGGCGAGGACGGGATACGCGCGACATTTGTCCAGTTGCTCGCCGATGTCCCGGAAGCGGCCTGGGACCTCAAGACTCTGATCTACGAAGATGACGTTCTTTTCCTGGAATGGGCGGCCGTTGCCGCGCATTCCAGGGTCGAAGACGGCATCGATACTTTCGTATTCCGCGACGGCATGATCCGGGTGCAGACGGTCCGCTACACAGTGCTGCACTAGTGCTGACCGGCCGGAACACGGGCGTCTACCAGAGGTCGCCGCCGGTGAGCACGTACAGGAACGGCACCAGCGGAATCAGGGCGAAGATCGCCCACGCCAGCTTCGCGCCGCTGCCAATGTTGCGGCGGGTCGCCAGGTCAATCCAGACCAGGACGACGGCGATGGGATGCAGGAAACAGACCAGCAGCTCGATTAGCTTCTTCATAACCTGAATCTATCGGCTGCCCCGCCGGGTAGCGCCGATTCCCGGCCCCCATCGCGATTCGCGGCGGGCACTGCGGCATCGTCCGTGCGGCTGGGTGCCCCGGGCCGGGCGTCGGGGACGGGGCGGCCGCTGGCGACGGCTTGCCATGCCTAAAAGGGCGGCAGTTCCTCCGCTGGGATTTCCTCATCATGTCACCTCAGCGCATGGATGATCGCTGCTATGCGGCTTCTCCGCCTGGTGCGGTGCCGTCGTCTGGCCGGTAGGGGTCTTCGGGTGGGCCGCAGCCTGCCCTGGAACGCATCGTCCCGAACTAGGTCTCCGGTGTGGCCAGCCGGACCGGCTGGGCGCGGGCGGGGCCGGGGGCGCTGCCGCTGCCCGCATCCCCGGATTGCCCGCCGCCTCCGCCGCCGGGCCCGGCGCCCGACCGCAGAGCGTGGACCGCGATGACCACAAGCAACGCCAGCAGGGCGATCCCGGTCAGCACATACAGGTTGCCGACCAGCAACTGGAAGCCGTGCCAGTGGTACTCCACGTAAGACGGCCGGTCGCCGAGCTTGTAGTAAACGGTCGGGTCGGTGTTCGGGGGCGCCCAGATCAGCCCCCGGGAGAAGGCGCCGAGGTCAAGCGGATTGCCCCAGAGGCGTCCCGGCCACGCGCCGAAGATGAGCCCGATCAGGGCCGCCAGGCCGAGCATGGCCCAGCCGGCGGGCCGCCGGATGGCCCGGACCCCGTAGACCACGGCGACGGTGATCGCGGGAATCACCCAGACCCAGTGGTGATCCCAGCTGATCGGCGAGACGAGCAGGCCAGTGAGCGCGCACGTCAGCAGGCCCAGCATCCGGTGACCGTACCTGTCCAGGACCGCCGCGCACAGCAGGCCCACCGCCGCCGTCAGGGCGGCGGCCACCAGCCAGATCGGCGCCGCCGTGGCTACGCTGCCCACGAACCTGGTGATAATGCCCCGCAGCGACTGGTTACCCTCCCAGGCCACGAAGCCGGTGCGGCCGCCCTTCAGGAACAGGCCGTGCAGCCACCACTCGTCCGAGTCGCCGGGCAGCACCACGAAGCCGATCGCGATGGTGGCCGCGAACGTGCCGGTCGCCACCGCGGCCTGCCGGAACCGCCTGGTCAGCAGCAGGTAGGGAATGAAGATCAGCGGCACCAGCTTGAGCCCGGCCGCGAGGCCGATCCCGGCGCCCTTCCACCACCGCCGGTCCTGCTGAGACATGTCCCACAAGATCAGCGCGAGCAGCACCAGTTCGATCTGGCCCAGGAACAGCACGCGCTGAACTGGCTCGATCCAGAACACCGCCGCGGCCACCAGCCCCGTGGCGCCAATCCGCGCGGCGCCACGCCGGTAGCCCATGCACCCGAAGGTGAACCAGATCGCGGCCAGGAACGCCGCCACGTCGATCCCCGCTGACAGCTTCTTCATCAGCACCATCTTGGGCAGGGAGATGACGGTGAAGACGAGCGCCGCGAACGGAGGATAGGTGAACTGGAGCATGGTGTGGTGCCAGCTGTACAGCGGCGCCTTGACGTGCGGGTTGTACCACCGCGTGGCGTGCCGCACGCTGAACCCGCCCTCCCGGTACACCCGCAGGTCAACCGGGTCCATGGCCCAGCCGTGAAAATGTGTCTTGACCATGTAGAGGTAGATCCAGATGGTGGCGGCGAACGCGATGACGCCAGCCCCGAGCAGCCAGCCGGCCCGCCCGCGGGCCCGCCCGCGCAACCTGGCCGCTGGCGAGCCGTCCAGCGCCGGGAGCTGCGCGGCGCTCACCTCGTCACCCATACCCGTCTCCTCGCGATCACTGACGCACAATAACCGACATCGTCCCGCTACCGCGGCGACGGCGGCGCAGATGCGCGGTGATGCAACGTGGATGTGATCAGCACCCGCGCCCGCCGGTCCGCACGACCCGCAGCCCGCCGTGACCCACCCACTGGCTGGACAGGCGGTGCCCGCGCAGCGCCGCGGCCCAGGCGGCCTTCTCGGAGGAATTCACGTGCGCGCGGACCAGCCAGATCCGGGCGCATGACTGCGGCCCGGCCAGCCGCAGCGCCTGCGCCAGCGCCGCGTCGACGCCCGCGGCATCGCGGTTACGCGCGACGACGATGCGCGGCTGGCCGGGGAAGTATGCCTCGTATCCCTGCAGGACGGCGGCGTCCGGGCGGCGCGCCGGCTGGCCGCGGCGCCAGTAGTAGGCGAAGCCCCAGTTGCTGTTCAGGTTCACGACGATCACGTCGGCGGGCGCGGCGTGGGAGGCCACGTAGCGTGCCTGGTCACGCACGTCCTCGCGCGGGATCTCGTGGCTGCGCACCCGCGGCCAGGCGCCGACGGCGAATCCGGCCACGGCGCCGGCCGCGAGCGCGGCGGCGACCAGCCCGGCCACCACCTCGCGCACTCCGCGCACTCCGCGCACCCCGCCGCCCGCCCCGCGGACCCCGCCGCCCGCCCCGCAGACCCGGCCCCGGAGCCAGCTCCGCAGCAGCGAGCACACCCCGGCTACCCCGATCGCGGCCACCGCGACCGTGACGGCGAGCAGGAACGTCGAGGTCCGCAGATCCAGGAACGGGTATTTCCGCAGCGCCGACAGCGTGAGCATCAGCGGCCACAGCAAGGCGATCGCGACCGCCGTCGCGGGGCGGCCGAGCCGGAAGATGGTGACGAGTCCCGCTATGACCAGCGGCACCGCCAGCCAGGCCGGCCCGAGGCCGAAGTAGCCGTGCACGGCGTCGAAGCGCGCGGTCACGAACGTCGCGCTCGCGTGCAGGCCGCGGGCGGCCGGCAGGTAGTAGCCCGACCAGTAGGCGGTGAGCCCGGGCACGACCGCGCGGGCATCGAATACCACGTAGACGCCGAGCATGAGAACGGCCGTGCCTGCTCCGGCCACGGCCGCCTCGATCAGGCGGCGCCAGGCGCGCCGGGCAAGCTGGACGACGCACACCGCCGCGAACGCCGCGATGCCCACGAACGTGACCGTGTGGCTGAACAGCATGCCGCCCCAGATGGCGACCGACAGGACAGCCAGCCTGCGCCGCGACCATTCGCGCTCGAGCTGCGAGGTCAGCGCCAGGGTCAGCAGCGCGGTGGCGGCATCGGCGGTGTACTGCTTGAGGTCGTTACGCACGAGCATCGCGGGCATCAGCAGCACGCCGATCGCGGCCAGCAGGCCAGCGGCCACCGAGGCGGCCGGCCAGCGCCAGCCCAGTCGCCGCGCGAACCAGTAGGCGATCATCACGGCGGCGCCGGCGAAGGCCAGCGGCAGCAGCCGGGAGGTCTGCGCCCCGCCGGCCGGGAACAGCCGCAGCAGCGCCGACCAGCCGATCGGCGTGCTGGAGGTGGTCGCGGGCAGTTGCGACAGCGGGAAGCGGGTGGTGACCGCGACCCAGGCCTCGTCGGTCCAGAACGGCGCCCGCAGGAGGTACCCGACGTCGTGCACCCCGAGGACCAGCAGCCCGAGCAGCAGGACACCCAGGTGCTCCGCGACGTTCGGCCACCGGAGCACCTTGCCGGTCGCGCCGGCCAGCGCCGACGTGGCCTCCGGGGCGGACGCCGACGCGTCATCGTCCACGCGCATCTGGTCCCGGCCTCCTGAATCTCGGGGTGGCTAAATCTCGGGGTGGCGCAAGCACGGCGGGATAACCCGGCGAAGCGTCAGGCGGGACGAGGCGTGAACCGCTCCCGGAACAAGATCCACAGCGCCTCGACGCCGTCGCGCCAGGTGAGCTTCTTCCCTGCCGCCCGGCTGCGCGCCGTGTAGCTGATCGGAACCTCATACGGCCGCAGGCCGCGTCGCAGCAGCTTGCCCGTGATCTCCGCCTCCATGCCGAAGCCAGTCTCGCGGATGCGGAGCTCCCGGTACAGTGCGGTGGGGATCAGCTTGAAACAAGTCTCAAGGTCGCTGATATAGCAGTTGAACAGCACGTTCGCTGCCGTGGTCACGCCTTTGTTGCCCAGCACGTAAACGTAGGAGTACGCGTTGTGACTGCCGAAAGTCCGGGTGCCGTATACAATCTGGGACCGCCCGTCGATCACGGGGGCCAGCAGCGCGGGGATCTCGGCCGGCGAGTACTCAAGGTCGGCGTCGCACATGATCAGGTAGTCGCCGGCAGCCGCGGCGGCGGCCGTGCGGATCGCCGCTCCCTTGCCCAGGTTCCGATCGTGGAGGTGGATGCTCACGCGCGGATCGTCGCCGAGCGACGGGTAGAGGTCGCGGGTGCCGTCCGTGCTGCCGTCGTCCACGACGACTAGCTCGATCTCGCAGGGAAAGCTGACGTTCAGGACCTCCTTGACGGCAGCGGCCAAGGTGGCGGACTCGTTATATACGGGCATCAGGATTGACAGTTTCACGACGGGCAGTTTACGGGACCAGGCCCAGGCGATAACGTCATCCGCGCTATCAACCCGGTGGATTACAGGCGCATCGGCGGCATACCGCGGCCGACCTGCCCGAAGTAAAAGTTCGACAAAAGGTTAGGTCAAGTTTGCGCAAAAAGGAGTCGCAGTGGGGTTGAGTTCGCTAATAGGTCCCGCACAGCCGTCGGCGGCCTCGCCGCAGCGGATCCTGGTGACCGGGGGCTCGGGCTTCATCGGATCGCACCTGTGCCGGCGGCTGCTCGACCTTGGCCATGACGTGCTCGTGGTGGACAACTTCTCCTCGAGTTCGCGGCACAACGTCGCCGACCTGCTCGGCGAGCCGCGCTTCGAGCTGATGCGCCACGACGTGACGTTCCCGCTCTACGTCGAGGTCGACCAGATCTATCACCTGGCCTGCCCGGCCTCGCCGGTCTTTTACCAGCGGGACCCGGTCCAGACCACCAAGACCTGCGTGCACGGCTCGATCAACATGCTCGGGCTGGCCAGGAGGCTCGGCGCGCGGATCCTGCTCGCCTCGACCTCCGAGGTGTACGGCGATCCGGCCACGCATCCACAGCAGGAGTCCTACTGGGGCAATGTCAACCCCATCGGCATCCGGTCCTGCTACGACGAGGGCAAGCGCTGCGCGGAGACCCTGTTCTTCGACTACCACCGTCAGCACGGCCTGCCGATCAAGGTCGCGCGGATCTTCAACACCTACGGCCCCAACATGCAGCCCAACGACGGCCGGGTGGTATCGAGCTTCATCGTCGCGGCGCTGCGCGGCGAGCCACTCACCGTCTTCGGCGACGGATCGCAGACCAGGTCGTTCTGTTACGTCGATGACCTGGTGGACGCCCTGATCGCCCTCATGGCCTCGCCGCCGGAGGTCACCGGCCCGGTCAACCTCGGCAACCCCGGCGAGTTCACCATGCTCGAGCTGGCCAGCAAGGTCCTGGCCCTGGTGGGCGGCGGCAGCCCGGTCGTGCATGCCGCCCTGCCCTCCGACGATCCGGTCCGCCGCAGGCCCGACATCAGCCGCGCCCGTGAGCTGCTGGGCTGGGAGCCGACCGTGCCGCTGGAGGAGGGCCTCAAGCGGACGGTCGAGTACTTCCGGCACGTGCTCTCGGCGGCCACCTAGCCTCTCGGCGGCCACCTAGCCTTGGGCGCTACCTGGCCCCGGGCGCGGGCGGCATGCCCGCGCGGCGGGTGAACCCGGCCGACAAGGCGGCGGTGAGCAGGTCTCCGGCGGTCAGCAGCACGCGGGACACCAGGGCCACCGCGGTGGCGGCGCCGACGCCGAGCACCGGGCCCAGCATGGCCACCAGCAGCACCTCGCGCACGCCGGCCCCGGCGGGGGCGAACACGACCAGGAAGCCGACGCTCCAGGCGAAGGCGAAGCCGCCGGCCGCGAGCAGCGCGGTCTTGCCGTCGGGCGCTCCCAGCCGGGTGGCCAGCAGCCAGATCTGCAGGCCGTACATGATCCAGGAGGCAAAGGACCAGGCCAGCGCGGTCGCCACCGCGCGTCCGGTCAGCGGCTTGTCCAGGGGCGGTCGCTTGGCCAGCCGCAGCAGGCGGCTCAGGACCAGGTTGAGCACCCGCGGGTGCAGCAGGATCAGCAGCACCGGAGCGGCCAGCAGGGCCCATAGATAGGGCGTGGACCCGCCGACGAACGGCAGTGCGATCAGGGCGGTCAGCAGTCCGCTGAGCAGGGAGAACACCATGAGCAGGATGGCCGCGCTGGCCGAGCGGTGCCGCGGCACGCGGTAGGCGTTGCCCAGTTCCATCTGCGCCAGGACCGGCCAGACCGAACCGGGCAGGTACTTGCCCAGCTGGCCGATGAACATGATCCGGCCCGCCGCGCGGACCGGCAGCGGCGAGCCGAGCGCCGCGAGCAGCCGCCGCCACACCTCCATCGACGCCAGCAGCGCGATCAGCACGCTGACCAGGGCGCCGGCCACCGCCAGGAGGCCGAGATCGGCAAGGGCGGCACTGACGCGGGGCCATTCCCGCGCTACCGCGTAACCGCCGAGGCCGACGGTGACCGCCACGAACCCCCAGCGAGCCGGACGGCTGCCCGCCAGCGCGGCGATCGCGGCCCACTTGCTCGTGCGCCCGCCCGGCGGCACGGCGCCGGCTCCGGCGCCGCTTGACTCGTCGACCGCAGCGGCGACTTGGTGGTCGGACATAGCCAGAGCCTATGTCCGACGGGCCGTCAGACCCGACCATCTTGGCCCATCGCGCTTCCGCGAGACGTTAAGGTCGCTCACGATGCGCGTTCTCCTCTTCGGTACCTATGACACCTCGACCCACCCGAGGGTCGCCACGATCGCCGAGGGCCTGGCGGCCCGCGGCTTCGACGTGGCCGAGTGCAACGCCCCGCTGGGCCTGGACACGGCGGCCCGGGTCAGCATGCTGGCCCACCCCTGGCGGGCGCCGGCGCTGCTGGTGCGCCTGGCCCGGCGCTGGGCGACGCTGGTGCGGGCCGCCCGCCGGATGCCCGCGCCGGACGCGGTGCTCGTCGGCTATCTCGGCCACTTCGACGTCATCCTGGCCCGGCGGGTCTTCCGCCGGGTGCCGGTCGTGCTCGACCACCTGGTCGGGGCCAGCGACACCGGGCGGGACCGCCGCCTGGACGGCGGCCCGCGCCAGGCCCTGCTGCGCATGATCGACGCCGCCGCGCTGCGCTCGGCCGACGTCATCGTGGTGGACACCAGTGAGCATCTGGCCGCGCTGCCCGAGCGGCACCGGGGCCGGGCCGTCGTGGTGCCGGTGGGCGCGCCGGCGGCCTGGCATGCGGCGGCCCGGCCGGCCGCTGAAGATGCGGCCAGCGCCGCCGCTGGCCCGCTGCGGGTGGTGTTCTACGGCCTGTACACCCCGCTGCAGGGGACGCCGGCGATCGGCGCCGCGCTCGGCCTGCTGGCCGGCGAGCCGATCGCCGTCACCATGGTCGGCGGCGGTCAGGACGAGGCGCAGGCCAGGGCGGCGGCCGGGGCCAGCCACGCGGTCCGGTGGCTGGACTGGGTCCCCGCCGCCGAGCTGCCGGCGCTGGTGGCCGGCCAGGACGTCTGCCTCGGCATCTTCGGCACCGGGGACAAGGCACTGCGGGTCGTGCCCAACAAGGTGTTCCAGGGCGCCGCCGCCGGGTGCGCGATCGTGACCTCGGACACCCCGCCGCAGCGCCGGACCCTGGGCGACGCGGCTATCCTGGTGCCCCCTGGCGATCCGGCGGCGCTGGCCGCGGCGCTGCGGCGGCTGGCCGGCGACCGCGCCGAGCTGATCCGGCTGCGAAAGCGGGCCCGTGAGCTCGCCGAGCAGCAATTCACGCCCGCGCAGATCGTGGCCCCGCTGGCCCGGGAACTGCTCCCGGCCAGCGGCGCCCCCGCAGTCCCGCGACCTTCACGATGAGGAGCTTGGCATGGTCTCTAGTCCGCCGGCAGCAAGATCGAAAGTCGACGTCAACGCGGTCGCCCCGCTGACGCCGAACGCCTGGCTGCGCTATGCGGTGATCCAGCGCATCCTGCCGCCCGGCATCACCGACGTGCTGGAGATCGGCTGCGGCCAGGGCGCGCTTGGCGCGCGGCTGTCCCAGCGCTACCGCTACGTGGGGGTTGAGCCGGACGAGGTGTCCTGGACCGTGGCCCAGCGGCGGATCAAGGCGGTCGGGCCGGGTGAGGTCCGCAATATCTCCTTCGAGGCGATCGGCGACGAGCGGTTCGACCTGGTCTGCGCGTTCGAGGTGCTCGAGCACATCGAGGATGACAAGGCCATGGTGCAGGAGTGGGCGACTCGGCTGCGGCCCGGCGGCTGGCTACTGCTGTCGGTACCGGCGAGCCAGCACCGGTTCGGCCCGGCCGATGAGCTCGCGGGCCACTTCCGTCGCTACGATCCCGACGTCATGGCCGCCCTGCTCACCAGCTGCGACTTCGGCGAGATTCAGGTACGCCAGTACGGTTTCCCGCTGGGCTATCTGCTGGAAACTGGCCGCAACCTGATCGCCCGCCGCCGGCTCGCCGCGACGGGATCCCAGTCCATTGCCGAGCGCACCGCCGGATCCGGCCGGCTGCTCCAGCCATCTGGCAGCGCGGTCGGTGCGACCATCCGCTGGGGGACCGCGCCGTTTCGGACCATACAGCGGGCATTCCCGAATACCGGGACTGGGCTGGTCGTCCTGGCCCGGCTGGCCAGCTAGTCCACCCTCCGCCGCCAGGCCGGCCGCGGGCGGCGCGGCGCGCATGTCACCATGTCGGGAGGGGCCTGACGAGCGAGTTCGTGCTCAAATCCGGGCAAAAGAATGAAAGTAAACGGCGAGCTGAGGGCCCGGCCCGGTAGTCTCCGCAGCGATGGATATGCGACAGGCGATGAAAACCGCTGTCCCGGTCGGCCGACCGGGCATGAACGAGCGAGCAAGCGGCCACCGGTCAGTGCACCGGGTGGCGGTGGGGCTGCTGACGGCACTCATCGCCGTCGGCTACTCGGTGTTCTCTTATATGTTTTATTACACTTTCAGAACTACGTCCTACGATCTGGTGATCTTCGATCAGGCCGTCCGGTCGTACGCGCACTTCCAGCCCGGCATCTCGATCGTCAAGGGCGTGCACAACGGGTTCGGCCCGAACTTCTCGGTCCTCGGCGACCATTTCTCGCCGATCATC
>DATKRH010000023.1:0-38281 GCA_035532295.1 Streptosporangiaceae bacterium
TGGTCGGGACGGCGGGATTCGAACCCGCGACCCCTTGACCCCCAGTCAAGTGCGCTACCAAGCTGCGCTACGTCCCGGAACCGACCACCCGCCAGCGGCGCAACGGGCTTACATACCTTAGCGCAGGATGACAGGAGGCGAATCCAGCCGCCACCCCTGGCCCGTGCGACGGCTCACCCGCGGTCGGCGGCAGGCGGCCCGCGACTGTCGGCCGGCGACTGTCGGCCGACCTGGGCGAGCATCGTTACTCTTAGTCGCGCTCGGCAGGTCTGGCCGCGCGGCGCCTGGCCATGACCTGCGCCGCGTGGCTCCGCCCGCCACACCAGCCCGCACACCCAGCCGCCACAGCCCTCCGCGTGCAGCCGAACGGAGTCACTGACCCCCATGAGCGACCGCCTGGCCGGCCTTGTTCCCTGCCCGAAATCGGTCCGCCCACTGCACGGCAGCCTCCTGCTGACGGCAAAGGTCGTCGTCGCGGCGGGCCATGGCAGCGGAACAGGTGCGGAATCAGCCCAGGCGGCGGCCGCGGTAAGCCGTCTTCTCAGCAGCATCCCCTGGCCCAGCCACCCGTCACACGAAACCAGCGCGGGCACCATCGACAGCAACAGCAGGCCAGGCACCCCTGGGCTCACCGTCTATATCGCCGCCGACCTCGCGCCGGAGGCGTACCGGCTCACCATCAGCCAGGCCGGCATCACCATCGTGGCCGGGGGAGTGGCCGGCGCCTTCTACGCGGCGCAGACCCTCCGTCAGCTTCTGCCCGACGAAGCCTGGCGCGCCGCCCCGATCACCCCCGCCCCGAGCGCCCCGGCCCCGAGCGCCCCGGCCCCAAACGCCGCCACCGCCCTGAACCCCGTCGGCTGGCTACTGCCCTGCGCCGAGATCGAGGACGCGCCCGCCCTGGCCTGGCGCGGCGCGCACCTGGATTTGGCCAGGCACTTCTTTCCCAAGCGAGAGCTGATCACGCTCATCGACGCGTTCGCCGCTCTCAAGCTGAACCGGCTGCATCTGCATCTCACCGACGACCAGGGCTGGCGAATCGAGAGCCGGCGCTACCCTGCGCTGCACGAGATTGGCTCGCATCGGCCGCGGACCAGGACCAGCCTCAGCCGGGAGCAGCCGCCCAGCTACGACGAGACGCCGCACGGCGGTTATTACACGCTCGCGGACCTGGCCGAGATCTCGGCCTACGCGGCGGAGCGCATGATCGAGATCGTCCCGGAGATCGAGGTGCCCGGGCACGCCAGCGCGCTGCTCGCGGCGCTGCCAGAACTCGGCGCGGGCAGTCCGCCGCCCGGCGGCTACCAGGTCAGCCCCGACTGGGGGATCTTCCCGCCGCTGCTGTCGCCGCTGCCGCCCACGATGGAGTTCCTCCGCGAGATCTTCGGTGAGCTTCTGTCGGCGGTGCCGGCGCGGCAGGTGCATATCGGCGGGGACGAATGCGTGCTGGACGCATGGCGGGATGATCCGGTGGTCGACGCCTACCGTCGGCAGCGCGGCCTCGCCGGGCCCGCGGAGCTGCATGCCGTCTTCCTGCGCGAGGTGGCCGACATGCTGGCCACTGACTTCGGGGTCCGGGCGGTGGTCTGGGACGAGGGCTTCGCCAGCACCGGCGGGCAGCGCGGGATGCTGCGCGCGGACACGATCGTGATGGCCTGGCGGGGGATGCGGATCGCGCGCCGCGCCGCCGAGGCGGGCCATGATGTGATCGCGGCGCCGGTGCTGCCCACCTACTTCGACTACTACCAGTCCGACGATGACAACGAGCCGGCCGGGATCGGCGGCCCGGTGCGGGTTCAGGACGTGGCGGCGTTCTCGCCGGTGCCCGCGGACTGGCCGGCGCCGGCCCGGCAGCGGCTGCTCGGCGCCCAGTTCCAGGTGTGGACGGAGTACATCAGGACTAGCCGCGAGCTGGAGTACATGATCTTCCCGCGGGCCTGCGCCCTGGCCGACGTGGCGTGGGCGGGGCAGGCGGTGGCCGCCCCAGCCCCAGTCGGCGTCGCCGCCGGCAACGAAGGCATGCCGCCCGCGCTCGCCGGGCGGCTGGCCGCGCACCTGCGCAGGCTGGACGCCGCCGGACTGGAGTACCGGCCGCTCGATGGCCCCCGGCCATGGCAGCGGGGCGGCACCGGCCCGCGGCGGCACCGGGCCGGTGCCCGGGTGCGCACCGTGACGGCCCGCCTGGATGAGCTCGCCGCCGACGACGGCGCCGCGCTCGCCGCCACCGAGGGCACCTAGCCTCAGCCATCGAGGTAGTTCGCACCACTCATGAATTTCAGCCGGCCCGGCCTTGCCACACGCCGCCCTGGCACTCTGCGTGCCTCCCGGTCGTTGGCGTTTTCGGATGACGACAAGCGGTCGGCACGCCAGGGCGGCCCAGGGCGGTCAGGGCGGCAAAGCGGCCAGATCCGGAGCGGACGGCGTGACGGCACCAGGCTCAATCCGGGGGGCGAACCCGCGCGGCCGGAGCTACCGGGGATACCGGCGTCCATGGTGGGCGCGCCTGATCCGAGCCGTGATCGGCATCGTGGTCGTTGTCGCGTGCCTGGGCCTGGCCGCATTCGGCGGCCTGATGGCCCTCACGCCGTCGGTGAGTAACGCCCGGCAGATCGCCCGGGCGATGACCGCCGCCCATCACTCGGTCTACCCGGGGCCGCTGGTCCCGCCGCGCTTCGCGGCGGCGCTGGAGGCCACCGAGGATCACCGGTTCAACTCCGAGCCCGGCATCGATCCGTTTGCTGTCGCACGGTTCCTGGCCGGACCGCTGATCGGCAAGAACGATCAGGGCGGCGCCACGCTGTACCAGCAGCTGGCCAAGATGCTCTACACCCCGGGCCAGGCCGGGGTGGCGGTGGAGGCCAAGCAGGTCGCCCTGGCCGTCAAGCTGAAGTACAGCTACTCCGGCGCCGAGATCCTCCGTCTCTACGCCGACGTCGCGTACTTCGGCAACAACTTCTACGGCCTGTCAGCGGCCAGTTGCGGCTACTTCGGGGTCACCCCGGCCGGGATGTCCTGGCCGCAGGCGGCGCTGATGGCGGGCCTCGTGCAGGGCCCCTCGGCGGATGACCCGCTGACCTCGCCCGCCCGCGGCCGGGCGCGGGAGGTACACGTCATCGGGCGGCTGGTCGCGGTCGGGAAGCTGTCTCAGACGCAGGCCAGCCGGGCGCTGGCGGTGCCGCTGAGGACCCTGCTGGCGAACGCCGGTCAGGGTTGCCGGGCGTAGCTTTCAAAACCGACAGTTAACTAATTCTTCCCGCCTTATCGACCCGCACCCCGTCGGTGCGGCCGGGTGCCGGTGCCGCCGCGGCCGCGGTCGGCTCCAGCGCCTCGTGCTCTTCCTCCAGCACGTCGACGACCGAGTCGCGCCAGACGAACTGGCGATAGGACCAGAACCGGAAGATCGTGCCGAACACGATGCCGACGAAGTTAGCGAGGTTGTACCAGAACTTGCCGGACAGGCCGGCGAGGTCCTGGAATGCGAAGATCGAGGCATACTGGATGAGCAGCCCGACGCCGTTCATCACGAAGAACAGGATGCTCTCGCGGCCCGTGCCGGTGCGCTCGCGGTGCCGGAACGTCCAGTAGCGGTTGCCGACGAACGTGGCCAGGGTCGCGATCACCGTGGCTACGGTGACCGCCTTGTACTTGCCCATGCCGACGTCGAAGCGCAGGATGTCCGCGCCACCCAGGGTGATGACGAACCCGATCCCGCCGATCACGCCGAACTTGGCGAGCTCGTGGATCAGGCGCCGGAACCGCGCGTACAGGTCCTGGACACTGCTCACCTGGGCGACCATCCTTTTCGGGCTGGGCTGTCTGCTCTGTGCCGGTGCGCACTGTCTCGTCTGTACGCACCGTGCTTCCGCACTGCTAAGTCCTGCTCGCGAAACTCGTGACCCGCGACCGCGGGTGTGCTGTGAGCGAGGTTACCCGCCGGGCGCCTCCCGTGTGGTCATCCCGCGACCAGGCCCCCGTGTCCGGTTCGCCACACTTGCCGCCCGATGGCCCCTCGTGAGCGAATATCCGTTCGGAAATGCGGGCGGACCCGGGTACTGTCTCTTAGTGCCCAATACCGAGGTTCTCATTCGCGCGAGGAACCTTACGAAGCGATTCGGCGAGTTCACAGCGGTCGACGGGATCGGGTTCGAGCTGCACCGAGGCGAGGCGTTCGGCTTCCTGGGCCCCAACGGAGCGGGGAAATCCTGCACGATGCGCATGATCGGCTGCGTATCGCCGCCGACCAGCGGCGAGCTGTCCATCCTGGGGATGGACTCGGTGGCGCAGGGGCAGGCCATCCGGGCCCGGCTGGGTGTCGTCCCGCAGGAGGACACGCTCGATGTCGAGCTCACCGTCCGGGAGAACCTGCTGATCTACGGCCGCTACTTCGGCCTGTCCCGGGACGTGATCAGCCAGCGGACTAGCCGCCTGCTGGACTTCGTGCAGCTGACCGACCGGGCCGGCGACCAGGTGGAGCCCCTGTCGGGCGGGATGAAGCGCCGCCTGACGATCGCTCGCTCGCTGATCAACGAGCCGGAGATCCTGCTGCTGGACGAGCCGACCACCGGGCTGGACCCGCAGGCCCGGCACGTGGTCTGGGACCGCCTGTTCCGGCTCAAGCAGCAGGGCGTCACGCTGGTGCTGACCACGCACTACATGGACGAGGCCGAGCAGTTGTGTGACCGGCTGGTGGTGATGGACGGCGGCCGGATCGCGGCGGAGGGGTCGCCGCGGGAGCTGATCGAGCGGTACTCCACGCCCGAGGTGCTCGAGCTCCGGTTCCATCCCGCCGAGCATGACCAGGCGGTGGAGAAGCTGGCCGCGGAGCTAGCTACCACGGGGCTAGCTACCACGGGGCTAGAGAGCACGGGACCGGCGGAGCGGGCCGAGATCCTGGCCGACCGGCTCCTGCTCTACGTGGCCGACGGGGACGCCGCGCTGGCGGCAGTCCGGGCTCGGGGCATGGACCCGCTCACCTCGCTGGTGCGTCGCAGCACCCTGGAGGACGTGTTCCTCCGGCTGACCGGCCGCCGCCTGGAGGACTGATGAGCTCGCCCGCGGCTCCCTGGTTGCTAGCCCCACGGGCGTTCCGGTTCTGGCTGACCAACTACCGGCGCACCTGGCGCGGCTCGATCTACTCCAGCATCGCCAGTCCGGTGCTCTACCTGGGCGCGATGGGCCTCGGCCTGGGCACCCTGGTCGACCAGCACGGCACGGCCCGCCTCGGCGGCGTCAGTTACCTGGCCTTCCTCGCGCCAGGCCTGCTGGCGGCGACCGCGATGCAGACCGCCATGGGCGAGGCGACCTACCCCGTCCTGGCCTCGGTGAAGTGGCTGAAGACCTACCAGGCGGCCGCGGCGACGCCGCTGCGCCCGGCCGACCTGCTGCGCGGCCACCTGCTGTTCACCGCCATGCGCCTGCTGATGAACTGCGCGATCTTCCTGGCGGTGATGACCGCCTTCGGCGCGGCGCGGTCGCTGTGGGTGCTGGCGACGATCCCGGTCTGCCTGCTCACCGGGCTGGCGTTCGCGGCGCCCATCGAGGCGTTCGCGATCACCCGGAGCAAGGACTCCTCGTTCGCGATGCTCTACCGGTTCTTCCTGATTCCGCTGTTCCTGTTCTCGGGCACGTTCTTCCCGGTCAGCCAGCTGCCGGGGTGGATCAGGCCGGTGGCCTACGCCACGCCGCTGTGGCACGGGGTGGTGCTGTGCCGCTCGCTGAGCCTGGGCACGCCTGACCTGGGCGGCGCGCTCGTGCACGTTAGTTATCTGGCGGCACTGGCCCTGGCCGGGCTGCTCATCGGCCAGCGGACCTACCGGAGGCGGCTGTATGTCTAGCCCGTCCGCCCGGTCGCTGCGCGAACTGCCGCTGCGCATCCTGCCCGCGCCGCTGCTGGCGGCCCGCGGCGGCGCGCTCGGCGGCCGCGGCAGCTCGCGGCTGATCGAGCGGCATGCCCGCGCCTACCGGCACGCCTGGCTGATGCTGGCGTCCGGGGTGTTCGAGCCCCTCTTCTACCTGCTGTCCATCGGCGTCGGGATCGGCGGGCTGGTGGGCCAGGTCACCGGGCCGGGCGGCCAGCTCATCAGCTTCACCAGCTTCGTGGCCCCGGGGCTGCTGGCGACCTCGGCGATGAACGGGGCCGTGATGGACTCCACGTTCAACGTGTTCTTCCGGCTCAAGTACGCCAAGCTCTACGACTCCGCCCTGGCCACGCCGATGCGCTCGAGTGACATCGCCCTCGGCGAGATCGGCTGGGCACTGATCCGCGGTGGCCTGTACGCGGTGTCCTTCCTGGCGGTCATGCTCGGGATGGGCCTGGTGCACTCGCCGTGGGCGGTCCTGGCGCTGCCGGCCGCGCTGCTGATCGGCTTCGCGTTCGCCGGGGTGGGCATGGCGGCGACCACCTTCATGACCAGCTGGCAGCATTTTGAGTTCGTGACGCTGGCGACGCTGCCCATGTTCCTGTTCTCGACGACCTTCTACCCGCTCGGCGTCTACCCGCGGGCGATCCAGATCGCGGTCGAGTGCACGCCCCTATTCCAGGGGGTCACGCTCATGCGCGGCCTGACCCTCGGCGCGGTCGGCCCCGGCCTGCTCTGGCCCGTCGGGTACCTGGCCGTCATGGGCGTGGCCGGCCTGGCCCTGGCGGGCCGCCGGATCAGCGGCCTGCTGCTGCGCTAGCCGGAGCCGCGGCAGCAGGCCGCGTCCCTACATTCCCCTGAGGGCCTGCTGGAGTGTCTTGTCGATGTCGTGCGGGTCCACGTCGAGTTCCTCGGCGGTTTGCTTCTGCGCCCTGGTCACCGACTGCTGGATCGCGCCCTCGATCGTGGTCTCGCCGACGACGATGAGCCCGGCCTGGCCCGGGTCGATGAAGTCCCCGAGTTCCTTGGCACGCGAGCGGGACATGCCCTTGGCCAGATGACCGCTCACCCCGCCGACCACCGCGCCGGTGGCGGCCGCGCCGAGCAGCGCCGGCGGGAACAGCAGGCCCACCGCGGCTCCGGCGGCGGCACCCCACCAGGCGCCGTGCCGGGTGGCGGTCTCGTCCTTGTTCTCGTGCACCTTGCCGGCGGCGTCCTTGGTGACGACGGCCGCGTCGTAGGAGCCGACCAGGCCGGTGTCGTGCAGGCCCTTGACGACCTGATAGTCCTCTCGCGCCGCGATCTCGTCCGGATACGTGGCGATGTAGATGAACGTGCCGTCGGTCTTGGCCACGGCTGGCCCCCCTTTTCGTTGGTGCGGTCCACGGGACGAACGGTCACAGACTGGTGGCCGGTGTCCGTCCCGTCGTCACCCGCCGGGAGTGATCCCGGCTGCGGCCGGCAGCTTCCGCGCCATGGATCACCCCGTCTGGGTGATCCACGAGCGGCGGCCGCGCGGCAGAGTTGCTGACCGGCCGGGCCGGATGAGCGGAGGACACCCACCATGAGCGCCGCTGGCAGCCATAGCGAGGCGTCCCCGCAGCACGGTCATCGGATCGGGGGTGAGCCGGTGACCAGGCAGCGGTGGCTGGCTCGCCTGTCGATCCTGCTGATCGCGGCGGCAGTCGCCGTCCTCATTGCCTTCGCGGGCCTGCGCAGCCTCGGACTGGTCATCATCGGTGCGGTGGGGGTCTGCGCGATGCTGGCGGGGGCCTACTGGTTCCTGGCCAACCGGGGCCCGCTGCGCTGGCTGGCCGGCGTCCTGGCGGTGCTGGCCCCGGCGCTGGTCATCACGGCCTACGCTCGCCGCAACCTGCTGTGGGTCGCCATCGTGGCCGTCGCGGCGCTGCTTCTCGCGGCCGTCAGCTCCAGAGCGGCCATGGGCCGCGTCCAGCAGGTGCCCGGCCCGGAGCGCAAGGCGCAGCGGCCCCGGCATCCCTTCCTGATCATGAATCCGAGATCGGGCGGCGGCAAGGTCGCCAAGTTCGGGCTGAAGGAGAAGGCCGAGTCTCTCGGGGCGCAGGTCGCCCTGCTGGACGGCCCGGAGATCGTGGACGTCGCGGCGCTGGCCAGGCAGGCCGCCGCCGGCGGAGCCGACCTGCTCGGCGTCGCCGGCGGCGACGGGACGCAGGCTCTCGTGGCGGGCATTGCCGCGGAGCATGACCTGCCGTTCCTGTGCATCAGCGCGGGAACCCGCAACCACTTCGCCATGGACCTCGGCCTGGATCGCGACGACCCGTCCACCTGCCTGGACGCGCTGACCGACGGCCTGGAGCTCCAGATCGACCTCGGCCGCATCGGGGACCGCACCTTCGTCAACAACGCGTCGTTCGGCGCCTACGCCGAGGTGGTCCGGAGTCCGGCGTACCGGGACGACAAGCGCGGGACGACCCTGCAGCTGCTGCCCGGCCTGCTCAGCGGCGACGGCGACGGGCACCGCCTGCGCGCGCAGGTCGGCAACACGCAGGTCGGCAACACGGAGCTGCAGGGCCCGCAGGCGCTCCTGATCAGCAACAACATCTACGAGACCACCGACATCGCCGGGCTCGGGGGGCGCGCGGGACTCGACGCCGGCCGGCTGGGCGTGATCGCCATTACCGTCGACAACGCCGCGCAGGCCGTCGGGCTGATCCGCCGCGGGCATGGCCGCGGCCTCAACGTGCTGACCGCCGATGAGGTCACCGTCGAGGCGGAGCAGCCCGAGATCCCGGCCGGCATCGACGGCGAGACCGTCATGGTGGCGACACCGGTGCACTGCGAGATCGTGCCCCGCGCGCTGCGCGTCGTGGTCCCGAGGAACCGCCCCGGCGCTCAGCCGCGACGGCGCCCGTTCCGGTGGCACCGCTTCTGGCGGCTGGCGTCCTTTCGCGGCCAGCCGGAGGCCTGACCGGGTACCAGCCGCCCGCGCCCGCGGCAGGTGCTCAGGTGACCGGCGGCGGGCTTCCCTCGGCGCTCGCGGCGAGCCCGTTGTCCCACTCGCACACCGCGCAGGCGTGCCGGAACGCCGAGCGGGCGAACTCCAGGGCCGTCGCGTGCGGGTCCGGGCTCGAGCGGGCATCTTCCCAGTCCAGGATGTACTCGCCCAGGACCCCGTCCCAGTGCGCGGCCGCCGGGGACAAGGTCATGTGCGCGAAGCCCTCCGGGGCCGGGTGCGCATACGCGTAGAAGGCCGCCTTGGCGTAGCGCGCGTCGCCAGGCCACCAGCCGACCGCGACCTCCTGCGCGTCCATCGCGTTGCGCATGATGAAGTCATCCGAGGGCGGGTTGGCCGGCGACCCGGAGAACAGGCTGACCGCCAGGTCGAACGAGCCCCACCACGCGTTGACCGGCGTCGAGCGCCCGCGGTAGGGGGCCCGGTACTCCGCCAGGACCAGCGCGGCCTGGGTCGCCGCGGCGAAGTAGTCGGCCACCTCGTCTGGGTCATAATGCGCGTGCTCGTAGTCCTCGTCCAGCCGCACGCTCCACGGAACCTCCTGCGGCCGCAGGTTGACCTCCGCCGCGCCGCCCGCCTCACGCACGGCCGCCAGCACGTCCCCGGTGACGTCGGCGACCGCCCGGTGCGGCGTCAGCGCGATGTGTTCGGCCCGGCCGCCGCTGTGCTCCACCACCGCCTCGTGGGCGTGCAGGTCGAGCGCCACGACCAGCGCCCCGGACCCGTCCGGCGCGGGCAGCGGCGCCGTCTCCCACCCCCGCGCGGTCAGCCGCAGCGCCGCGTGCTGCAGTTGCGGCTCGGGCGGGGCGAGCCTGGCCGCCAGCTTGCCCAGCAGCTGGGCGTGCGCGTGCAGCGTGTCGCAGGTCGCGCGCCACTGCTCATAGGAGAGCGACGGCCAGTTCTTCGACATGAGCTGCAGGCTATTCGACGAGCCCTCAGCGCTCAACCAGCCGCCGCCCGCGCCGTGCCCCGATCCCTCAGCTGGGTCCGCGCAAGCCTTCAGCCGACCCTCAGGATCGCGACGGTAGATTGGGGCGCATGGATGAGAACCGGGCCCGGCGGGTCTCCGACGCGCTGCGGGATCGTGGCATCGACGCGCACCTGGCGAAGATGAGCATCGACGCCTACGCCGTCCGGGTGCGCCTCAGCGGCGGCCGGGAGGCGGTCTGGGGCGCCGAGGGCACGGCGAGCCTGGCGGCCGAGGTGCTCGCCGACGGTGACCTGGTCGGCTACGTGCCCGAGATCCCCGGCTCGGCGGCCTTCGACGAAGCCGCGGTCGTGGACGCCATCGCGCGCGCCGACTACGACCAGCCCATCGGGCGGGAGCGGCCGCAGGCGCCGCCGCCGGCGCCGGCCCTGCCCCGGGAGGGCGGGCTCTTCCGCCGTTTTCTCGACGGCTTCCGCTACGACTCGGAGTAATTCCCAGTCGGGACTATCGCCCAGCGCCCAGCTCGTGCGCCAGCTCCTCCAGCCGGGCGTGCAGCTCGGGCACGTACCCCTCGGACTCGGGCTTCATCAGGACGCTGCGCATGATGCGCCCGGCCGCGGCGTCGGTCGTGATGGCCGGGTGGCGGCGCGCGAGCGCCTGCGCCGGCACCTTCAGCGTGCTCACGAACACGGGCCGCTGCGCACGGGCCATCCCGGCGGCCAGCAGCCGCCCGCTGGCCGCGTCGATCGCCGACAGCCGGTGCGCCGCGACGCCAGGGCCGGCCGTCAGCGGGAAGTAACAGACGATGTCCAGCTCGGGCCGCTGGTACAGGTCCAGCCGGAGGGAGTCCTCCAGCAGCCGCGCCCAGGCCAGCGCGGCCCGGCGGCAGGCCGCGAGGGCCTGGCCGAGGCCGCTGGGCGTGGGCGGCAGCAGACGGAAGGTCAGCCACAGCGCGGCGGCCGCGGCGCCAGCTCGCGAGCACTCCAGGCTGATCTCGCCGAGGTGCAGCTCGCTGGAGGTGAAGTACGTATACGGGGAGTCGTGCAGGTAGAACCGGCCGACCTCGGGATCGGCGAACAGGATGGCCCCGCAGCCGTAGGGCTGCAGGCCGTGCTTGTGCGGGTCGATCACCACCGAGTCGCACTCGGCGATCGCCCGCCAGGGCGCCGGATCGAGCCCGGCCGCCCCGTCCAGGCCGGCCAGCAGGGTGTAGAAGCCGCCGTAGGCCGCGTCGACGTGCACGCGCACCCCGTGCCTGCGGGCGACGGCGAGCACCCCGTGCACCGGGTCGATGGCGCCGAGCCCGGTCGTGCCGGCCGTCGCGACGACCGTGCCGACCTGGCCGCCGGCCAGCACCGCGTCGAGCTCATCGAGGTCTATCCGCCCCGCGGCGTCGACTCCCACGGCGGTTCCCGCGATGCCCAGCACGGCACACATCCGGCTGTGGGTGTAGTGCGCCTCGGTGCTGTAGGCGATGCCCTGGCCCGGATGCAGCTCGCGGGCGACGAACAGGGCCTCCAGGTTGGCGATGGTCCCGCTGGTGGTCAGGTGGCCCAGGTGCTGGCGCAGCCCGAACATCGCGGCCAGTTCCGCGACGACCTCCTTCTCCATCTGCGCCGTGGCCGGGCCGCCGTCCAGCGCGTGGTTGTTCGGGTTGATCAGCATCGCGGTGAGATAGCCGGCCACGGCGACGGGGTGCGGCGGCTTGAGCATCTGGCCGGCGTAGGCAGGGTGGAAGAACGGGTAGTTGTCCCGCAGCCGCCCGGTGAACTCGCCGAACACGGCGGCGACCTGCTCGTCGCTGACCCGCAGCGACTCGTGCTGCTCGACGGGCCCGAAGCCCTCCTGCCATTGCGCGATCGCGTCCAGCCCGGCGCCTAGCCAGCGGTGTAGGTCCATACCTCATGATCGTGCAGCCTTTTGGGGGCCGGGACCCCCAAAAGGCTGCAGGATCATGGCCGGGACCAGACAGGCCGGGGAGCAGCCTCGCGACCCGGTATAGCCGCGGCCCCCGAGTACCTGGGCGACCTGGGCCGCGACGAGGCACGGACGCTGGGTGATGTCCAGCCAGCTGTACCGGAGGGTGATGACTCCGCCGGCGGCAGCAGCGGCGTTGTCGCGGCGGATGTCGGTCCAGCGCAAGTCGCCGGGATGGGCGGCGCGGCCGTCCAGTTCCACTGCGACGGCGTACTCGTCGTAGAGGACGTCCCGGTACTGGGTGCGGCGGCCGTGCCGCGCCTGGGCCTGGCGAGTGCCATGCGGCAGGGCGTGCGGTCGCTCGACGTCCCGCACGTAGCGGTGCTCCAGGCTGGAGTGCACGCCGGCCCAGTCGGCGGTCAGCGCCGTCGCCAGGTCATCGCGCCAGCGCATCCGGGGGCGCTGGGCCATCGCATCGCGGAGCAGGGCCTGCGTGGTGAGCCGGCGTCCCAGCGCATGGGTGATCCAGCCGTAGGCGTCATCGACGGTCGCCGCCATGCCGGCCAGGTCAAGTACCGTCTCCTCGACTCGGGTCCGCGGCGGCGCGAGCGCGGGATGCAGCGCCTGGGCGCGACCGGACCGGTGCAGGACCGCTCCGGGGATCGGGCGGCGGAGGTACCGGTCGCTGGGCATCGTGATGTGGATGAGCGCGCGCGGCCGGTCGATCAGCCCGGCAAGCTCGGCGGCCGTGTGATAGCTCAGCATGGCACCGGGGCCCGCGCGCAGCACGGCGGCCCATAGGATCGCTCCGCGGCCCGGCGGGCCGGAGAACACGGCATAGACGCCGGTCTGCAGCCGCTGCCACTGCCCGGCAGCCAGCCGCCACCGGATGGATTCCCTGGTCAGCCCTCCGGCGAGGACCTGCATGCTCGTCAGGATGCCATCCTGGAACCTCGCCAGCTCGTGCAGATCCTCAGGTAATCCGCTCGCCATGCCCCCAGACTGCCCGGCAACGCCGACATTCGTCCTCATCGTGCAGCCTTTTGGGGGCCGGGACCCCCAAAAGGCTGCACGATGGCCAATCCGCCGCGCTCAGTCGCCTGAGAAGTAACGGCGAGGGTTGTCGATCAGCATCGTCTCGATCTGCTGGGTGGTGACCCCGCACTCGCGCAGCGCCGGCAGCACATCGTCGAACAGGTGCTCGAAGTGCCAGGCCGGGGCGAACCGCGGGATCATGTCGGCGCTGAACCAGTCGATGTGGCAGGACGCGTCGTGCGAGAGCACCATGCTGCCCGCGTACCCGCGCTCGCACAGCGCCGCGACCGTGGCGACGCGCTGCTCCGCCGAGATCGCGAGGTCCAGGCCGAACCGGTCCATCCCGAGCAGGCAGCCCGCATCGGCCAGCTCGGTGAGGTAGTCCAGGTCGGTGGTGTCGCCGCTGTGGCCCAGCACGACCCGGGCGAGGTCGGCGCCTTCCTCGCGGAGCACGCGCAGCACCGTCAGCCCGGTCCGCGACTCCGGGTGGGTGTGCACGGTGATGGGCGCGCCGGTGGCGGCGTGCGCCTGCGCCACCGCCCGCATGACCCGCTCCACGCCGGGCGCCAGGCCCTCCTCGTCGATCGCGCACTTGAGGAAGGCGGCCTTGACCGCGGTATCTGCGATTCCGGTGGTGATGTCCCGGATGAACATCTTCGTCATCGGGTCACCGGCCGCGCTGGTCCGCTCCATGCCCCGGAACCGGAAATACAGCGGAACGTCGCGATAGGTGTAGAGCCCGGTCGCCGGGATGATGTGCAGGTCCGTGCGGGCCGCGACCCGCTGGATCCGCTCGATGTCGCGGCCCAGCCCGAGCACCGTCGGGTCGACGATGGTGTCGCAGCCGCGTCGCCGCAGGGCCGTCAGCTTCTCGACGGCGTCGTCGACTCGCTCCTGCTCGTCCCAGTCCTCGGGGTAGTTCCGCCGGATCTCCTCATTGAGGACGAAGACGTGCTCGTGCATGAAGGTGGTGCCCATGCTCGTCACGTCGATAGGACCCCGGACGGTCTCGACCTGTGCCATGCCCCGACCGTAGCGTGGAGTTTTACTGGCCGGTAGGTACTCTGGTCCGGACTTCGCCGGGAGGCAACACGATGGAATTCGCATTCGACGCCCGTACCGAGGACCTTCGCAGGCAACTGCTGTCCTTCATGGACAAGCAGGTCTACCCGGCCGAGAAGGTGTTCGCCGAGCAGGTAGCCAAGCTGGAGGCCGAGGGCCGGATCTGGGAGCGCCCGCCCATCATCGACGAGCTGAAGGCTCGGGCCCGCAAGCGCGGCCTGTGGAACCTGTTCCTCACCCATCGCCCTGAGGGCGCTGGTCTCACGAACCTGCAGTACGCCCCGCTGGCGGAGATCACCGGGCACAGCCCCGCCATCGCGCCGGAGGCGCTCAACTGCGCCGCGCCGGACACCGGCAACATGGAGTTGCTGGCCGACTTCGGCAACCCCCAGCAGCAGGAACGCTGGCTCAAGCCGCTGCTCGACGGCGAGATCCGGTCCGCCTTCTGCATGACCGAGCCGGACGTGGCCTCCTCCGACGCCGCCAACATCGCGACCAGCATCGAGCGCGACGGCGACAGCTATGTCATCAACGGCCGCAAGTGGTGGTCCTCGGGAGCGATGGACCCGCGCTGCCAGATCCTCATCGTCATGGGGAAGACGAGTCCGTCGGCGCCCCGGCACCAGCAGCAGTCGATGATCCTGGTGCCCCGCGACACCCCCGGCGTGACCGTCCGGCGCGGCGTGACGGTCTACGGCTTCACCGACGGCACCCACGGCGGGCACGCCGAGATCGAGTTCGCCAACGTGCGAGTGCCGGCGCAGAACCTGATCGCGGCCGAGGGTGACGGCTTCGCTATCGCGCAGGCCAGGCTCGGGCCGGGCCGGATCCACCACTGCATGCGGCAGATCGGCGCCGCCGAGCGCGCTCTGGAGCTCATGTGCCAGCGGGTCACCGACCGGGTCGCGTTCGGCAAGCCGCTGGCTGAGCAGGGCGTCATCCAGGACTGGATCGCCGAGTCACGGGTCCGGATCGAGTCGGCCCGGCTGCTGGTCCTCAAGACCGCGTGGCTGATGGACACCGTCGGCAATAAGGGCGCGCACACCGAGATCCAGGCCATCAAGATCGCGACGCCCAGGATGGCGCAGTGGGTGATCGACAAGGCGATCCAGGCCCACGGCGCCGGCGGCATCAGCCAGGACTACCCGCTGGCTCACCTGTGGGCCAGCGCCCGCACGCTCCGGTTCGCCGACGGGCCGGATGAGGTGCACAAGCGCTCGCTCGCCCGGCGGGAACTGAGGAAGTACAGCTCGCGCACACCATGAACTGAACCGCCGCAGGGCGCATCAGTCGCATCAGTCGCATCAGTCGCAGCAGGAGGATGACATGTCAGAGGGACCGCAGGAGGCTTCGGCAGGGACGCCGCGAGTCGCTGTCGTCACGGGGGGCGCCCGGGGCATTGGCGCGGCAACGGCCAGGCGGCTGGCCGCGGACGGCCTGGCGGTCGCCGTGCTCGACCTCAAGGAGGGGGACAGCGGCGCGACCGTCGACGCGATCAGGTCGGCGGGCGGCGCGGCGCTGGCCGTCGGTGCGGACGTCAGCGACGCCGCCCAGGTCAAGGCGGCGGTGGACAAGGTCGCCACCGAGCTCGGGCCGCCGGCGGTGCTGGTCAATAACGCCGGCGTGCTTCGCGACAACCTGCTGTTCAAGATGACCGACGATGACTGGGACACGGTCCTGGGCATCCACTTGCGGGGCTCGTTCCTGATGAGCCGGGCCTGCCAGAAGCACATGGTGGACCAGAGGTACGGCCGGATCGTCAACCTGTCGTCCAGCTCAGCGCTGGGCAACCGCGGCCAGGCCAACTACTCGGCCGCCAAGGCCGGGCTGCAGGGCCTAACCAAGACGCTGGCGATCGAGCTGGGGCAGTTCGGCATCACCGCTAACGCGGTCGCGCCCGGCTTCATCGCCACCGACATGACGGCCGCCACGGCGGCCCGGGTCGGCATGGAATTCGACGACTTCCAGAAGGCCGCCGCCGGCCGGATTCCGGTGCGCCGCGTGGGCACCCCCGACGATGTCGCGCACGTGATCTCGTTCCTGGTCAGCGAGGGCGCCGGGTTCGTTTCCGGCCAGGTCATCTACGTGGCGGGCGGCCCGCTGTGCTGACTCCGGCCAACGGCACCGCGGTGACCGCCGACGACCTGCGCGATCAGGTCCGGGGGTTCCTCGCCGCCCACGACCCGGCGCGGCTGGACCGGCTGGAGTTCCTGCGGGCCCGCTTCGACGCCGGGCTGGCCTGGGTGCATTACCCGGCCGGGCTGGGCGGCCAGGGGCTGTCCCGCTCGCTCCAGCCGGTGGTAGACGAGGAGTTCGCCGCGGCCCGGGCGCCGGGCAACCGGCCCGAGCGCAACGGCATCGGCCTGGGCATGGCCGCCCCGACGATCCTGGCCTACGGCAGCGCGGCGCAGCAGGAACGCTGGCTGCGGCCGCTGTGGACCGGCGAGGAGGTCTGGTGTCAGCTCTTCAGCGAGCCGGGGGCCGGCTCCGACCTGGCCGGGCTCGCGACCCGGGCGGTGCGCGACGGAGACGACTGGGTGGTGAACGGCCAGAAGGTCTGGACCTCCTCGGCGCACATCGCCAGCCGGGCCCTGCTGGTGACCCGCACTGACCCGGCCGTGCCTAAGCACCAGGGCATGACCTACTTCGCGGTGGACATGCACGCGCCGGGAGTCGAGGTCCGGCCGCTGCGCCAGATCACCGGGGAAGCCGAGTTCAACGAGGTCTTTCTCACCGACGTGCGGATCCCCGACGCCGACCGGATCGGCGAGGTCGGCCAGGGCTGGCAGGTCTCGAACGCGACGCTCATGAACGAGCGGGTGTCGATCGGCGGCGGAGCCGCCCCGCGCGAGGGCGGCATGATCGGCCCGGCGGCCCGGACCTGGCGGGAGCACCCCGAGCTGCGCACGCCCGGCCTGCACGACCGGATCCTCCGGCTGTGGACCGATGCCGAGGTAGCCCGGCTCGCCGGCATCCGGCTCCGCCAGCAGCTCGCGGCCGGCCAGCCCGGCCCGGAGGGATCGGCGGCCAAGCTGGTGTTCGCGCGGCTGAACCAGGACATCACCGAGTTCGAGGTGGAACTGGCCGGCGCCGACGGGCTGCGGTACGCCGACTGGTCGCTGCGCCGGCCGGAGACGACCAACTTCTACGGCCGCGACTCCGGCTACCGCTTCCTGCGGTCGAAGGGCAACTCGATCGAGGGCGGCACATCGGAGATCTTGCGCAACATCATCGCCGAGCGGGTGCTCGGGCTGCCCACCGAGGTGCGGGTGGACAAGGACGTGCCATGGAAGGACCTGCCGCGATGAGCCAGGCAACCCACACCCAGGCAACCCACACCCAGCCGGCGCCTGGCCAGTCCGCTGGCCCCGCGTCGGGCCCCGACCTGCTGTACGGCGAGGACGAGACCGACCTGCGCGACGCCGTGCGCTCGCTGCTGGAGGACCGGGCGCAGTGGCGCGATGTCCTGGCCAGGACGCAGACCATGCAGACCTGCGACACCGGCCTGTGGCGGACGCTGGCCGCGCAGGTCGGCTGCGCCGGCCTGCTGGTGCCGCAGGCCCAGGGCGGCGCGGGCGCGTCCTACCGGGAGGCGGCGGTAGTGGCCGAGGAGCTCGGCCGGGCCACGGCCGCGGTGCCGTTCCTCGGCAGCGCCGTAGTGGCGACGACGGCGCTGCTGGCGGCCGGCGACGACGAGTTGCTGGCGGCGGTCGCCAGCGGGGTGGTGACCGCCGCGCTCGCCGTCCCCTTCGCGATCGCCGGCTTCACCACGGGGCCCTCCACCACGGTGCCCTCCACCACGGGGCCGGCCGACTCGCCGCAGGTCCCGACGGTCCGGCTGGATGGCGGCGCGGGGGACGCGCCCGGCACTTACCGGCTGACCGGCTCGGTGGCTGGGGTGGCCGACGCCCTGACCGCCGACGTGCTGCTCATCCCGGCCGACGGCGTGCCCTACGGGCTGTATGCCGTGCGTGCCGACGAGGCCGGGGTCACCAGGGCCCCGGTGATCTCGCTGGACATGACCCGGCAGCTAGCTGACCTGACCCTGGACAACGTCCCGGCCCGGCTGCTGGCCACCGGCAACGCCGCCCATCAGGCGGTCGCGGCGGCCCTCACCGCCGGCGCCGGGATCCTCGCCTCCGAGCAGCTCGGCATCGCCGAGCGGTGCCTGGAGCTGACCGTCGCCTACGTCAAGGAGCGGCGCCAGTTCGCCCGGCCGGTCGGGTCGTTCCAGGCGATCAAGCACCGCCTCGCCGACCTGTGGGTGGCTGTCATCCAGGCGCGCGCGGCGGCCCGGTATGCGGCCAACTGCCTGGCCACCAGCGACCCGGACACCCGGGTGGCCGTCGCGCTGGCCAAGGCGACCTGCTCCGACGTGGCGATCAAGGCCGCCCAGGAGACCGTGCAGCTGCACGGCGGGATCGGCTTCACCTGGGAGCACCCGGCGCACCTGTACCTCAAGCGCGCCAAGGCCGACTCGATCGGCTTCGGCACGGCCGACGCCCATCGCGCGTCGCTGGCCGGGCTGGCCGGCCTGCCGGCGGCCGGGGCGGGCGGAGCGTAGCCCGCCAGCCGGCAACTCACCCCAATATCTCACCCGGAGGCGGGCATGCAGAAGGTAGCCGGAGCGGGCGTGGTGGTCACCGGCGGCGGCAGCGGCATCGGCGCAGCCCTGAGCCGCCGGTTCGCCGCCGAGGGCGCGCGCGTCGTCATTAACGACATCAACGCGCAGGCGGCGGCCGTCGTGGCCGCCACCTGCGGCGGGGTGTCCGTCCCCGGCGACGCGGCCAGCGAGGCGGGCGTTGCCCAGCTGATCGCCGCCGCCCGCGCCGAGCTCGGCGAGATCGATCTGTACTGCGCCAATGCCGGCATCGCCCGCACCGGGGGGCCGGCCGCTCCCGAGGCCGACTGGGACGCATCCTGGCAGGTCAACGTGATGGCGCACGTGCGCGCGGCGCGGTTGCTGACCGGCCCCTGGCTAGCGCGGGGGAGCGGTCACCTGATCTGTACGGTGTCCGCGGCCGGGCTGCTGTCCATGGTGGGCTCGGCACCGTACTCGGTGACCAAGCACGGGGCGCTGGCCTTCGCCGAGTGGATGGCCCTCACCTACGGCCACCGCGGCATCACCGTCCAGGCCATCTGCCCGCAGGGCGTGCGAACCGGGATGCTGGACGGCAGCGACCCGGTGGCCGAGAAGGTGCTGGGCGACTCGGCGATTCAGCCCGAGGCGGTGGCCGACGCGGTGATCGAGGCGATGGCCGACGGCCGGTTCCTGATCCTGCCCCATCCCGAGGTGGCGGGCATGTACGCCGGCCGCGCCGCCGAGCCCGACCGCTGGCTGCGCGGCATGAACAAGCTCCAGCGCCGCGCGGAGGGCGCCGGCTAGCGGACCGCGACCCCCGCGTGCGACTTGCGGCGTAGTGCGTACGCCTGAGGTCGCCGTCAGGACCTGCCGAAGATCGCTCCCGCGGCGGTCGTGCCCGCGCGGGTTTGTCCCTAGCGTGGGGGCATGATCGAAGCACATGGACTAACGAAACGCTACGGCGACAAGCTCGCCGTCGATGACCTCACCTTCACCATCAAGCCCGGCATCGTCACCGGATTCCTCGGGCCCAACGGCGCGGGCAAGTCCACCACGATCCGCATGATCATGGGCCTGGACGAGCCGACCGCGGGCAGCGTGACCGTTAACGGCCGCCCGTACGCCGAGCACGCGGCGCCGCTGCGAGAGGTCGGCGCGCTGCTGGAGGCGCGGGCCGTCCACACGGGGCGCAGCGCCTACAACCACCTGCTGGCGCTGGCCGCCACCACGGGCGTTCCTCGCCGCCGGGTCGACGAGGTGGTCGACCTGGTCGGGCTGCGCGAGGTCGCGCGCAAGCGGGTCGGCGGATTCTCGCTCGGCATGGGCCAGCGCCTGGGCATCGCCTCCGCGCTGCTCGGCGATCCGTCGACGCTCATCCTGGACGAGCCGGTCAACGGCCTGGACCCCGAGGGCATCTTGTGGATCCGCAACCTGCTCAAGGCGTTCGCCGCTGAGGGCCGCACCGTCTTCGTGTCGTCGCACCTGATGAGCGAGATGGCGCTGACCGCTGAGCAGCTCATCATCGTCGGCCGCGGCAAGCTCATCGCCGACGTCTCGGTGGCCGAGTTCACCCGTTCCTCCCGGCACAGCGTGCGGGTGCGATCGCCGCAGGCGGGCGTGCTGCGGGACGCGCTGGCCGGGCCCGAGGTGACGGTGAGCACGCCCGAGGCGGACGTGCTCGAGATCGACGGCCTCGACAGCGAGACCGTCGGGCGGATCGCGGCCGAGCACGGCGTCATGCTGTTTGAGCTGGTACCGCACACGGCCTCGCTGGAAGAGGCGTTCATGGAGCTGACCCGCGACGATGTCGAGTTCCGGGGCAACGAGAGCGCCGGGCTGGTCGGCGCCGGAAGGGGCGCGTGATGACGACAGCGACCGTGGCCGCGCCGGAGCTGTCCGCGCGGAATGTCAAGGTCACCCAGGCCCGGGTGGTCACCTCCGAGTGGATCAAGATGCGCTCGCTGCGATCGACGGTGTACACGCTGATCGCGTCCATCGCCATCACGGTGGGCCTGGGCCTGCTGTTCGCCTCGTTCGCGGTGGCGCGGCTGAACAGGCCCGGCCACCTGCACATCGACCCGGTCACGCTCACCCTGCGCGGCGCTTTCCTCTCGCAGCTCGCGATCGGCGTGCTCGGCGTGCTGCTCATCACCGGGGAGTACTCGACCGGCATGATCCGGGCCACGATGTCGGCGGTGCCCCGGCGGCTGCCGGTGCTGTGGGCCAAGCTGGGGCTGTTCGGCGTGGTGGCGGCGGTGGCGTCGATCGCCTCGGCCTTCGCTGCCTTCCTCGGCGGCCAGGCGATCCTGTCCTCGAAGCACATCGGCGCGTCGCTGTCGGACCCCGGCGTGCTGCGCGCGGTGATCGGCGCCGGCCTCTACCTCGCGGTCGTCGGCCTGCTCGGGATGGCCCTGGGCTTCATCATCCGCAACACCGCCGGGGCGATCACGACGCTGTTCGGCATCCTGCTCATCCTGCCCGTGCTGGGGCAGGTGCTACCCGCGGACTGGGCCACCCACGTGGTGCCCTACCTGCCGAGTAATGCCGGGCAGGCGATCATGGCGCTGCACCCGGATCCGACTACCCTGGCCCCGTGGACCGGGTTCGCCTTGTTCGTCGGCTACGCCGCGGTGGCGGTCGCGGTGGCCGCCGTTTTGCTCAAGCGCCGTGACGCGTAGACACGACAGGGATGGATATGCCCCAGCAGCCACTGACCGGCCGGCGCCCGCAGCGCCGGTCGGCCGGCGGCGTGCTGGCGAGCGGGTTGCTGGCTAGCGGGTTGCTGGCCTGGCGCGGCCGGTACTCGGCGTGGGTGCGACGGCATCCGCTCCTGGTCGACGCGGCTCTGGTGGCCCTGCTGACGGTGTTTTCCGGGCCCAGGCTGGCCACGGGCAAGATCCCCCACCAGGCATGGTCGTCGGCGCTGGCCGCGGCGCTGCTGCTCCCGCTGGTGTGGCGGCGCCGGGCGCCGTTTCTCGTCTTCATGATCATCGCCGCCGCGGCGTTCGTCCAGTGGTTCACCGGCAGGATCATCCTGCCCGCCGACCTGGCCCTGCTCGTCGCGTTCTACACGGTCGCCGCCTACGAGCCGCCGCGGCGCATCGTGCTCGCCGCCGGCCTGCTGGAGATCGGCGCTGTGCTGGCCGCCGTGCGCTTCGCCCCGGCCGGCACCGCGTTCTGGGGCTGGGTATTCGTCTCCGGGCTGATCACGGCGGCGGGCGTCATCGGCTACAACATCCGGACCCGCCGGGCCTATCTCGCGGCGCTGGAGGACCGCGCCGCGCGGCTGGAGCGCGAACGGGACCGGGAGTCGCAGATCGCCGCGGCCGCCGAGCGGGCCCGGATCGCGCGGGAGATGCACGACATCGTCGCGCACAATCTCGCCGTGATGATCGCGCTGGCGGACGGCGCCGCCTACACCGTGCAGGATTTCCCGGAGCAGGCGTCCTCCATCATGGGCCAGGTCTCGGCCACCGGCCGGTCCGCTCTCACCGAGATGCGCCGACTGCTCGGGGTCATGCGTCAGTCGGGCGCCCCGGCCGACCACGCCCCGCAGCCCACGCTCGCCGACCTCGACGACCTGCTGGGCACCGTGCGGGGGGCCGGCCTGCCCACCAAGCTGACCGTGTCCGGCCGTCGGCTTGAGCTGCCGCCGAGTGCGCAGCTCGCGATCTACCGCATGATCCAGGAGTCGCTGACGAACACCCTCAAGCACGCCGAGGCCACGGCGGCCAACGTCCGCGTCACCTACCTGCCCCAGGCCGTCGAGCTGGAGGTCACCAACAACGGCCCGGTGGCGCCCGGCTCCTGCGCGGGCCACGGCATCGTCGGCATGCGAGAGCGGGCGGCCGTGTTCGGCGGGACCGTATCGGCAGGTCCGCGGCCGGACGGCGGCTGGCGCGTGCACACGGTCCTGCATCTCACTCCGGCCCCGGCCGACTCGGCCGGCGCGGCCAGTCACCAGCTCGGCGCGGTCGTTGACCAGCCCGGCGCGGCCGGGGAGACCGCGGCCAGCCCGGCCGCGGCCAGCGCGGCCGCGGCCGGGCCCCCCGACAACGCGATCGGGACGGAGCGCGCGTGACCATTTCGATCCTGCTCGCCGACGACCAGCCCATGCTGCGCATGGGCTTTCGCCTCGTGCTCGACGCGCAGCCCGACATGCAGGTCGTGGGGGAGGCCGGCGATGGCGCCACGGCGGTCCGCCTCGCCGCCGCCAAGCAGCCCGACGTGGTGCTGATGGACGTCCGGATGCCCGGTGTCGACGGCGTCGAGGCCACCCGGCGCATCGCGGCCACGGCGAGCGCCACGCGCGTGCTGATCCTCACCACCTTCGACCTGGACGAGTATGCCTACGCGGGCCTGCGGGCCGGCGCGAGCGGGTTCCTGCTCAAGGACGTGCCGCCCCCCGACCTGCTGTCGGCGATCCGTGCGGTCGCCAGCGGGGACGCCGTCGTCGCGCCCAGCGTGACCCGCCGGCTGCTCGACCTGTTCCTGCCGCACCTGCCCGATCCGGCCAGCGCGGGGCTGGCCGGCGCGCCGCCCGAGCTGGCGACGCTGACCGCCCGGGAGCGGGAGATCCTCACCGAGGTCGCCGGCGGCCTGTCCAATGCCGAGATCGCTGCCCGGCTGGTGCTGTCCGAGGCGACCGTTAAAACTCATGTCGGCCGCATGCTCAACAAGCTGCACCTGCGCGACCGCGTCCAGGCCGTCGTGTACGCCTACGAGCACGGCCTCGTCCGCCCCGGCCCGCACTCCTAGCACGGCGGTGTCAATTCGTGGAAGCAATCTGGTCGGTTAGCTCGGCCTCGGTCCGGGGCGGGTCGGCGGCGCCCTGAACTCTCAAATGGCCTACCGGCGCACCTTCCGTGATCGCTCCGCTGCGAGCGGGGGTGGCGTGCGGTCGGCGAAAGTACCGTAAACTGGACGCGCTACTTGGCCGTTTTCACCCGTATCGTGGCCGGTCAGCAGGCATGCTAGGGCTGTGGATCAGATAAGCCATGGGACGCTGCATCACCTTGAGCTGTGGGTGCCGAGCCTTGACCGGGCCGTGGCAAGCTGGGGATGGCTGCTCGGGGAACTCGGTTACGAGCTGTTCCAGGACTGGCAGGACGGCAAGAGCTGGCGCTCCGGGCCCACCTACATCGTCGTCGAGCAGTCCCCGGCCCGCATCGCCACCCGCCACGACCGGTGCCGCCCCGGCCTGAATCACCTGGCCTTTCACGTCGAGAGCCGCGCGCGGACGGAGGAGCTCGCGCTCAAAGCCGCGCAGCACGGCTGGCGCCTGATGTTCCCCGACCAGCACCCCTACGCCGGCGGTCAGCAGCACTACGCCGCTTACCTGGAGAACATCGACGGCTTTGAGGCAGAACTCGTCGCGCCGCTAGAGCCGGCCGCCGCCAAGGCCGCGCCGGCAGGCGAGGTCCCGCTGCCCGGCGTAACCCCTCCTGGCAGCCAGACCCCGCCGACCGGGTCAGCCTGAGCTGACCTCCGTGGTCAGCCGCAGGTCGCGTGCTGACCGGCCCACGTGCACCTTGAACCGGCCTTCCGGCCAGATCCAGCTGCCCGCCTGCTCGTCCCAGCGCGCGAAGGCCCGGGCGGGAACCCGCAGCCTGACCTCGGCCGCATCGCCGGGCTCGGCGGTCACGGCGGCGAAGGCGGCCAGCGCCCGCATCGGGCGGCCGGGCTCGCCGGGCGGCCCGGCGACATAGGCCTGCACGACCTCCTTGCCGGGCCGGGCCCCGGTGTTGCGGATGGTGACGGTCAGCTCAAGATCTTCCCCGGCGGCCAGGGCCCCGCCCCCCTCCAGGGACTCGTACTCCCAGGTCGTGTAGCCGAGCCCATGGCCGAACGGATACCGCGGGTCGGTGCCGCTCGCGTCGTAGCCGCGGTACCCGATCAGCAGTCCCTCGGAGTAGGGCAGCGCGCCTTCGTCGTCGGGGAACGCCTCCAGCACCGGGCAGTCGGCCTCGGCGACGGGCAGGGTGACCGGAAGCCGGCCGCCCGCCTCGGCGAGGCCGAGCAGGACGTCGGCCAGCGCCTCGCCCATCGCCTGGCCGGGCAGCCACGCCTGCACGATGGCCTGCACGTCGTCCGCCCAGGGCATGAGTACCGGCATGCCGGAGTTCACCACGACGATGGTGCGCGGGTTCACCGCCGCTACCTGGCGGACCAGTTCGTCCTGCAAGCCGGGCAGCGCCAGCGTCGCGCGGTCGAAGCCCTCGCTCTCGGTCAGCTCAGCCGAGCCGACGATCACGATGGCGGCGTCGGAGCCGGCCGCCGCGGCGCTCGCCTCGGCCAGTAGCGTCTGCGGGTTGGCGGCCGGCGCGATGCCCAGGCGGATGCCCAGCGGCCCTGCACCGTCGGCGGCGGGCCTGAGCTCCAGCCGCAGCCGCACCTGCACCCCGGCGTCGAGCCACACCTGCGCTCGCATCTCGCCCGGCCGCGTCATCGCCTCGACCGGGTCTTCCGGGACGCTGGTGGTCTCCCGGGCCAGGGCCTCCTCGTCCAGGCTGAGCATGAGGTCGCCGATGCCGGAGGCGCCCATCAGGTGCGGCCCGGACTGGTCGGCCCGGAACGTAGCCAGCAGGACAATCCGCCCGCTCTTGCCCCAGCCGATCTGCGGCGGAACCGCGTCCCACCAGGTCAGGCTCGAGGAGGCGCGGTGCTCGGCGGCGAGCACCGCGCCGTCGGCGCCGTGGAATTCCAGCCGGACGCCTGGTTCGCCGCTGACCGGATCACGCAGGGCGCCGTGCGGGGGGAGCGGCACCGACTCCCAGGTGTGGCACCCGACCACCGCGCGCACCTCGGCCCGGCCCGCCAGGGCCGCGCGGATCGCCGCGGCCGGCGTCGACAGGCCGGCCGGGATGACGCCGGCGCTGCCGCCGCCCTGGATCGTCGGCCAGAACGCGTTGGGGCCGGCCACGGTGACGCTGCCGGTGGTGGCCGGGTCGATAGGCAGCGCGTCCTGCTCGTTGCGCAGCAGCACGAACGTGGCGGCCGTGGCGCGGCGCAGCAACGATGCCCCGACTGTCCCGTGACCGTCCTGCCCGAGCGTCCCGTTATCCTCCTGGCCGTCCAGCGCGCCCACCCGGTGGGCCAGCCGCAGCAGCCGGATCACCTTGTCGTCCAGCAGTTCCTCGCTGACCAGGGCGTCCTGCACGGCCGTGGTGAGCAGGTCACCCCAGGGCCCGTCCGGGCCGGGCATGGACAGGTCGAGCGTGGCCAGCGCGGTGGCCAGCGTGCTGCGCGCCGCGTGCCAATCTGAGGTCACGACGCCGTCAAAGCCCCACTCGCCCTTGAGCAGGTCCGCCAGCATCGGCACGTTCTCGGTCATGCTGGCGCCGTTCACCGAGTTATAGGCGGCCATCACCAGCAGCGCCCCGCCCTCGATCACGCAGGCCTCGAACGGCACCAGGTACAACTCGCGCAGGACGTGCTCGGGGATCAGCGCGTCATATTTCCAGCGGCGCGTCTCGCTGTCATTGCCGACGAAATGCTTGAGTGTCGCCGCGACGCCCGCATCCTGCACGCCGCGGACGTAAGCCACGGCGAGCACCGCGGTGAGCACGGGATCCTCGGCGAAGCACTCGAACCCGCGCCCGCCGAGCGGGGTCCGCATGAGGTTGATGGTCGGTGCCAGCAGGACGTCCACGGACTTACCGCGGGCTTCCCGGCCGAGGGCGGCCGCGAGCTCGTAGACGAGTTCGCGATCCCAGGTGGCGCCGAGCGCGGACGGGCAGGGCAGGCTGCTGGAGGGCAGGCGCTCATCCTTGGTCTGGCCGCGCACGCCCGCCGGGCCGTCGGAGGTCACGATCGGCCGCAGGCCAATGGCCGGGCAGCCGGGTATCCGCCAGCTGTCGGCTCCGGTGAGCAGCGCTACCTTCTCGGCCACCGACAGCCTGGCCACCAGGGCGCGGTACTGCGCGCTATCGGCGGCTCGGGCCGGGTCGGGTTGGAGGGCGGGGGGTGGGGGTGGGGACGAGGTCATAAATGGGGCGGACCCCGCCCGGCCGGAGATCCGGCCGGGCGGGGTCCGCTGCTCTGGTGAGCTAGTCACGACTGCCGGTGTCCTTCCGCCGTGGCCCTGATCAGGAGACTGGCTTGAGGTGAAGGACGGTGTATTCCAGGTACGGCTGGTTCGGTATTGGAGTCATGTAGGGGTTACTCGGGGTCGGCCAGCCGGTGTAGTTCCTCGTGGAGAACTCCGCCCATGCCGCGCCGTACAGCAGCGGGGCGACCGGAACCTGGGTGGACACGATCTGCTGCAGCTTGGTGATCGCCTGCGCCTGCGTCGCGGCGTCGGTGGTCCCGGCGAACTGCTTCAGGGCCGCCTGTGCCGCGGCGCTGGAGAAGCGGCCGTTGTCGCCCGCGGCGGGCTTGCCGATGGGCGCGGTCAGCGAGCTGTCCAGCCAGCCGTCGTAGAAGAAGTACGGGTTCGGGCCCTGGTTGCTCCAGTGGATCGCGGAGTCGAACGTGCCATTGGCGTAGTCGGCCGCCCAGGTGGTCGGGTTACCGATCCCGTTGGCGGTGACGTTGAAGCCCTGCGCGTTCAGCTGGTGCGCGATGAGCTGCGAGTCGGTGTAGTAGTCGGT
The DNA here is from genome assembly GCA_035532295.1 of Streptosporangiaceae bacterium. GTDB lineage: Bacteria > Actinomycetota > Actinomycetes > Streptosporangiales > Streptosporangiaceae > DASUBV01. The sequence continues at coordinate 26,966 of DATKRH010000023.1, forward strand.
GTAGGGGACCGGGTCCGAGATCGAGAAGGTGATCTGCTTGCCGTTTTTCGTCCACTTGCCGCCAGTCTTGGTCCAGCCGTCGGCCTTCAGGACGCTGGTGACCTTGGCCGCGTCGCCGGCCGGCGGAAGGTCGTTGGCCAGCGACGGTGTGAGGTAGGTGTTGTCGGTCGGCAGCATGAGGCCGCCGGAGGATGTCGCCGGGGGCTCGTAGGAGGTCTCCCCCTGGACCGACAGCTGCTGGCGGTCGATGCCCAGGCTGATGGCCTGGCGGACGGCCGGGTCATTCAGCGGGGGCTTGGTGACGTTGAGCACCAGCGCGACCACGTTGTTGTTGGCGAAATACGGCGGGCTGCTCAGGTAGGTGTGGTTCTGCGGGCTCTTGGACAGATAGTCCTGCTGGAGGTTGGGCAGGTCGTTGCCCGCCCAGTCGATCGTGCCGTCGGCGATCGGCTGCACGAGGTTGACGTTGGTGTTGTAGGACGGGAAGTCGACCGAGCTGACCTTCAGCTGGCTCTTGTCCCAGAAGTTCGGGTTCTGCTTGAGGGTGAAGCCCTGCGGCGAGAACCTGTCCAGCATGAACGGCCCGGTGCCGACCGGGCTGGCGTCCGCGTAGGTAGCCGGGTCACCGGCCGACTGCCAGACATGCGCGGGCACGATCGGGACCTGGCCGATGGAGAAGAGGTTCGCCTGCTGCGACGCGGCGAAGTTGAGCGTGACCGAGGTCGGGCTGGAGGCCGTGGCGCTGGTCACGACCGGGGCGCCCGCGGTGTACAGCTTCGGGTTGGCCTTGATCAGGTTGAAGGTGAAGGCGACGTCGCTGGCGCTGAACGCCTTGCCGTCGTTCCACTTGACGCCCGCGCGCACGGGCACGGTCAGGGTCTTGCCGCCGTTGGACCAGGTGGGCTGGCCCGACGCCAGCATCGGGACGGGCGCCTGGGTCGGGTTGAGCGTATTGAAAATGTACAGCGGCTCATTGATCAGGCCCGTGGCGTTCACGGCGTAGCCGGTGGCGGACTGCGAATAGGGGTTAAAGCTGTCGGTAAACGGCGAGAGCGGTGTGCTCTCGATGACGAGCGGCTTGCCCGTCGTCTTCCCGGAGGTACCTGTCGACGTCTTGCTGCCCGAGCTTCCGCAGGCAGCCAGGCCCATGCTCGCTACTGCGGCAAGGGCCAGGACCTTCATCATTTTTCGGCTCATTGACTAAGCTCCGTTGTGCCCGGCCGGTTCGTCACCGGCCTTCTCTGAATGACCGTGGGGGTCTGTAGGTGCGGGTCTGGCTCAGGGCCGGCCGGGCGCGGCCGTCCTGGTTATCTGGGCGGTGCCGTTATTTCTCGACGGCGCCGTGGTCTAGTCGGTGTCCGTTAGCTTCGACGGCGGCTCATCGGTTCCCCCTTCCGCGGTTGTCTGCGCACTGGCCGGGGCATATTCGGGCGAGTGCAGCCAGCAGGAGCTGACGTGGCCGGGCGCCACCTGCGCGGGCGGCGGCTCGGTGGCCGAGCAGATCGCCATCGCGTGCGGGCAGCGCGGGTGGAAGCGGCAGCCGGTGGGCGGCGCCAGCAGGCTGGGCGCTCCGCCGTGGCCCGGCAGCGGGGCGCTCAGCGGCTGGGCCGGGTCGGGGGCGGCGCTCAGCAGGAGCTGGGTGTAGGGATGCGCGGGCGAGTCGGTGACCGAGCGAGCCGGGCCCGACTCCACGAGTTGCCCCGCGTACATGACCGCGATGTCGTCGGACAGGTAACGTGCCGAGGCGATGTCATGGGTGATGTACAGGATCGTCAGGCCCTCGTTCTCGCGCAGGTCGGCGAGCAGGTTCAGGACCCCGAGCCGGATGGAGACGTCGAGCATCGACACCGGCTCGTCGGCGAGCAGCACCCGCGGCTGCACCGCCAGGGCGCGGGCGATCGCCACCCGCTGGCGCTGGCCGCCGGATAGCTCGTGCGGGTACTTCCGGATGAACTGGGCCGCCGGCGTCAGCGCTACCCGTTCGAGCAGGCCCATGATCACGTCATCCAGGCGAGCGCCCGGCGGGCACAGCCCCTGCACCTGGAGCGGCCGCGCGAGATGGTAGCGGACGTCATGCACGGGGTTCAGCGAGGAGAACGGGTCCTGCAGCACGAGCTGGACGTTGCGGGCGTAGGCTCGGCGGCCGCGCTTGCTGGCCCGGATCGCCGTGCCGTCGAGCAGTAGCTCGCCCGCGGTGGGCGGGACCAGCATGGCCAGCAGCCGGGCCAGCGTTGACTTGCCGGACCCGCTCTCGCCGACCAGGCCGGTGATGCTGCCCGGAGCCAGCGCGATAGAGGCGTCGTCGACCGCGTGCACCACCCCGCGGCCTCTGGCCGCCGCGAAGTGCCGGGTCAGCCCGCGAGCCTCGAGCAGCGCGGGCGGCTGGTCGCTCACCGGCCGCGTGGCCGGCTGGACGACGGTCATGTCTGCCTCCCTGCGGCCGCTGGCTCCGACCCCGTGCTGTCTAGCGCCGGGGGGCCTGCCTCCGGGTCCGGCCTGGCCAGCTCGGGCGGCACGGGCCGGTCCCCGGTCTGCAGCCAGCACGCGGCGGAGCGATCACCGGAGCCGAGCTGGATCGTGACCGGGACGTCGGTCCTGCAGACGTCCATGGCGTACTGGCAGCGCGGGTGGAAGGCGCAGCCAGGCGGCGGATTGCGCAGGTCAGGGGGCGAGCCGGTGATGCCAGTCAGTCGTTTCCGCGGTCCGTGCAACGCCGGGAACGACTCCAGCAGGCCGACCGTGTAGGGGTGGCGGGGCGCTCGGTAGAGCGAGCGGGCGGGCGCCCGCTCGATCAGCCGGCCCGCGTACATGACGGCGATCGTTTCCGCGATCTCCACCAGCAGCGACAGGTCGTGGGTGATGAACAGGACCGCGAAGGACAGCTTGTGCTGCAGCTCGGTCAGCTCCTGCAGGATCTCCCGCTGAGTGACCACGTCCAGCGCGGTGGTCGGCTCGTCCATGATCACCACGGCTGGCTCGAGCGCGAGGGCCATGGCGATCATGACCCGCTGCCGCATCCCGCCCGACAGCTGATGCGGGTAGCTGCCGAGGCGGTCGGCGTTGATCCCGACCATCTCCAGCAGGCCGCCCGCGCGCTCATGCCGTTCCCGGTGGTCCAGCTCTGGCATGTGCGCGTGCAGGACGTCGGTGAGCTGGACGCCGATCGTCATCACCGGGTTGAGGGCGTGCATCGCGCTTTGCAGCACGACGGCCACGCGGGACCAGCGCAGCTCGCGCAGCTGCTTCTCGTCGGCGGCGAGCAGGTCCAGGGTGTGGCCGCCCTCGCCGTGCAGCAGGACCTCGCCGCCGGTAATCATGCCCGGTGCCCGCAGCAGCCTCGTCATGGCGTAGGCCAGCGTGGACTTGCCGCTGCCGCTCTCGCCCGCCAGTCCGAGCACCTGCCCGCTGTACAGGGTCAGGCCGGCGTCGACGACCGCGTGCACCGCCTCGGCCCCGCTGCCGTAGTCCACCCGCAGGCCGCGGACCTCGATCAGCGGCATGCCCCAGGCCTTGCGCTCTACGGCGTCCCGGCCAGACCAGTCCCGGCCTGCCCGCGCGGTCACAGCGGCTTCCCGTCGCTGCTGGCGGCCCGCACGACTGGGGTGAGGCCAAGGACGAACCGCTTGGGAGGCCGGGCCTGGCCGGCTTGCCTGGCGCGCCGCCTGGTGAGCCCCGCCGCGCGCAGCCGCGGGTTGATGAACTCATCGATGCCGAAGTTGAGCAGCGCGAGGGAGGTCCCCAGCAGGGCCACCGCCAGTCCGGCCGGGATGTACCACCACCAGTAGCCGCTGACCTGCGCCGACGAGGCCTGCGCCCAGAACATGATGGCGCCCCAGCTCCAGTGCTCGGTGTTCACCAGGCCGAGGAAGGCCAGCGCGGTGTAGGTGCCGACCCCGTACAGGACTGTGAACAGGAAGGAGGATGCGATGATCGGCAGGAGGTTCGGCACGATCTCCCAGCCGATGATCCGCCAGGTGCGCTCGCCGATGATCTGCGCCGATACCACGTAGTCGCGCCCGCGCAGGGACAGCGTCTGGGCGCGGAGCACCCGAGCGCCCCAGGCCCACCCGGTGAACGCGATGATCAGCCCGATGAGCAGGTCGTTGGTCCCGCCCGAGGGGGGCAGGAATCCGAAGATGACGATCAGCAGCGGCAGCGCCGGCATCACCAGGAAGATGTTGGCGAGCATGGACAGCAGGTCGTCCGCGAGGCCGCCGAGGTACCCGGAGGTAACGCCGATCGCGATGGACAGCACGGCCGCGATCGCGCCGGCGACGAAGGCGACCACGATCGTGCTCCGCCCGCCGACCAGGAGCTGGGACAGGACGTCCTGCTGCACCTGGGTGGTGCCGAGCCAGTGCGCGGCCGACGGGGCCTGCGGCACGCCGTTGGTGGTGGTCAGGCTGCTCGAGGGATTGAAGGGCGCGATGAGCGGGCCGATGATCGCCAGCAGGAGGAAGGCGACGAGGATGCCCAGGCCGATCAGCAGCTTCGGCGAGCGGGGCAGCTGGACCCTCCCTCGCTTGACGACCGGGACGTCCGGCGTGTCGGGGGGATCTGCGCTGACGACAGACATCGGTCAGGCCTCCTGGCGGATACGCGGGTCGAGGAAGATGTAGACGCAGTCCGCGATCAGGTTCGCGGCGAGCACGGCAAAGGTGATGATCAGGAAGATCCCCTGCAGCAGGGGATAGTCGCGGTTGCCGACGGCCTGCAGCAATATCCAGCCGAGGCCGGGATAGCTGAAGACGATCTCGGTCAGCAGGGCACCGGAGACCACGAAGCCGACGGCCAGCGAGAAGCCCGATACGCTCGGCAGGACCGCGTTCCGCGCCGCGTACCAGATCACCCGGCGCCGCGACAGCCCTTTGGCCTGCGCGATCAGCACGTAATCCTCATCCATCGTCGTGAGCATCACGTTGCGCGTGCCGACGATCCACCCGGCCGCCGAGCAGACCACGATGGTGACGGCGGGCAGCACCGCGTGATGCAGGACGTCGACGATGTAGGCCCCGTTCCAGCCGGGGAATTCCGTACCCTGGGTGTAGGCGCCCACCGACGGGAACCAGCCCAGGCTGCTGGAGAACAGCTGCAGGGCCAGGAACGCGATGAAGAAGTAGGGCGCCGCCTGGAAGAACGTGGTGACCGGCAGGAGGTTGTCCAGCCAGGTCCCGCGGCGCCAGGCGACCAGGACGCCGAGCAGGGTGCCGAGCGCGAAGCTGATGAGCGTCGCTGTCCCCACCAGGCCGAGCGTCCAGGGCAGCGCGCCACTGATCACGCTGGTCACCGACGCCGGGTAACTGCTGGTCGAGATGCCGAGGTTGCCGTGCAGCAGCTTCTGCCAGAAATGCAGGTACTGGATCAGGATGTTCTGGTGGCCGCCGATCCCGTAGCTCAGCTCGAGCGACTTGATCGTCGCCTGCGTCACGTTGCCCTGCATGCGGGCGAGCACCGCCTCGACCGGGTTGCCCGGCATGGCGTGCGGGATGAAGAAGTCCACGGTGACCGCCGCGAAGGCGGTGACGAGGTAGAAGACCAGTTTCCGCAGGATCATTCTCATGGGAGCAGCCCTTCGGTTCCCGGCCGCTCGGGACTGCATCCGCAGCTCTCCCGGCGGTTGAGCGTGGTGGGGAGCACGATGTCGCGGCCGCGCGGCTGCTGCTGGCCGGGCGCGGCCTGGCTGATCATCGCGTGCAGGGTCTCGAACGCCGTGGCGCCGAGATCCTGGATGGGCTGGCGGATGCTGGTCAGCCGCGGGTTCAGGTGCCGGGCTACCGGTATGTCGTCAAAACCCGTGACGGCGACCTGGCCAGGCACGTCAATCCCGCGGTGGCCCAGCGCGTACAGCACGCCGATGGCGGTCTGGTCATTCGCGCAGACGATCGCGCGCGGCAGGTCGATGCCGTCGGCCAGCAGTTTCTCGATCACCCGCGCGCCACCGGCCGCGCAGTAATTGCCCTGCCACCGCGGCCCGTGCACGAACTCCAGGCCCGATGCCCTCGCCTGGTCCCGGACGGCCTCGTACCGCGCCACGTTGTCCGGGCTGTCCCAGTGCCCGGCCAGGTAGGCGATCGAGCCGTAGCCATGTTCGCCGGCCAGGTGCTGGACCAGCTCGCGCATCCCGGCCTGGTTGTCGCTGCGCACGTTCACGGTGGTGGGTGTCGGGATGGCGGCCAGCGTGACGACCGGCACCTGCCGGCCCAGCTGGGTGAGCTGCTCGGCGGTCAGGACCTGATCGTGCAGGATCAGCCCGTCGCTCTTGCGGGCCAGGGCGAAGATGCGCCGGCCATCGTTCTCGTGCAGATCCACCGACCTGATCAGCAGGTCGTATCCGTAGCGCTGGGCGACGAACTCCATGCCGCGATTGATCATGTCGGGGAACTGCAGGTTCTCGTCCTCGTCGGCGAAGACGCCCTCGGTGGGCGGCAGCTGCGGTCGCCGCACGACCACGCCAACGACCTCCTTGAGCCGGGCGCTGAGGGCCCGGGCGGCGCCGTCGGGGACGAACCCGAGCTCGGCGACGGCCTGCAGAACGCGGTCGCGGGTCTCCTCGCGGGGGTTGCGCCGGCCGTTCAGCACCCGCGACACCGACGCGATCGACACGCCTGCCGCTCGGGCCACGTCGTAGATCGTGGGGGGCGGCGAGGCCGTCTCGCCACTGAGGTCTGTCGTCACCATGTCCTCCGCTCGGGGCTCGGTAAGCGCTTACCTTGATTGCCGGACCCGGAGGTAAGCGCTTACCGAAGCGCTGTCAGGAGCCTAGATCCGGACGTATCCGGGCTCAAAGAGCGAAGACGGCACTGTTACATAACCGTGACGTCCTGGTTTCCGGGATCCGTCGGCTCGGGCGGCCGGCTCGGGCGGCCGGAGCGCCGGCCCGAGCGCCGGCCCGAGCGGTGCCGCTCAGGTCAGGCCCGCCGGCCGGGCGCCGTCCCCGGCGGCAGGCCACGGCCACGGCGCGGCCCGGGGGCGGCTGGGGGCGGCTCGGGGAGCCGGAATCCGATCTAGCCAGGAAACAATCACGCAACAAACCATGCGGAGGGTCTGGGTATTTTGCCGGCCGCGTAACGGTCACGAAACGTGCCGGAAACGCATCCATGGGAGACATGAATGGTACTGACAACACCGAAGCGGTCGGCTGGGACCGTGCTAGTCGGCGCTGCCTGGCATCTCAGCAAACCCCTTCGCTTCAGCCCTTGGAGGCGGAGAGTGGTTCCCTACGCAAGTTGGCTCAGCTCAGGCGATAACGCCTGGCAGATGACGGCGGCGACGCTCGTCGGTCTGATGAGCATCCCGGCGCTGGCCGTCCTGTACGGCGGGATTGTGCAGCGCAAGTGGGCCGTGAACACCATGATGATGGTGTTCAGCGCGTTTGCCCTCACCCTCATCGTCTGGGTCCTGTGGGCATTCAAGATGGGCTTCGGGTCACCGTGGATCGGGCACTTCGTGGGTAAGCCCGGAGAAGTCGTTGGTGCTTCCGGCGAACAGGCACGAGCCAACATTCCCTTGCTGAATGGCCTAGCGCCTAACTTCAGGTTCCCGCAAGGCTCGCTGGTCTACTTCCAGTTCGTGTTTGCCGCCATCACGCCGATCCTGTTCATCGGCAGCGTGATCGGCCGGATCAAGTTCAAGGTCTGGCTGATCTTCGTTCCGCTGTGGATCACCTTTGCGTACGCGGTCAACGCATTCCTGCTGTGGGGCGGTGGCTTCTGGGCTGGCAAGGGCGCGCTGGACTTCAGCGGTGGTTACGTCATCCACCTGGCTGCTGGTGTTTCCGGATTCGTCGCGGCGGCCACGATCGGACCCCGGCTGCAGCGGGACCGTGCGATCGGTAAGCCTAACAACCTGCTGTTCATCGCAGTCGGCGCCGGAATTCTGTGGCTCGGCTGGAACGGCTTCAACGGTGGTGACCCGTACTTCGCCGGCGCCGACGCGTCTGCTGCCATCATCAACACCAACCTCGCCACCGCGGTCGCCATGATGACCTGGATCATCATGGACATGGTCGGCGGCAAGGACAAGAAGCCGACCTTCCTGGGCGGCGTCAACGGCATGATCTGCGGTCTGGTCGGCATCACCCCGGCCGCTGGCTATGTCAACGGCGTCGGCGCGATCATTATCGGCCTCGTCTGCTCCGCGCTGGTCTGGGTGCTGTTCACCTACCTGCCCCGGAAGGTTTGGCCGTTCAACAAGGTCGACGATGCGCTCGGTGTCGTCTACACGCACGGCTTCGCCGGCCTGTTCGGCGGTCTGCTGGTCGGATTGCTCGCTGACCCGAAGATGATCGTCTACCTCGGTATCGGCAAGAACCCCGACGTGACGACCTCCGGTGCGTTCTACGGGCACCCCCGCCAGTTGCTGATCCAGCTGGGTGCGGCCGTGACCGTCATCATCTGGGATGGCGTGATCACCTTCCTGATCCTGAAGGGCATCGGCCTGTTCACGAGCCTGCGGATGAGCGACGCTGAGCTGCTGGCGGGCGACATCCTGGTCCACGGCGAGGTGGCCTACCCCGAGGAGGAGCCCGAGTTCGCCGAGGCCATGGCAGGTGCTGGAACACCCCGCGAGCCACTCGGGGAAATCGGGGGCGGGGAAGGGAACAAGGTCCTGACCGAGTAGGCCCAGCTCCCACGAGGCATCCCTGGCAATAACGACGGCCTGGCGCCCGCGATAATCCGCCTTCGCGGGGCCAGGCCGCTGCCGTGTCACGGGGCCACGGTCCAGCCGCCGTGGCCCCGTGGCTCCCAGGCGCCACTGGCCTCCCGGCCCCTGGGCAGCAGCCCGTAGCGATTCGCCGACGGCACACTGCAGGGTTTCTGAGACTCACAGGCCGCAGCGGCCTCAGGGCCTCAGTGACCGCGGAATGCCTCCTCTAGCCACCATGAGCCGCGGTCGGCGGTGACCTTGGCGTCGACCAGCAGGGGCCGGTCCCTGGGCCCGTCCAGCCAGGTGCGCACCGGCCCGAGATCGGCCGGACGGCGCACCGTCACTGCCTCGTAGCCGAAACCGCGGCCGATCGCAGCCAGGTCGGCCGCCGGGAACTGGACCGTGTCCAGCGGGTGCCCGTCCGGGCCGAAGTGATGGACCTCCGCGCCATACGCCTCGTCGTCGTAGACGACGATGACCATGGGCAGGCCGAGCCGGACCACGGTCTCCAGCTCGCTCGCGCCCATCAGTGCGCCCCCGTCGCCGAGCGCAGCCACCGTCAGCCGGTCCGGCCGGGCGATAGCCGAACCGATCGCGGAGCTCAGCCCCAGGCCGACCGACTGGTACGCCTGCGTGAAGGTGAACCCGTCGGCGTCGGGGACCGTCAGGTACATGCTCGGGTAGCCCATGAAGTTTCCGGAGTCCACGGCCACGATCCGCTCCGCTGGCAGCAGGTCATCGAGCGCGATGGTCAGGGTCCGGGGGTCGATCCGGCCGCCATAGCTCTCGTCGGTGAACGGCACATCGCGCCACCGTGCCTCGCGGGCAATCCGGTCGCGGAGCGCGTCCGACCGGTAGCCAACCTCGCCGGCCGCCCCAACCTCGCCGGCCGCCCCGTGACCCCCGGTCAGCAGTTCCGTCACCGCCCGCGCCGTGGCGACGACGTCGCCCGTCACGCCAAGGTCAGCTGCGTGGTGCGCCCCGATGGCCGTCGCGTCCTCGTTCACCTGGGCGACGGTCGCGGCGGGGCCGATCAGGCTGCCGTGGCGTGTTGTCCACATGTTCAGCGAGCAGCCCCAGCCCACCACGAGATCGGCGCCGCAGATCAGCTCGGCGGCCAGCGGCGAGGCAAAGCCGCCGCTCACGTCCAGGTTCCATGGACTGCCGCAGAAGAGGCCCTTCGCGGCGGCCGACGTGGCCAGCAGGGCGCCGCACGTGTTGGCCAGCCGCTCCAGTTCGCCGCGTGCGGCCGGCCCGGCCGCACGGGCGCCGCGGCCGGCGATGAAGACCGGCCGGGCCGCGCCGCGCAAGGATCGCGCTAGCGCCGCGGACTGACCCGCCGGGGGAGCGACCGCGATCCCCGGCCCCGCACTGCCTGCCCCCGCGTCCCCTGCCCCCGCCCCCGCCCCCGCCCCGGTCCCGGCCCCCGCCCCGATGCCCGGCCAGGTGCATTCGCCGGCCTGCACGTCCAGCGGCAGGGCCAGGATGACGCACCGCCTTTCCCGCGCCGCGGTCTGGTAGGCCCGAACCGTGTCGTCGACCGCCAGGCCCGGCGAGTGCAGGCGGGCCGGCGTGGCGCCGATCGCGCGGCTGATCGCGGCCACGTCGATCCGGAAGTTCGACTGGGTCGCCGCGAGGCTCACGTCGGCGGCGAGGACCAGCAGCGGCGTGCGGCTCTTGGCCGCCTCGGTCATGGCCGTCAGCGCGTTGGTCAGGCCCGGCCCCTGATGCAGTGAAACGACGCCGGGCCGGCCGCTCAGGCGCGCCCAGGCGTCGGCCATGCTCGCCGCTCCGTTTTCGTGCCGCGCGGCGATGAACCGCGTCCCGCGCGAGATCAGGGCGTTGGTGACGTGGAAGTTGCCGCTGCCGACCAGGCCGAAAGCGGTGTCCACGCCCAGCTCGGCCAGCGCCGCGGCGATGGCCTCGCTGACCAGCATCAGGAGTCGTGCTCGACGAGGGCGAGCACCCGCGCCGGGCTGCCGGACCCGCCGGTGATCGGCAGCGGGCCAGCGATAATGACCGCCCCGGTGGCCGGCAGGACAGCCAGGTTCTGCAGCTGGGTGAGGCCGTACTTGCCGGCGCCCAGCAGCTCGGCATGGCAGGGGAACGGCGGCTCGAACGAGTGCGCGGCGCCGGCGTCAGTGCCCACGGTCTCGACGCCCAGCCCCAGCACCGGGGCCTCGCGGGCGATCCAGCGGGCGCACTCCACCGAGACACCCGGGGTACGCGGGCCGGTCTCGCTGGCGTTCAGGAACTCTTCCTGACTGCCCGACCTGGTGTCCCAGCCGGTGCGGTAGAGCAGCCAGCCGCGCTCGGGCAGCGGCCCGTGGTCGGCCTCCCACTGCTTGATGTGATCCACTTCAAGCAGGAAGTCCGGGTCCGCCGCCGCCTGCGCGCTGAAGTCCAGCACCACCGCCGGGGCGATCAGGCTGGCCGCCGGAACCTGCGAGACGTCCTCGCCGTCCCGCCCGGTGATCCAGTGCACGGGCGCGTCGAAGTGCGTTCCCGTGTGCTCGCCCATCGTGATGTCATTCCAGTACCAGGCCGGGCCGCGGTCGTCATAACGGCTCACCTCGCGCAGCGAGAAAGGCACCGTGTTGCCGAACGGAGCCGGGAGCCTGATCACCGGCGTCGTGGACTCCAGCCGGGCGGTCAGGTCCACGACCTCGA
>DATKRH010000024.1:0-4064 GCA_035532295.1 Streptosporangiaceae bacterium
TACATCGCGCTACCGCTCATCGGCACTCCTGCGCTTTCTGGCGGGGGGGCACCGCCACCGGTGACGGGAGGAGTTCGTCGAGGTAGGCCGCGACCTGGTCCGTCTCGATGAGGAAGGCATCGTGACCATACGGTGAGGCGATGACGCGCACGCTCCCTGCGGCCGGGATGCGGGCCGCGAGATGTACCTGCTGGGTGAGCGGGTAGAGGCGGTCGCTGTCGATGCCCGCCACGACGGTGCGCGCCCGGACCCGTCGCAGGGCCTCGGCCGCTCCGCCGCGACCGCGGCCGATGTCGTGGCTGTTCATCGCCTCGGTCAGCGTGACGTAACTGCCGGCATCGAATCGCGAGGCCAGCTTGTCGGCATGGTGGTCCAGGTACGACTCGACGGTGTACCGCCCCCCTTCCCAGGGGTCCTCACCGCCCTGGTGGCGACGGCCGAAGCGGGCGGCAAGTTCCTGTTCGCTGCGGTAGGTGACGTGGGCAATGCGCCGGGCCACGCCGAGACCACGATGGGGGCCGTGGCCGGCTGGGGCGTCGTAGTAGTCCCCGCCGCGCCATCCGGGGTCGGCCCGGATGGCGTGCAGCTGTGGCGCGGTCCAGCCGATCTGCTCGGCCGAGGAGGCGGCCGTGCAGGCGAGCAGGAGCAGGGCGTTTACCCGGTCCGGGTAGCCGACGGCCCACTCCAGCGCGCGCATGCCTCCCATGGAGCCGCCGATGACCGCTGCCCAGCTCGCGATGCCGAGGGTGTCGGCGAGCGCCACCTCCGCCGTTACCTGGTCCCGTATGGTCAGGAAGGGGAACCGGCTTCCCCATGGCCGCCCATCCGGAGCGAGCGAAGCCGGCCCGGTGCTGCCCTGGCAGCCACCGGGCGCGTTCGGCGCGACCACATACCAGGTAGCCGGGTCGAGCGCCTGTCCGGGTCCGATCAGCTCGCGCCACCATCCGGGGGTCGGGTGCCCGGCTTCGGCGAGCCCCGTGACGTGGCTGTCACCGGTGAGTGCGTGCAGGACGAGCACCGCGTTGGACCGGTCCTTCGCCAACCTGCCCCACGTCTCGTACGCCAGCCGGGCCCCTGGCAGCGTTCCACCCGCCTCCAGCCGGAGCGGGTCGGGCAGCGTCAACCACCGGCGGCGACCCGGCGGGTCTCCCTCCCGCCACGCGCCGGTGGCGGGAGGGAGACCCGGACCCGGGCTCACCGTCAGCTCACCGACTTGACGGCGCGGAACCCTGTCTCCAGGTCGGCCTTGAGGTCCTCGATCCCCTCGATGCCGACCGAGAGCCGCACCAGGCCGGGGGTGACTCCCGTGGTGAGCTGCTCCGCGGCTGAGAGCTGGCCGTGCGTCGTGCTTGCCGGGTGAATGATCAGGCTCCGCACATCGCCGATGTTGGCCAGATGACTGAACAGCTTCACCGAGTCGACGAGCCGCCTGCCGGCGGCCTTCCCGCCACGCAGTTCGAAGGCGAGCACCGCACCAGCGCCGCGCGGCAGATACTTCTGCTTGGCCGCGTACCACGGACTGGACGGCAGACCCGCGTAGTGGACGGCCTCGACCTCATCCCGCGCTTCCAGCCACTCGGCCAGCGCCTGCGCGTTCGCGGAGTGCCGCTCGATCCGCAGCGACAGCGTCTCCAGGCCCTGCAGGAGCAGGAAGCTGGTGAACGGCGAGATCGCCGGACCGGTGTCGCGCAGGAGTTGTACACGCAGCTTGGCCGCGAAGGCCCCGGGGCCGAGGGCCGTCCAGTACTGGAGGCCGTTGTAACTCGGGTCTGGCTCGGTGAAGCCGGGGAAGCGGGCCGCGTGGGTGCCGAAGTCGAAGGTGCCGCCGTCCACCACGATGCCCGCGATGACCGTGCCGTGCCCGCCGATGAACTTCGTCGCCGAGTGCACGATGATGTCCGCGCCGTGCTCCAGCGGCCGGGACAGGTAGGGCGTGGGCACCGTGTTGTCCACCACGAGCGGGACCCCGATCTCGTGCGCGACGCCCGCGACCGCCTCGATCTCCAGGACGTTACTGCGCGGGTTGCCGATGGTCTCGGCGAAGAACAGCTTGGTGTTCGGCCGCGCAGCGGCGCGCCAGGCGTCGAGGTCGTCCGGATCCTCGACGAAGCTGACCTCGATGCCGAACCTGGGCAGCGTGTAGTGGAACAGGTTGTACGTCCCGCCGTACAGCGACGCGCTGGACACCAGGTGGTCGCCGGCGCCAGCGAGGGTGAGCACCGTCAGTGTCTCGGCCGCCTGGCCGGAGGCGAGTGCCACAGATGCGACGCCCCCTTCGAGCGCAGTGAGGCGTGCCTCGACGACCTCGTTCGTCGGGTTGTGGATGCGTGTGTAGATGTTGCCGGGCTCGGCCAGGCTGAACAGGTTCGCGGCGTGCTCGGTGTCACGGAAGACATAGGACGTCGTCTGGTAGATGGGCACGGCGCGTGATCCGGTCGCCGGGTCCGGTACGGCTCCGGCGTGCACCTGCTTGGTCTCGAACGACCAGGCGGAGGTGCCGGAGTCGGAGGTGTAGTTGGTCATGCTGGTCTCCTTGCGAGGACATGGGGCTGCGAGGGCGTGCGCACGCAGCGCAGACGCATAGCGGCTGCGACGCGGTGCTAAGGAGAGAAGTCGCACAGGCGGGTGCGCGAATGGCCTGGCACGGCCTAGGTCAGATCGTCAGAGCGCCCGACAGCGTTCGTCGAACATTCGCCGCACGTGCAGCCCAGTCATCGGCACCGCGAAACACTGGTTCGCGAGCGGCTTGGGCCCGTGCGGACGAGACATGCCGACGACGGTAGAACGGGCGCTTATCCGCGGCTAGGGACCAAAGTCCTGACGTAGCCAAGCCAAAAGTACCAGGACCCCATTACCGGGATCCCCGCACGCACATCGTCATCATCGCCAGATGGGCGGCGTGCCAGCCGAACGGGAACGACCCGAGCTGGGACTGTCGGCACGCCACCGTGGTCGCCCGCGAGGATTTTGGGGTCGCTGCAGGGCCCGGGCCCTTCAAGCCCCGAACCAGGCGACGCGATGAGGCGGGGGATACTCAGCGAGCAGATCCAGCACTTCCCGGCCGAGAAGTTACTGATCATCAGGCTGACGAGACCCGATGAGCGTAGGCGGCGACTCCGTAGCGCCGCGAGCCAGGAGATGACATGAAAGTTCCGCCGGGTCGAGATGCCGGAATGGAGGGTATCGGCAGGCAGCCGCGACAGTCACGCCGATCGCGGACGCCCAGGAACGCCGGCCCCTATTGACAGCTCCAATTGTGAGCGCTAACAATGAGGGCACTTCCCCTGGATCGAGCCATGCCAGAGACCAAATAGTGAGCGCTAACATCCGGCCGCGACCGCCGGTGCAGCAGCGCAACGCCCACATTGAGAGGTGGCAATGTACCGGGAGTGCCGTGGGGGCTTAGGGCCGATGGCGGGCCGGATTGCGCGCATGCTCAGGCTGCGGCTGGCGTCGTTCGCCGGGCCCGGGGCGTGGAATGACCCGGGCATGCTGGAGATCGGCAACGGGACGAGCGCCACCGAGAACCAGACGAAATTCAGCCTGTGGGCGGAGATGGCGGCCCCGCTGATCGAGGGCAGCAACCTGGCCAGCGCGACCATCTCGACCACGGCCGCCGCGATCGGCAAGAGCGGGGCCTCCAGCTACGGCCTGACCAACCTGTGGACCGGAGCCACCTTGCCCACCCAGCTGGAGATCTCGCCCTGCAATGGCCAGTCCAACCAGCAATGGAGCCTCGGATAAGAAAGGCAGGCATGCACATGACCGTCCGGTCATCACTTCAGTCCCTCAGGCGGGTTTTACTGCTCCTGGGCGCGGCGCTGGCTCTCGCGGCCGGCGCCCTGGCCGCGGGAAGCGCGCCGCCGGCGGCGGCGGCGTCGTTGCCATGCGACATCTACGCGTCCGGCGGCACACCCTGCGTCGCTGCGCACAGCACGACCCGGGCGCTGTATGCCGCCTACAGCGGGCCGCTGTATCAGGTGCGGCGTTCTTCGGACAACACCACGCTGAACATCAGCCCGCTGAGCGCGGGCGGCTACGCCAACGCCGCGGCGCAGGACTCG
>DATKRH010000025.1:0-5023 GCA_035532295.1 Streptosporangiaceae bacterium
GCAGGCGGCCCGCGGGCTGAAGGACGATGACACGATCGGCCCGCGGGAGCGGCTGATCCGCCGGTTCCTGGCGTTCACCAACGAGTACCCGTGGGCGTGGTCGCCGGGGCACATGGATGAGTGGTCGCTGCAGCTGACAGCTGAGCAGCACCTGGCGCCGTCGACGATCCGCAGCTACCAGTGCAGCCTGCGGCTGTTCACCGAGTTCCTCACCGACGGCAGGTACGGGTGGGCGGTGGCGTGCGAGCAGGCATTCGGCCCCGGGCAGCATCCGGTGGTGATCTGCCATGAGTGGAATACGATCGCCCATCTCAGCGACTACGAGGGCAGCCCGGAGGCCCGGCCGTTCACCCGCCAGGAGCTGCAGCGGTTCCTGGATTACGCCGACGAGCAGGTGGAACGCGCCGTGAAGTCCAGGCGGAAAGGCGCTTTGGCCGCCTACCGGGACGCGACCTTGTTCAAGGTCGTCTACGGGTGGGGGCTGCGCCGCACGGAGACCTCCAGGCTGGACCTGGCAGACTTCGGCCGGAACCCGGCGGCCCTGGAGTTCGGCCGGTACGGGATGCTCAACGTCCGCTACGGCAAGGCCAAGAAGGGCCAGCCGCCCCGGCGCCGCAACGTCGCCGCGGTGATGGGCTGGGCGGTCGAGGCGGTCACCGACTACGTGGAGAACGTACGGCCCCGGTTCGGCTGCGCCGATCATCCCGCGTTGTGGGTGACCGAGCGGGGCGGGCGGGTGAAGCCGGCGGAGATCAACGCCCGGTTCGTCGCCTACCGGGACGCCCTCGGCTTGCCGGAAGCCCTGGTTCCCCACTCAATGAGGCACTCTTACGTCACGCATCTGACCGAGGACGGGGTCGACCGGAGATTTATCCAGGCTCAGGTCGGTCATGAGTGTGATAGCTCGACGGCGGTGTATACCCACGTCAGCGATGACTTCATGAACACCGCGCTCCGCAGGGTCCTCGCCCCGGCCCTGGGCGAGCCTGCCGGGAAGGACCGTTGATGGCGGCCAGGCTCGACTACCGGTGGCACCTGCGCCAGGTTATGGCGGCCCGCGGCATGTTCTCCACCACCGACCTGCTCGCACCGTTGGCCAAACGGGGCATCGGGCTGTCGTCCAGCCAGGTCTACCGGCTGGTCGCGGACCGGCCCGAGCGGCTCAGCCTGAAGATCCTGATGGCGCTTCTGGACATCCTGGACTGCACGATGGAGGAGCTCATCGAACCCGTCGAGGCCGCCGGGCAGGCCAGGAAGACCAAGGCGGCCGGCGGTGAGGCCGGGGTCGGGGACCTGCGGCCGAAGCGGGCCCGGATCACCCCGGCCGGGGAGTGAGCCCCGGCCTGGACGACGAGGCGGTCACCGACCCGATCGGGGTCATCGTGCGCCTGATCGCCGACGTCGAGCACGGTCTTGATCTCGGCCGGATCCGCGAGGTGGCCACCGAGTCCGCCGGGCGACGAGCCGGACGGCGGCGGCTGGCCCGTGCCCTGATGGACAATCCGCAGGTCCTGCGCACCGGCCGCCCGCCCGCGATCTGGTCGGCGGGCAAGTTGCTGCTCGCGCTGAGGAAGGCAGGCGCCCTTGAGATCTCGCCACCCCGCTGCTGCGCATGCGGGAAAGACCTGACTTCCCTGCGCTGCCGGAGCGGTGGCGACTGGGGCTGCACTCCGTGCCTGGACGAGCACGAGGAATGCGCGGGATGCGGGGAGAAAAGGCGAGTGGTCTCCCGCGACCGGCACGGCCTGGCCCGCTGCCAGAACTGCCCGGACGTCGACGGCGACCCGATGGAGACGATGACCCAGCTCATCATCGACCTCGACCCGGCGGTGAGCAGGGAAGAGATCGAGACAGCGGTGCAGCGGGCCACTGTCCGCCCGGCCGGGCAGCGCCGGCTGGCCTGGGCGATCATAGAACGGCCCGATCTGCTCACCGGGGCCGGCACCTACGCCCCTGCCCCTGCGGTGCTCCGCTTCATCGACGAACTCGTCGCGGCCGGGACCGGCAAGGTCGTGAGGCCGGCCTGCCCGCGCTGCCACGAGGTGAAGGCCCTGTCCAAGCTGCTGGCTGGCCAGCGGATCTGCCGGAACTGCTTCGCCCGTACCGCAGCCGTCCCGTGCTGCCGGTGCGGCAGCGTCCGCGAACCCGCTGCCCGCGACGCCGATGGCGGACCGCTGTGCCCCAACTGCCTGGTCAGCGACCCGGTTAACCACGAGGAATGCGCCACTTGCGGCCGTCGCACCCGGGTCGCGGTCCGGACCCCTGACGGGCCGCTGTGCGTGGCCTGCATGCCCCGGCAGATCCTGGACTGCGGGATCTGCGGGCGGACCGCCCCGTGTGAGGTCTCCCGCGCCACCGGCGAGCCGTGGTGCGACCGCTGCCAGCAGAAGTGGGTCACTTGCAGCGGCTGCGGTGCCGTCGCCCAGATCCGCAGCGGCACCCTCCAGGAACCGCTGTGTGCCCAGTGCCTCAACCCCGACCCGCACTTCTGGGGCCGCTGCCCCGCCTGCGAGGTGACCTGGCAGCTCAGCCCGCGGCCCTGCCTGCGCTGCACCCTCGGCCAGCGGGTACGCGGGTTCCTCGACGACGGCACCGGCTTCATCCGGCCTGACCTGGGCCCGCTTCACCACGCGCTGACCGGTGTCGAACGCCCCGACACTGCGATGGCCTGGCTGTCGCGGCCCAGAGTCGGCGAGCTGCTGTCCGCGCTCGGCGACGACAGACGCCAGGTCAGCCACGAGACCCTCGACGAGCTGCCGGCCGGCAAGACACTGGCTCACCTGCGCAGCGTCCTGGTCGCCATCGGCGCCCTGCCCGTCCGTGACCAGCGGCTGGCCGAGCTCGAGCACTGGACCGCCGCGCTTCTCGATGCCAGGGAAGACCCCAGCGACCGGCGGATCCTGCACGGCTACGCGATCTGGCATCACCTGCGGCGGCTACGGCGGCGAATCGGAGAACAGCACGTCAGCCACCTGCAGGCCCTCAACGTCCGCTGTCACGTCACCGCGGCTGCGAATTTCCTGGACTGGCTCGCCGCTGGTGAGGTCACGCTAGCGTCCTGCACCCAGGCCGACCTCGACCGGTGGGCGTCCGGCGAGGTCAGCTACCGGGACGCGACCGCCCACTTCATCCGCTGGTCCGTCTCCCACCGGCACGCCACGGGCCTGACCTTCGGCGCGACCCGGTGGGAAGGACCCCGCGGCCCGCACGACGGTGAGAAACGCTGGGATGACGCGCGGCGGCTCCTGCACGACGGCACCCTCAAGACCCCGGACCGGGTCGCCGGGCTCTTGCTCCTGCTCTACGCCCAGCACATCGCCACCATCAGCCAGCTCACCGCCGACGACGTCCACGACGATGGCGCCACCTTGAAGATCACGTTCGGGACCTCCCCGGTCATCGTCCCCGAGCCCCTGGCTGGCCTCGTCCGCGAACTCATCGCCACCCGCAAAGGAAGCAACATCATCAACGCCCCAGGTGCCCGGCCATGGCTCTTCCCCGGACGACGCCCCGGCCACCCCCTCGGCGACGACCGGCTCGGGCAGCGCCTCCAGCAGATCGGCCTGAAACCCCGGCAGGACCGCTCCACCGCCATGTTCACCCTCGCCACCGAGCTTCCCGCCGCGATCCTCGCCCGCCTGCTCGGTATCCACATCAAGGTTGCCGTCCAATGGCAACGCGCCTCCGCCGGGGACTGGATGACCTACGCCGCCGACGTCAGCCGCCGGACGGACAAGACGTGACCCGGTCCCGTCGTCGTCACGCCACGAACCGCAAGCATCCGGCCCCGTTCCTCTTTTCTCTTCATTTCTCTTCTTTTCTCATCCCGGGAAAAGAAACGACAGGAAGGTGCCGACGGTGATGACCGACCAGCCCTCCGGCCCGCCCGGCGGCGTGCCGGGCGTATGCAAGCGGCCCGGATGCGGCCGCCCGCTGCCGCTCCCCGGCCTGGGCCGCACCCGGCAGTTCTGCAGCCAGGACTGCGCCCGCAGCTACCACAACGCCGCCCGCTATAACGTCGCCGGCGGCCCGGCTGCCGCAGGCGGCGGTGACCCGCTCGCCGAGCTGGAGACCCTGACCCGCCAGGCCGCCACGCTGATCGGCCAGGCCCGGGCCGAGGCCGGCCGCCTGGACCCCGCCCGCGTCCGCGTCGTCCTGGCCGAGGCTGAGGCCGCCCGGCAGCGGGCCGAGGCCAGCGCCGTCACCGCACAGGCCCAGGCCGCCGAGGCGGGCCAGGAAGCCGCCGCCCTCGCCGAGGCCCTGGAGGCCGCCCGGGCCGCCCAGCACGCCGCCGAGACGGCCGCCGAGACCGCGATCACCGCCGCCGGCGCTGCCGGGGCCGTGGCGCAGGCCGCCCGCCAGGCCGCCGCCGGCCAGATCACCGCCGCCAGCGCCGAGGCTTCCGGGCGCGTCACCGCCGCCGAGCAGGCCGCCGCCCGCTGCCAGCGCGAGCGCGACGCCGCGACCGAGGCCGCACGCCAGGCGCAGCACACCGCCGGCACCGAGATCAGCCGCGCCCGCCAGGCCGAGGCCGACGCCCGCGCCGAGACCGGGCACGTCCGCGCCGACGCCGCCCGCGAACGCGATGCCTTCCGCGAGCACTACCAGGCCCAGGCCCGCACCGCCGAGACGCTCACCGCCGCCGAGCGCGCCCGCGCCGACCGCGCCGAGCACCAGCTCGACACCGAACTCGCCGGGTTCCGGGCGCTGGCCACCGGGCACCCGGGCACAACACCACCACAGGGCGGCCCGGCAGCCACGACGACCGGGAACCGCCGCCCCAAAGGCAAGCCCGGCCAGCCAGCCCGCGGTCCTGACCCGGCCAGTCCCGATGCCGGCCGTCAAGACAACGGCCAGACGCTGCCGGACCAGAAGACAACAGCGGGGCCATCAAGCTGACAGCGGCACCGCCGCCCGCCACGGCCTGCACGGGCCGCGCCGTCGCATCCCGGGCACAGCGACCGCCGCCCTGCCCGCCAGCAGCCACCCATTCAGACAGTTCCAATATCCGACTGTGCCATTA
>DATKRH010000026.1:0-3311 GCA_035532295.1 Streptosporangiaceae bacterium
CGAGGAGCAGGACCTGACCGCGCAACGCGACGGACTCGAGCAGCTCGGAGTCGAGCCGTCCCGGATCTACGTGGATCACGGGCTGACCGGCACCAACCGGGAACGGCCTGGCCTGCGGGAAGCACTCGCTGCCTGCCGCGCTGGCGACACTCTGGTCGTCACGAAGCTGGACCGGCTGGCCCGGTCACTGCCCGACGCAAGGGCCATCGCCGAGAACCTCACCGAGCGCAAGGTGCGCCTGAGCCTAGGCGCGTCGGTGTATGACCCGACCGATCCGGTCGGGCGGCTGCTGTTCAACGTCCTGGCCATGGTGGCCGAATTCGAGGCCGACCTCATCAGATCTCGGACTCGCGAGGCCATGCGGGTGGCCAAGGGCAAGGGTAACCTGCGGGGCAAGCAGCCCAAGCTGAACCCGCGTCAGGAAGCGCCTAGTCGAACTGCTGTACAGCGGCGAGTACAGCACCGCCGAGCTGGGTGGCTTGTTCGGCGACCACCGGCACGTGGAGCGCGAGTTCGACGTCTCGGATAGCGCGGAAATCGGCCGCCATCCGCAGGATCCCGCCCGAGAGTCACCCGGCATCGTCATGAACGTGACCGCATCCGCAAGGTCGACCGCCAGCGCCCGGGCCTTCGGACCACGCACGGCCATCACTACCGGTGTCTGGAAGTCCGGACCGTCGAGGTCTCTTAGCGACGTGACAGCGTCACGCACCTGAGACAACCGCTCGCCTGGTGTCACCACCGGAAGGCCCAACTGGCGCAGTTCGTCATCCGGTCACGGTCGGCCTCTACGTCTCGGCCGGTCCGACGGTTGAGGGTGCATCGCCCACCGGCGAAACCGCCCGTTGTCGACGTCCAGGTCAGCGAGTCGCAGGGTGCCGGCCGCTGCGAGCCGGGCCGGCGGCGGAGTCAGAGGGCGAGCATTGCGGCGGTGACCTCGCCGGCCGCGGCGTCCCGCAGGGCGGTGCCCGGCGGCCATCGCGCCTCCGGCGGGCAGCAGCGACGTCGGCGTCCTCCGCCGGCCGCTCCGCTCGATCTGGCCGACCCGGCCGGGCATGGTGCTGATCGCCCGGGTGAGCTGGGCTTCGGGGGATGCCGGGCCGGTCGTGATCGGCCGCGTTCCCATGGTCGGCCTGGTCCGCCCGTCAGGGTCCCGCATGTGATCAGACCGTTTCCTGATGGTGAAGTTCCTGCCGCTCCCGCGTGCCGCGGCCATCGCGGATTCCCGGTTCGTGCTAGCCAGGGCCATACGCGGTGCGCCGAGGGCCGTGATGGTGCGTCATCGGTGACCCGGCACGCGAGTGAAGCGGGGGGATAAGTGCCATGCCGCCACAGCGGGGAACCCTGGCCAGTGATCCGGCGTCCGGTGAGTCCGGCCTGGCATCGTGGGCCCGGGCGACCGGCCGCGGCCGGCGGGCCGAGCCGTGCCGGGGCGGGTTGCGGTTCGCGTTCTACGGCCGGGTGTCGACCGAGGATCACCAGGACCCGGTGACCTCGCGGGCGCGGCAGCTGGACCTGGCGTCCGGCTTGGTGGCCGGGTACGGGCGGATCGTGGCGGAGTTCTTCGACGCCGGGCAGAGCCGGACCCTGCCGTGGGCGCGCCGCCCGGAGGCGGCGGCGCTGGTCGCGGCGATGGCCGACCCGGACCGGGGGGTCGGCGCGATCGTCGTGGGGGAGTACGACCGGGCGTTCTACGGCGGCCAGTACACCCAGATGGCACCCCTGTTCGAGCACTACGGCGTCCAGCTGTGGACTCCCGAGGCCGGCGGGCCGGTCGACTTCCAGGCCGCCGATCACGAGCTGCTGATGGTGGCGATGGGCCTGGCGTCCAAGCGGGAGATCACCAGAACCAGGATCCGGGTCCAGACCGTGATGGCCGCGCAGACCAGGGAGCAGGGCCGCTACCTGGGCGGCCGGCCGCCGTACGGGTACCGGCTCGCCGACGCCGGGCCGCACCCGAACAAGGCCCACGCCGCCTGGGGCCGCCGTGCCCACCGGCTCGAACCAGACCCGGAGACAGGCCCGGTCGTGCGGTGGATCTTCGCCCAGCGACTAGAGGGACGCGGCGTCGCCCGGATCGCCAGGGCGCTCAAAGAGGCGGAGATCCCCTGCCCGTCTGCGGCCGACCCGGCCCGCAACCCGCACCGCTCCGGGCAGGCGTGGACCACCGCCACCGTAGCGGCGATCCTGGCCAACCCCGGCTACACCGGCCGCCAGGTCTGGAACCGCCAGCCCACCAGCCGGGACCTGATAGACCCGGCCAACACCGGCCTGGGCCACCGCGACGTCTAGCGGTGGAGCCTTCCCGAGGGCTGGGTCATCTCCAGTCGCCCCGCCCACCCAGCGCTGGTCTGCGAAGCCGACTGGATCACCGCCCAGCAGGCCAGCGCCCCTCGCGGCCCCGCCGGGCCGGCCACCCGCCGCTACCTGCTCGCCGGCCTTATCCGCTGCGGCACCTGCGGGCGCCGCCTGGAGTCCTCCTGGTCCAATGGCAAGCCCGCCTACCGCTGCCGCCACGGCCACGCCAGCTCCGCCCGCCCAGACCCCGCCCGGCCGAAGAACACCTACGTCCGCGAGGACCAGATCCTGCCCCACCTATCCGCCATCGCCATCCTCCTGGCCGGCAACGGCCAAAACGTACGCGCGCCACGGCGAGGCGAGCAGCGGATCACGCCACCAGGCGAAACCGCCAGCCTGATCGACCATCTGAGAGAAAGGGGACTGACCTTCACCTACGACCCGAAGCACCGGACGCTGCGCACCGACACCCAAGACCCCATAGCCATCACCGTCGGCCGCTTCGCTTGAGTATCTGGCAGTCGGAACCGCTTAATTTAGAAGGCGGCGTTCGGCGGCGATGTTGGTGACACCGTGTATACGAAGCAGGCTCAGGACTGTGTTACCGGCAGTAGCCATGAAGCGGGCCGAGCCGGGAGCCCGGGCCTGGGAGGAGTCCTCTTTCAGGTCGGTGTCGCGGATCCAGTGGGTGGCCTCGGTGGCGGCCCAGTGCCCGCGGTTGAGGGCGAGCAGGTCCGCGGGCGGCGCCTGATCCGGGCTGGCGGTGGTGAGGATCAGGACGGTCTCGCTGCGGGTGACGATCTTGCCTACTTCTCGAATCCGGCTGCGGTCATCGGCCCTTACGACGACGTGCCGATCGCGCCGGATAGCATGATGTTCGACTACGAACTCGAGATCGCCGCCGTGATCGGCAGGCCAGGTGCCACGATCCCGCTCGCCCAGGCCGAGGACCATATCGCCGGCTACATGCTGCTGTGCGACTGGAGCGCACGGGACCTCCAGATGAACGAGAT
>DATKRH010000027.1:0-5542 GCA_035532295.1 Streptosporangiaceae bacterium
TCGGTGGCCCGTTGCAGGCCGATCCGCCAGCCGTCACCGGAGTCGATCGTGATCCACTCATCGTCGTCGTCGGGGACGCGTCGCCAGCCGGCGAGCTGCTCGTAGAACGTGGCCAGGAGGTCGATGTCCGGGGCGTCCAGCGCCACGGCCCGCAGTGAGCCGATCGCCCGCCGGTGCGGTTCGGAGGTCATACCCCCGATCCTGCCGATCCCGGGGCCGGCCCGCCACCGGAAACCGGCGTTGACGATCCGTTCTAATTAACCGGCCGGAACCCGCTTCTGACGGATCTAGTGCGGCCAGTGCGGGCAGCCGCGTGGCACGCCGGCAGTGGGGGGCAACGTCAGCGGTCTGGCACTAGCGCTGTTTCTCGGCTGCCTTGATCAGGCTCGCCAGATCCGCGGTTGACACCTTGCCGATGATCCGTCCAGTGATCCGCCCGCCGGGCGAGATGACGAGCGTGCTGGGGAAGTCCGAGACGGGGATGACCCGGTTGAAGGAGAGCGCTATCTTGTCGCCGGGATCGGACAGGCTGGGGTAGGTGATCTTGAAGTTCCGCATGAACGCTTCGGCGGAAGCGGTGTTGTCAGCGACATCCACCCCGAGGAACCGGACCCCTGATGAATGGAACCGCTGAGCGGTCTCGGTCAGAGCCGAGGCCTCTTCACGGCAGACCGTGCACCAGGATCCCCAGAAGTTCAGGACCAGCACGTGGCCGCGATAAGCCGTGAGGCTGAGCTTCCCCCCGCCGAGCAGCTCGCCCGATACCCGGGGGACGTGCGGCGCGGTCGCCGCCGTGAACACGGTCGTTCCCGGGTTGAGCAGTGAGGTGGTCCCGGCGGGCGGTGAGCTGGAAGAACAGCCCGCTGCCAGGAGCGCTCCTGCCACGACCACGGCCGGTGCGACGCGAGCCGGGCCAGCGCGCCTGACCGCCGCGAGCAAGGACGCCACGACCATCCCCAGCCACCTCCGATCGGCTGCTGCGAGGTGCAGGACCGCGCCAGGTGGGGAACCTGCGCACACTCTAATTGCTTCTGGTCAGGGACTGGCTTGGGGCCGGCGATCCACCTGGTTCCAGGTCGCTGGCACTGCTCCGGGCATGCAGGTCCGATTCCCGCCAGCAGCATCGGCCTGCCTCGGCTTGAATCGAGGTATGACGCTCGACTTCGACACCTGCTACCGGGCGGTCGTGTCCCGCGACCCGCGGTTCGACGGGCGCTTCTTCACCGGCGTGACCAGTACCGGGATCTACTGCCGGCCGGTCTGCCCGGCCCGCACCCCGGCCCGCCGCAACATGCGGTTCTTCCCGCACGCCGGGGCGGCGGAGGCGGCCGGGTTCCGGGCCTGCCGCCGCTGCCGGCCCGAGACAAGCCCGGGTTCCCCGGACTGGAACGTCCGCGCGGACCTCGCCGCGCGGGCCGTCCGGCTGATCGCCGACGGCTACGCGGACGAGCATGGCATCACCGGCCTGGCCCGGCGGCTCGCGGTCACCGACCGCCACCTGCGGCGCCTGCTGCTGGCTGAGCTCGGTACCACCCCGATCGCGCTGGCCAGGACCACCCGCCTGCAGACTGCCCGGCGGCTGCTGGCCGAGACGTCCACCCCGGTCACCGAGATCGCTTTCGCCAGCGGGTTCTCCAGCGTCCGGCAGTTCAACGCGAGCTTCCAGGATGCCTACGGCCAGCCGCCATCCGCACTGCGCACCCGCACCCCCCGTCCCGGCCCCCGGCGGGGAACGGGGGTACCCAGCCAGGACGGGCGCGGCCAAGACCGGCGCGGCCAAGACCGGCAGGGCCAGAACGGATCTACCCAGGACGGGCGCGACCAGAACGGCCAGGCGAGGGACGCGGCAGCCGGGGACGCGGCGGCCGCCCACGACGGCACCTGGCTCACCCTGAGGCTCGCTGGCCGCGAGCCGTTCGACGGGCAGTCCCTGCTGCGCTTCCTTGCCGCCCGGGCCATCCCGGGGGTGGAGGCGGTTCACGGCGGCCGTTACGCCCGCACGATCCGCGCCCCCGGCGGGCCCGGGATCATCGAGCTGAGCCTGCCGTCGGCCGGCCAGCCCGCCCGGGCCGGCCAGGCCCAGGTGCTGCTGCGAGCCCGGCTCACCAGCCTGCGCGGGGTCGGCCAGGTGGTGTCCCGCTGCCGGCAGCTGTTCGACCTCGATGCCGAACCGCAGGCCATCGCCGCCGCGCTGGCCGCCGACGAGATACTGGCGCCGCTGGTCGCGGCCAGGCCCGGCCTCCGGGTGCCTGGCGCCTACGACGGCTTCGAGCTGGCCGTGCGCGCGGTGATCGGCCAGCAGGTCTCGGTCCCCGCCGCCCGCACCCTGACCGGGCGGCTGGCCGCCCGGCACGGCACCCCGCTGCCGCCGGCCGGCCCGGACGGCACGCTGACGGTGCTGTTCCCCACCCCCGCCGGCCTGGCGGATGCGGACCTGTCGGGTCTGGGGCTGACGACGGGCAGGCAGGAGACACTGCGGGCGCTGGCGGCCGCGTGCGCGTCGGGGCGGCTGACACTCGACGCCGGCGCTGACCCGGAGGAGACCGCCGCCAGGCTCGCGGAGCTGCCGGGGGTCGGCCCGTGGACCGTGGCTTACATCATGCTGCGGGCATCCGGCGACCCGGACGCCTTCCCCGCCACCGACCTGGGCCTGCGCCGGATGACGGAGCGGCTCGGCTGCGAGCCCGGCCGGCCCGGCCGGTGGCGGCCCTGGCGCGCCTACGCGGCACTTCACCTGTGGGCCGCGCTGGCCGACGCCGGCCCGCCCGCCCCGGACGGCCCGCCAGGCGGGCATGCCGGTGGGAGGACGCAAGACGTTATGCCATCGAAAGATCTGGCCACTACCGGACACGAGTGAGGAACCCATGCCAGCCGACATCATCGCGACCGCGATCATCGACACCCCGATCGGGCCGCTGAGCCTGCTCGCCCACGGCGAGGCTCTGGTAGGCGGCGGGTTCACCGGTGACCCCGGCGAACTGCGCGCAAGGCTGCACCCCTCGCTGCGGTCGCTGCCGCTGGCAGCCGCCGAGCTGCCGTGGCTGGCCAAGCCGGCCCGCGACTACTTCGACGGCGACCTGACCGCGTTCGACGGCCTGCCCGTGTACCACCCGGCCACGGCGTCGCGGGAGCGGCTGTGGGCGGAGCTGCGCGCCGTACCCGCCGGGAGCACGATCACCTACACCGGCCTGGCCGCCCGGGCGGGCATCCCGCGCGCGGCGCGGGCGGCCGGCTCGGCCTGCGCCGCCAACCTGATCGCCCCGGTCATCGGCTGCCACCGCGTGCTGCGCACCGACGGCAGCCTCGGTGGCTACTACTACGGCCTCGCGCGCAAGCAATGGCTGCTGCGGCACGAGGGCGCCGCGCCCGCCGGGGAGTTCAGTCCGGGTCGTCGCCGGTGATGGCCTGCTCGATGGCCGCGCGCAGCCCGGCGGCGGTGCGGGCGTGCACGGTGGCCGCCGGGCACCAGGCGGTCCACCGCCCGCCGTCGCACCTGATGCCCCAGCCCGGGTAGTCATCCGCGATGGCCTGCGGGTACTCATCCGCGTTGTCACGGCAGTGGACGGTCATGGCTGGAACATGTCTGGCTGCTGGCCACTCAACACAGCGCGCAATTCGGCCGCGTCGTCGGTCACTAATGTGTGCGGCGTTGCCCCGTGGCGCAGGCGCCGGGCATCGAACCGGCTGTGTTCGCCAGTGATCTCCACCCAATTGTGAAACTGCGGGAACTCCTCGCGAAGCTGAGTGAGGACGGCCGTTGTGGCTGGCTTGCCGACTGCTGGCATGCGCCGAAGCTACGGCTCGCCGGGGCAGAGAAGCCAGGAAGTTGCTTTAGGTTGCTCACATATGCTCATGGCCCGGGTAATGAGAGCCCTCGCCTGGTCGTGGTAGGCGGCGAGGCGGGCGTAGTGGTCGAAGACCTTGGCATAGACGGCGATCTCATGCGGCTGTGTGACCCGGACGATGGCGGAGAAGGTCTCCACCTCCACGTCCCTGTCGTCGACCATGATGAAGCCGCACATCGGCATGTAGAGGCGGGTGCTCGCGGGCAGGATACCCAGTTTCACACCCGGCAAGGGGAGCACGCCCAGCAGGTGCCGAAGCTGCGCGTGCATGACCTCCGGCGGCGCGACGCGGGTGCTCAGCACGCTCTCCAGCAGCACGAAGTGGAAGAGCCGGTCACCGGAGAACATGAGCCTGGCGCGCTCCAGCCGGGCGGACACGGTGGGCTCGATATCCGCCGGGTGGCCGAGCATGGCGGCGGCATCGGCCAGGATCGCCGAGGCGTAGTCGCGGGTCTGGAGCGGGCCGGGAACCAGCGCCGTCTGGAACTCGCGGAATCGACGGCTCCGCCTGTACTCCTCCAGGACCTCCCGCTGGTAACGGGCGGTCCCGGTGCGCATCAGGCGTTTGATCTCTGAGTACATCTTCTCGATGGACCGGACGGTGGCGGTGAGATCGGGCAATTCATTCTGCGCCCGGCAGTGGAAACACCACAGTTCCAGATCGGCTTCGGTGGGCATGGTCCGCCCGTGCTCGATCTTGGAGACCTTGGTGAAATGCCAGCCTGTCAGGGCGGCGAGTTCCCGTCCCGACAGGCGTGCATCCCTACGGAGGTCACGCAGCCGGACTCCGAGTGCTTCCCTGGCTGCCTGGACCGTTCCCGTCAACTGATGTACTCGGAATAAGGGATCGCGCGCTCCCAGACCTCGTCGCTGACTCGTGCGTACCGGGCGGTGAGTTCCTGGTCGTCCGACGGGTACATGCCGTACGACCGGCCATCCTCGGCGAAGATTACAAGGACGAGCTTGCTGTCGTCGAACAGCCAGCAGTCTTCGGCGGGCAGGTCGATCCCGGCCGCCTTGTCCCTGGGCAGGTACCGGACATCCTCGCCGGCCTCGACGTTGCTTGGCGTGACAGCGTAGAGCAGGAAGCGGGCGTAGTCGTTCAGCGGCTCGCTCACGATCCTGGTCCGTTGGACCGCGACCCCGGCACCGGTGGTGTCCCGGATGAGCGCGAGCCAGCCCGCCATCCACTCAAGGTCGACTGTCTCACCGGCGAGAAACTGGCGGAACGGCTCATCCTCGGTCGTGACGTGGTAGGAGTCCTTCATCTCCAGGTGGAAGGCGCGGTGGTGGCTGCGGAGCAGGTCGCGGAACTCGGGAAGGCTAATCTCCTTCATGAGCGTCCCTCGGCAGGTATTTCCAGAGCGAGAACGGCACCCGGACCACGGGTCTCGCCTGTGGGGATCTTTAGTTGCTCTGGTTGCTCGTATCAAGCTTGCACCGGTACTCGCGGGGCCGTCAACCGGGATGCTCGGAGTTGCGCCGACACGGCCCGCCGGGCGCCGGGGCATTCCCGGCTACCTGGCAGGCTGGGAGGCATGGGTGCCCGCGAGCGGCCCCGACGTGCCGGTTTGGGCGCTGCCGCCTAGACTCCTGGCCAGCCGGGAGGAGACTTCTTCGTGCGTAAGGTGCTGATCGCCAACCGGGGCGAAATCGCCGTCCGGATCGTGCGGGCGTGCCGGGACGCGGGCTTGTCC
>DATKRH010000028.1:0-26282 GCA_035532295.1 Streptosporangiaceae bacterium
GGTCAAGCCTAGCCAGGCCGACGCGACTCGCGCTCACTCATCGAGGGGCCAGGTGCTAGAGGCGCATGGCCCTCGGCACGTCGCCGAACCTGCCGCGGCGGAAGTCCGCGAAGGCGGCCTCGATCTCGGCGGCGGTGTTCATCACGAAGGGGCCGCCGAGCACCACGGGCTCGCTGATGGGCTGCCCGCTGTACAGCATGATGCTGGTGACCTCGTCCTGACCGGGCGCGCTGAGCGGCCAGGCGCTGTCGCCCGCGGCGGCCTGGGCGTGGTCGGCGGGGACTGCGGGGGCGACCGGGTCGGACCAGGCGATCTGGCCAGCTCGCACGGGCTGGCCGGCGATCACGGCACGGCCGGATAGTACGTAGCCGAAGGCCCGGTGCCGGGCGGGGATGGCGTAGTCGAGCCGGGCCCCCGGCTCCAGGGTGACGATCGCCCCGCTGATGGGCCAGTGATTGAGCGCGGGCCCGGTCAGGCCGCCGGCGGAGCCGGAGATCACGTCGATCCGCGAGCCGGCTCCGAGGGCGGCCGGCCGGCCGGCCGCCCTGACGTCCTGGTACCGGGTGCCGACCAGCTTCGCGGCCGCGGGCAGGTTCACCCACAGCTGCAGGGTGTGCGCGTGCTCGTTGCGGTAGGCGAGCTCGCGGTGGATGATGCCGCGTCCCGCGGTCATCCACTGCACGTCGCCGGGCTCCAGCGCGCCAGCGTGACCAGCGTTGTCGCCGTGCTCCAGCACGCCGTCGAGCACGGTGGTGACAGTCTCCACCCCCCGGTGCGGATGCCACTCGAAGCCGGGCACGGAGAACCAGTCCTCGCTGAGCACCAGGAACGGGTCGGTCCGGGCGGGGTGGTCGGGGGCGATGATGAGCGCCTTGTCGTCGACCTGGGCATCGGGTCCCAGCATCCGCCTGGTCTCCACGCGGCCCGTCGTCCGGCGGACGGGCGCGGTCAGGCCGGCGGTCACGGCGTCTCCTTCCGGCGACGGCTTGCGGCGGGCGAGCGCCCGCTCCAGCAGTAACCGGGCCCCGCCGGCCGACATTCCGCCGTCACGCCGCTGCGCCGTTATGTCGTGACACCATTACCAGCCACGCAGGTCGACCGGCCAGATGTCGACGACGTCGTCCCCGGAGCAGAGGTACAGCCGCTCGTGGTAGGCCATCGTCGGATCGACGTGCCCGGGAATCAGCCTGACCTTCTCCCCCACCGCCACTGGCGGCGAGAACGTCGTGTGCTCGTCGGAGCAGAACCAGACCGTCTCCCCCTCGATCTCCGGGTTGCCGTGGTCCATGCCGACCGTCTTGAGCCCGGCGTCGGCGACCGACCACTCGGGCGGGCTGGAGACGACCGTGGCGAGCACGAACACCGCCTGCCGGAACGGCAGCCCGAGACGGCCGTAGGCGACGTCCATGAGCGCGTAGGAGCCGGCCTGGATCTCGTTCGCCCAGGTGTTGATCGCGTAGGTGCCGGTCCCGCCGGCCGACACCAGCTCGCCGCCCACCTCCGCGTGCGCGGCCACCAGCAGCTCCATCGACGCCCGGCACTGCCGTTCCCGCTCGCCGCCATCCTCCAGCCCGACGACATGGCCCTCGTAGCCCATCACGCCGCGCACCTGGAGACCGCGCTGGCGGGCCAGGTCGGCCAGCCGTCCGGCGTCCCCCGGCGCGCAGCCGCACCGCGGCAGGCCGACGTTGACGTCGATGAGGACCTCGCGCACCCCGCCGGCCGCCGCCGCCTCGATCGTCTGCGGCGAGTCGACGGCCACGGTCACCCGCGCGCCGGCCGCCACCAGGGCGCCGATCCGCCGGGCGTCCAGCACCTCGTTGCCCAGCAGCAGGTCATGACCGAGGCCGGCCGCGGCCATGCCCTCGCACTCGCGGATCGTCGCGCAGGTGAAATTCCGGTGCCCGGCCTGCTCCTGGAGCCTGGCCAGGCTGGTGCACTTGTGCGCCTTGACGTGCGGGCGGAGCCGGTCGCCGGGCAGGGCCGTGGCCATCGCGGCGATGTTGTCCTCCAGCGCCTGCGCGTCGACGATCAGCGCGGGCGTGGGCAGGTCAGCAACCTTTGTGATCATGCCGAATTCCTACCATGCCGACCACCGCCGCGGCGGCGGCGGCGCAGCGCTGGCGGCGGACCGGTGCGGATCCCGCCGTCGGCCCGGCGGCTAGAGTCGACCCGTGACTGAGCGGGCGATCTTGATAACGGGGGCGTCGCGCGGCATCGGCCGCGCCGTCGCCGAGGCATTTGCCGCACGCGGCGACCGGGTGGCGATCCATCACCGCGACTCGGCCGGGCTCGCCGCCGAGGTGCTGGCCGGGCTGCCCGGCGGCGGGCATGCGGTCGTCCGGGCCGACCTAACCGACCCTGAGGCGGTGCGCGTCATGGTGGATGAGGCCAGCGACCGGCTCGGCGGGATTGATGTCCTGGTCAACAACGCCGGGATCTTCGAGGCCCATCCGATCACCGAGGTGTCCTACGAGCAGTGGCAGGCGGCCTGGCAGGCGACCCTGGGGGTCAACCTGATCGGGGCGGCCAATGTCACCTGGTGCGCGGTCCGGCACATGCTGGCGGCGGGCGGCGGCCGGATCGTCAATGTCTCCTCCCGCGGCGCCTTCCGCGGCGAGCCGGGCCAGCCCGCGTACGGGGCGAGCAAGGCCGGCCTGAACGCCTTCGGCCAGTCCCTGGCCAGGGCGCTCGCGCCGCACGGGATCTCGGTCGGCACGATCGCGCCGGGCTACGTCGAGACGGACATGGCGGCCGCGCACCTGGCCGGGCCGTCCGGCGACCAGATCCGGGCGCAGAGCCCGTTCGACCGCGTCGCGCGGCCGGACGAGATCGCCGCCGCCGTCCTGTATCTCGCCTCGCCGCTGGCCGAGTGGGCCAGCGGCGCCGTGCTGGACCTCAACGGCGCCTCCTACCTGCGCACCTGAGCTAGCGTCGGTGCGCATGAAGACAGAGCTGATCGAGGTGCGAACCGGCCGTCACGAGGGCGTGCTCGATCTCACCGCCCGGTGCCAGGAGTTCGCCGCCGGCGCCTCGGGCGGCGGTGACGGGCTGCTGCATGTATTCGTTCCGCACGCCACGGCGGGCCTGGCGGTCCTGGAGATCGGCGCGCACAGCGACGAGGACCTGCTCGCCACGCTGGCGGACCTGCTGCCCGCCGATAACCGGTGGCGGCACTCGCACGGGTCGCCGGGCCACGGCCGCTCGCACGTCCTGCCGGCGTTCCTCGCGCCATTCGCGACGCTCCCGGTGGTGGGCGGCTCGATCGCGCTGGGGACCTGGCAGTCCATCCTGCTGGTCGACGTCAACGTCGATAACGCCAGCCGCCGCGTCCGACTGTCCTTCATCGGCTAGGCCCGCGCGCGGCGGCCGGCCAGGGCTCCGCGGCCGGCTAGGGCTGGGCTCCGCGCCGGGCGCCGGGTCACCCGACCAGGATGACCTCCAGCGTGCGCGGGCCGTGCACGCCCTCGACCCGTTCTAGCTCAATGTCACTGGTGGCCGACGGACCGCTGATCCAGGTCAGGGGCGCGCCGGCGGCGGGCGCCAGCCAGGCGACCGCCTCCGGGATGAGTTCCACGACCTGCTCCGCCCGCACGATGCACAGGTGGTAGTCGGGCACGAGCGTGATCGCGCGACGGCCCTGGTCCGGCGAGCCGTCCAGCACGATGGTGCCGGTCTCGGCGATGGCCACCGCCGCGCCGGTCACCGCGCCGTCGCAGGCATCCAGCGCCCGCGCATCCAGGCCGTCGTCGACCACGATCTCGACGTCGGGGGCCAGCCCATCCAGGCCGCGCAGGTCCAGGCCGGGCAGGTCCAGGCCGGGGGGGACGACGACGCGGCGGGCGCCACGGCTGGCCAGCGCCGCCGTGATCTGCCCGCCGAGCCCGGCGGCGGTGGTGCGCCGGACGGTGGCGCGGTAGTCGGTGAGGCGGCTGGCGAGCAAGTCCACCAGTTCGGCTTCCGGCCGCTCGCCGCGCGTCCGGTAGCGCGGGCCGGGCTCGCCGGGCGGCAGCTCGCCGGGCGGCGGCGCGGCGGCGGCCGCGTTGGCCCGCCGGATCCGCGCGAGCACCTCGTCGCGGGCGGTCACGGCTGGTCACCGTGCTCCTGCTGCCACCACTGGCGGAAGGTCATCGCCGGCGGGACCGGAGCATCGCGGGCTGCCGTCCAGGCCGACAGCGGCGGCGGCAGCCGGCGAATCTTGCCGCCCCGGCCAAGGAGGCGGCCCGCGCGGGCGGCACGCTGCGCGGCCCGGTACCGGCCGCCGCTGGCCATCACCCACGAGGCGGCCGCCATGCTGACCGCCTCCGGGCCGGGCAGCCGGTGCGCGCGTCGCGACTCCTCCACGTGCCGGGCCCGCAGGTCGACGAGGATCGCGGGAATGTCGATCTTCACCGGGCACACGTCGTAGCACGCCCCGCACAGCGAGGAGGCGTACGGCAGGGAGGCGTTGTCCTGCACGCCGGTCAGCTGCGGGGACAGCACGGCGCCGATCGGGCCGGGATACACCGAGCCGTAGGCATGGCCGCCGACCCGCTCATAGACGGGGCATACGTTCAGGCAGGCCGAGCAGCGGATGCAGTGCAGCGCCGCCCGGCCGGTGCGGTCGGCGAGCGTGGCGGTTCGCCCGTTGTCCAGCAGCACGAGGTGGAACTGCTGGGGGCCGTCGCCGGGCGTCACGCCGGTCCACATCGAGGTGTACGGGTTCATCCGCTCGCCGGTGGACGACCGCGGCAGCAGCTGCAGGAACACTCCGAGGTCGGCCCAGGTCGGCAGCACCTTCTCGATGCCCATCACGGTGATCAGCGTCTGCGGCAGGGTCAGGCACATCCGGCCGTTGCCCTCCGACTCCACCACGCACAGCGTTCCGGTCTCCGCGATGGCGAAATTGACGCCGCTGACCCCGACCTTGGCCGACAGGAACTTTCGCCGCAGGTGCAGCCGCGCGGCCTCGGCCAGCGCCGCCGGGTCGTCGGTCAGGGCCGGGTCGACGTCGCCCATCTCGCGCAGGAAGATCTCCCGGATCTCGGCTCTGTTGCGGTGAATGGCGGGGACCAGGATGTGCGAGGGGCGGTCCTGGCCGAGCTGGACGATCAGCTCCGCCAGGTCGGTCTCGTAGGCGGCGATGCCCTCGGCCGCGAGCGCGTCGTTCAGCCCGATCTCGTCGGTGGCCAGCGACTTGACCTTGATGACCTCGGTAGCGCCGGCCGCCGCCGCGAGGCCGGCCACGATCGCGTTGGCCTCGGCAGCGTCCCTGGCCCAGTGCACGGTGCCGCCGCGCTCGGTGACCCGGGCTTCGAGCTGTTCCAGGTAGCGGTCCAGCTGGGCCATGGTCTGCGCCTTGATCGCCTCACCCGCGTCCCGCAGCTGCTCCCAGTCCGGCAGCTCGCCGACCACCGCCGCCCGCTTGGCCCGGATCGTCGAGGTGGCCTTGCCCAGGTTGCGGCGCAGCTGGCTGTCGGCCAGCGCCCGGCGGGCGGCCACCGGGAACGGCTCGGCCCCGCGCAGGTGCCCGACGCCGCGCGGCGCCGTCGGCATGCCGAGGAACGTCATCCGGGCTCCTCCCCCGCCCGGGCCGACGGCTCCGCCCGGGCCGGCGGCTCCGGCGGCTCCGGCGGCTCCGGCCGCGCCGTCCGCGTCGGCCCGCCCGCCTGCGTCGAGGCCAGGATCTGCGCCAGATGGACCGTCCGCACCCCGGCCCGCAGCCGCGACAGCCCGCCGCCGATGTGCATCAGGCACGAGCTGTCGCCCGCCGTGACCACCTCGGCCCTGGTGGCCAGCACGCTGCGCATCTTGTCGGCCAGCATCGCGGTGGAGGTATCAGCGTTCTTCACCGCGAACGTCCCGCCGAACCCGCAGCAGACGTCCGCGTCCGGAAGCTCGACCAGGTCGAGGCCGGCCACGTTGCGCAGCAGCCGCAGCGGCTTGTCACCGACCCGCAGCACCCGCAGCGAGTGACACGTCGGGTGGTAGGTGACCCGGTGCGGATAGTACGCGCCCACATCATCCAGCCCGAGCACGTCGGTCAGCAGCTCGCAGAGCTCGAACGTGCGGGCCGCCACCGCCTCGGCCCGGCGCGCCAGCCGCTCGTCGCCGACCCGCCGGGCGACCATCGCGTGCTGATGGCGGACCGAGCCCGCGCACGATCCAGACGGCATCACCACCAGGTCGCTGCTCTCGAAGACCTCGACAAACCGGCGTACCAGCGGCAGCGCCTCGCGCTGGTAGCCGGTGTTCACCTGCATCTGGCCGCAGCAGGTCTGCGCCTGCGGGAAGTCCACCTGGTGCCCGAGCCGTTCCAGCAACGACACCGTAGCCCGGCCTACGTCCGGGAACAGGGTGTCGGCCAGGCACGTCACGAATAGTGCGATCCGCATCCCGCTCACTCTCGCCTCACGCCCCGGCGGATCTGGGCCGCCCGGCGTTCCCGGGCCCCCCGGCGAATGTGGCCACGAGGCTCCTGACGCTACCCGCCACGCTCACCACATCCTCCCGTGACCCGCTGTCAGTCTCAGGCTAGCGATTGGAACGTGTCAACCCAGCCGTTCGCCCAGGCGGGGCGGGGGGAGGTCCGGATGCGATAGCGTGAGCGCCTGGCGGGCATGCTGACCCAGCGCCCGCGATCAGGCAGGCGCACCCGGCGGATGGCAGGAGACCTCGCCATGGCGCGGCGGCCGGCTAGCTCGGCAGAGCCCGGGCACACCGCTGATGGCCGCGCAGCCGGGGTCGGCGCGCAGAGACGGGCGGTAGGCGACATGAACGGGCAGCGGCCGGATATCACCGGGCTCCGGCGCGACCTTGACGAGGTAGACGGCGGCATCGTGCGCCTCATCGCGCAGCGGCACGAGATCATCACCGCCATCGCGACGATAAAAGAGCACGGCGAGGCCGGGATCCGGGACGCCGGCCGGGAGCAGCAGGTACTGGACACCGCGGCGGCCGCGGCGGCCGAACTGGGCGTCTCGGCCAGCCTGGTCCGCCGGATCTTCCGCGAGCTGATCAGCGACTCGGTGGCGCAGCAGGCCGGCCGGCTGAACGGGGATGCCGGCGGCCTGGTCAAGGTGGCGTATCAGGGCGTCGCGCACGCCTACAGCCATGCCGCCGCGCAGAAGTACCTCGCCGGCCGCGGCCTGGACGGGGACCTGACGGGCTACCGGACCTTCCGCGAGGCGACCGGGGCGCTGCTGGACGGGCGGGCCGACCTGGCGGTGCTGCCGATCGAGAACACCACGGCCGGCAGCATCAACGAGGTCTACGCGGTGCTGCGCGAGCACGAGCTGTTCATCGTGGGCGAGGAGACCTGGAAGGTCGACCACTGCCTGGCCGGCGTGGCCGAGGTGCCGCTGACGGCGCTGACCCGGATCCTGTCCCACCCGCAGGGCCTGGAGCAGTGCTCGCAGTTCCTGCTCTCGGTTCCGAAGGCGGTCCCGACCAGCTATTTCGACACCGCCGAGGCCATGCGGACGGTAGCGGCCGAAGGTGACCCGGGCGCGGCGGCGATCGGGTCGCTCGACGCCGCCGCCGCGTACGGCCTGGTCGTGCTCCGGCATAACATCGCCGACCGGGCCGACAACTACACCAGGTTCGTGGTGCTGTCGCGCAGTCCGGCCGCCGTTGACCTGCGGATCCCCTGTAAGACGAGCCTCATCCTGGTCACCAGTCACGACGAGGGCGCGCTGCTGCGGTGCCTGGAGGTGCTGTCGGGCAGCGGCCACTCGATGACCAAGCTGGAGTCCCGGCCGCGGCCCGGCCGGCCCTGGGAGTACCTGTTCTTCATCGATATCGAGGGCAACGCCGCCGATCCGCGCACCGCCGCCGCGCTCGACGAGCTCCGGTCCGCCGCGCTGTTCGTCAAGGTCCTCGGCAGCTATCAGGCCAAGGCCCTGCGCTCGCCGATCCGGGGCGGTGACCTGACCGGCCAGCCTGGCGAGGACCGGGCCGCGGCGCAGGCCGATGCCGCGCAGTCGGAGCAGGCCCCGGCCGAGATGCTGGAGGCGGTCGCCGCCGCGCCCAAGCCGGCCGCGAGCCGGTCCCGTCACTACAAGCTCGTCGACCGGGCCGCCCGCAAGTCCGACACCCTGATCAGGGTCGGCGACGTGCTCATCGGCGGTGACGGGTTCGTCGTTATGGCGGGCCCGTGCTCAGTCGAGAGTGCGGAGCAGATCACCACGACCGCCCGGTTCGTCGCCGACCACGGCGCGCAGGTGCTGCGCGGCGGCGTGTTCAAGCCGCGAACCTCGCCCTATTCCTTCCAGGGGCTCGGCTGGGACGGACTCGATCTCCTGGTCACGGCCGGACGCGAGGCCGGCCTGCCCGTCATCACGGAAGTGATGGCGGTCGATCAGGTGCCGCGGATGGCGGCGGTCGCGGACATCCTCCAGGTCGGAGCCCGCAATATGCAGAACTTCGACCTGCTGCGCGAGCTTGGCAAGGTGGACCGGCCGGTGCTGCTCAAGCGCGGCCTGTCCAGCACGATCGAGGAGTGGCTAGCAGCCGCGGAGTACGTGGTCGCTCAGGGCAATCAGCAGGTGATCCTCTGCGAGCGGGGCATCCGGACCTTCGAGAGCGCCACCCGCAACACGCTCGACCTGTCGGCGGTGGCCGTGGTCCGCGAGCGGTCGCACCTGCCGATCATCGTCGATCCCAGTCACGGCACCGGCAGTCGCCCTTACGTCGCGCCGATGGCCTGGGCGGCCCGGGCCGCAGGCGCGCATGGCCTGCTCATCGAAGTCCATCCCGAGCCGGCCAAGGCCCTGTCCGATGCCGAGCAGAGCCTGTCCCCCGCCGAGTTCGCCAGCCTGATGCGTCACCTGGCCACGGTCCCGCAGTGGCCGGCGGTCCCCGCGCACGCGTAGCGCAGGGCCAATCCCCCCCGGCCCCCCTGAGCCTGGGGCGAGGAACTGGACTCGGGCCCGCCGGGCACCCCCCAGGTAGGCGCGGTAGGACGAATCCCGCCACGCCGTCCTGCCCGGGCCGTCACCACCGACCTGGGCCCGTCTGCCGCGCGAACGGCAGTCCCCGGCGGGCCGTGTCTGGCGCCTCGCCCCAGACTTGTGCCAGCAAATCGCATAATCCCCCGGCAGGCCATCCCCGGATTCCGGGGTCCGTCGGGCTGGACACCCCGTCTTACAATCTGCGCAAGCGGGCCTATGGCCAGCAGGCGATGCCGGCGGCGCCTTCCCCAAGACGCCGACCTGGCGGCCTCGGCAGCATCCCGATAGCTCACCCCGGCAGGCAGGAGGGCAATGGCGCCCCAGCCCACGAGCGCAGTGGCCGCCCGGGTCAGCACGCCGTCCGGGCTGATCGTCGGCATTCCCGAGGGCAGCCGGCTGGTGTTCGGCCGCGGCCCGGACGCTGACCTGACGGTCTCGGTCGGCCGGGGGCTGTCGCGGCGGGCCGGGGTCATCAGCGCGGTGGCCGATGGCGTCTGGATCGCCAACATCAGCAGGACGCACGCCCTCTACACCGAGGGCGAGGGTTACCGTATCCGGCTGCCGCGGATGGAGGACAGCAGCGAGCCGTCCGGCGGCTGGTTCCTGCATGCGGGCACGACCCTGGTCGGCTCGCGCGCCATGCTGGACGAGGGCCAGGCGCTGTCGGTCATGGTGGCCGGCCAGGGCGCCGGCTGGGGCATCGGCGCGGACGGCGGCCGGCTCCGGCCCGACAGCGACGCGACCGTGCTGCCCCTCTACCTGGATCCCATGACCAAGCTCTTCCTGGTCGCGCTCATGTGGTGCAGGCCCTGGCTGCTGGATCCGGCCGCCACGGGGCCGCTGCCGCGAACCCCGGAAATCGCCCGGACCGCGCTGGAGGTAACGGGGGCCTACCACGAGCTAGAGCGCTTCGACACCGATCAGGCCTACCGGGATCGCCTGTCCGCCCGGGTCGCCGAGCACATCAAGGTGCTCCGCCGCAAGATCACCGAGCGCGGGCTGATCCGGGCCGACGTGCGGCTCTCCGACGAGGTGGTCGTCCGGGTGCTGATCGAGCACGGGATCATCACCGCCGCCGATCTCGGCAGGCTGAACGACCCGGCCTGGTGCTCCCGCCAGGAGGACCTGTGGTGGACCGTACAGGAAGCCTGACTGTCCGCCCGGTCGGCCTGCCTGCCTGCCGGGTCCGCCCGGGCCTGCCTGCCCGGTCGGCCTGCCCGGATGACACCCTGGACTTACCCCGGGCCTGGCGGTGGCCCGGTACCGCCGGGCGGCGGAGTTCCCGGCTGCGAGTTGACCATGAAGTGGGTGCTGGCCCGCCGACCTCCGGGCCCGGTCACCATGACGCGGTAGCTGCCCGGCGGCATCAGCCCTTTGAAGAACACGTGGCCCTGGTCGATCGTGTAGTTGAACGTGCCCATCCGGTCCACGGTCGGCCGGTCCGGCGACACGCCATACCCGGCCACCTGCACCGACAGGAGGCTGCCGGGGGGCCAGTTGACACCGTGCACGACAAACTCGGAATACCCGTCGCCGAGGGGCTGGACCATGCCGATCGCCGGGCTGCCGCCCGACAGGTGCGGGAAGACGGACGGCGGCGGCCCCGTCGGCGGCGCGGGCAGGCCGACGGTGCTCGCGGCCGAACTCGCCGAGTTACCGCTAGAGCGGCTGAGCAGCACGCCGAGGCCGGCGCCCGCCCCGATCAGGACGAACGCCGCCACGACCCGCCCGGCCAGGGGCAGCGCCGCCAGGTGCCGCCGCGGTGCCAGCCGGCGCTGGCGCCGGGGCCAGCGCCGGGCGACCGCGGCCGGCAGGGCCGGCAGGGCCAGGTGCGAGGCGAACGTCATGCCGTCCTCGCCGGGCTCGCTGGCCAGGCTGGGCTCGCCGGGCTCGCTGGGCTCGCTGGCACCGCCGGGCTCGCTGGCACCGCCGGGCAGGCAGGTGTCGCTGGCCAGGCTGGTGTCGCCGGCCTCGCCCGCGCTGGCCTCGCCCGCGCCGGCCCGCGGCTCCACCTGCGGACTGCGCTGGAACTCCCTGATCAGCCCCATCGCCGACTCGGTCAGGTAGGAATGCCCCGTGCCGTTGTCGGACGGCGCGTCGACCAGCGGCCCTAGCTGGTCGAGCAGCGCCGCCGACGACGGGCGGTCCCGCGGGCTGCGCTCCAGGCAGGCCGTGATGAGACTGGTCAGCTCGGCTGGCAGCCCGGACAGATCGGGCGGCTCGGTCGCCAGCCGGACCAGGACGTCCATGACGGTCTCGCCCTGGTACGGCGCGTGCCCGGTCGCCGCGAACAGCAGCGTCGCGCCCAGGGCGAACACATCGCTGGCCGTCGATGCCTGGCGGGTATCGCGGGCCTGCTCGGGGGCCATGTAGGCCGGCGTGCCCACGGCCCCGCGGGTGACCGTGAGCTGGATCCGCTCGGCGGCCCTGGCCACCCCGAAGTCGATCACCCGCGGGCCATCCGGGGCCACCAGCACGTTCGACGGCTTCAGGTCCCGGTGCACCAGCCCCGCACCGTGAATCGACTCCAGCGCCTCCGCGCAGCCCGCCGCCAGCCACCAGATGGTCTCCAGCGGCTGCGTCCCGCAGGCGCGGACCAGTCGGCTCAGCGACGGGGCCGGGATGTAGGCGGTCGCCAGCCACGGGACATCAGCCTCCGGATCGGCCGCCACGACGGCGGCGGTGAACATCCCGCTGACCCGGCGGGCCGCCGCCACCTCGTGCGCGAAATGGTCCCGGAACCCGGGCTCCTCCGCCAGCTCAATCTTGATGGTCTTCACGGCGACCAGCCGCCCGGCCGTCGATCGCCCCAGGTAGACCTGGCCCATCGCGCCGGCGCCCAGGCGTCCGAGCAGCACGTACGGCCCGATCCGTTCCGGATCCCATCGTCGCAGCTGCTCCAGCGTCGGCTGCGCAACCATCAACTGGCCTCCCGTGGCCCCGTTACCAGGTCCCCATAATGCCGAATCTATGAGCCTGCGGGTCCCTTTATGCAAATGCGCAACCGCATTGCCGCCGGCCACCAGGGGCCGGCAGGTCCGGCCTGAGCCAGCTCGCCAAGATTCCAGACTGGCTTACTCCGTTCGCCCTCGGCTGAGGGGCCAGCCAGCGCCGCTGGCGACCCGCCGGGCCCGGCTGCCGCGACTCCCCGGCTCGGCCCTGGTAGCGTTTCGGCCCTGTGAGCACCCCCGCCCCCGCGACCCCCGATGATGCAAGCCGATCCGGCGATCCCGTGCGGCAGGACCTCTTCGGGGCTCTGCGGACCTGGCAGAAGGCTGCTTATCGTGAGTACTTTCGCGTTCCCCGGCGAGACTTCCTGCTGGTCGCGACGCCGGGAGCAGGAAAGACGGCATTCGCGCTGACGATCGCCGCGGAGATGCTCGCCCGGCGGGAGATAGCGGCCATTACCGTGGTCACCCCGACCGAGCACCTCAAGCACCAGTGGTCGCAGGCGGCGCACCGGGTGGGTATCGCCCTGGATTCCGCCTACCGCAACAGCCAGGGCCGGGCATCGGCCGACTACGCGGGCGTCGTGGTGACCTATGCGCAGGTCGCTGCCCATCCCGCG
The DNA here is from genome assembly GCA_035532295.1 of Streptosporangiaceae bacterium. Lineage (GTDB taxonomy): Bacteria > Actinomycetota > Actinomycetes > Streptosporangiales > Streptosporangiaceae > DASUBV01. The sequence goes on from DATKRH010000028.1 coordinate 12,499, forward strand.
CTGCACCGGCAGCGCACGACGAACCGCCGCACGCTGGTGATCTTCGATGAGATCCACCACACGGGAGACGCGCTGTCCTGGGGTGAGGCGGCGAGGGAAGCGTTTGAGCCAGCAAGGCGGCGGATGGGACTCACCGGTACTCCCTTCCGCAGCGATGCCAACCCGATCCCGTTCGTCACCTATCTCGAGGAGGCCGACGGGACCCGGCGCAGCAGCGCCGACTACACCTACGGGTACGGCCCGGCCCTTGATGACGGCGTCGTCCGCCCGGTGATCTTCCTGGCCTACTCCGGCGAGATGCGCTGGCGGAGCCGGGCGGGCGACGAGATCACCGGCACCCTCGGCGCCCCGATGACCCCGGATCAGCTCGCGTTCGCCTGGCGCACGGCCCTCGATCCCGAGGGTGAGTGGGTCGCCCGCGTGCTGGAAGCGGCCGACCGCCGCCTCACCGAGGTGCGCCGGGGCATGCCCGACGCGGGCGGGCTGGTCATCGCCGGGGACCACGCGGACGCGCGCGCCTACGCCGCGCTGCTGCGCCGGATCACCGGCGCCCGGCCGGTCGTGGTGCTGTCCGACGACCCGGCCGCGAGCAAGAAGATCGGCGCGTTCGGCACGTCGCAGGACCGCTGGATGGTCGCGGTCCGCATGGTGTCCGAGGGCGTCGACCTCCCGCGGCTGGCCGTCGGCGTCTATGCCACCAGCGTGAGCACGGCGCTGTTCTTCGCCCAGGCGGTGGGCCGCTTTGTCCGCGTGCGGCATCGCGGCGAGACTGCGTCGGTCTTCCTGCCGTCGGTTCCCCTGCTGCTGGGCTACGCCGCCGAGCTTGAGGCGGAGCGGGACCATGTTCTCAGCCGGCGCGACGACGACGAGGAGCGCGAGCTCGCCGAGGCGGAGCGCCGCCGCGACACGCCCGACGAGCTGGGCGAGACGCCCTTTAAGGCCCTGGAGGCGTCGGCACATTTCGACCGGGTGCTCTACGACGGAGGCGAGTTCGGGACCTCCGCCGAGGAGGAGGATTTCCTCGGGCTGCCCGGGTTGCTGGAGCCGGAGCAGGTCACGCTGCTGCTGCGCAAGCGCCACGCCGGGGCGGGCGGACCGGCGTCCGCGCTAGGGCCTGCGACGCCGCACGCGGCCGGCGTCGCGGCCCCCGCGGCCCCGGCCTCCACCCGAGAGAGCCTCGCCACGCTGCGCAAGGAACTGAACACGCTGGTCACAGCCTGGCATCACCGAACCAGCCAGCCGCATGCCGTCATCCACGCGGAGCTACGCCGCTCTTGCGGCGGCCCTCCGGTGCCGCAGGCCACCGGCGCCGAGATCCGCGCCCGGATCGACATGCTGCGCCAATGGGCAGCGACCCGCCGCTAGCTCCCCCCGCCCCGCCCCGCCCCGCCCCGCCCCGCGCCGCGCCATTCTCCCGTTCCAGAAGCAACGCGCGCCCCGGTCAATGGCCCCTACGGGACGACCGTGATCGGCCAGTGGCTGGCGCGCACCAGGTGAACGGCGAGCGAGCCCACGAAGCGGTGACCGGCCTTGGTCGACGCCCCGACGATCACCGCGTCGGCGGGCAGTTCCTTGGCCAGCCGGATGATCTCCGCGAAAGGGTTGCCCTCGCGCTGAACGAACTCCGCGCTGATCCCGATCCGCGCGCTCTGGCTCTCGACCATCTCCCGGAGCTCATCGGCGATGTCGTCGTGCGCCTTCTGCAGGGACGGGATGGCGGCGACCCCGACCCCGGTCGCGATGGTGTAAGTGCGCACGTACAGGCACACCAGGCGCGCGCGCTGCCGGTATGCCATCCCGCCGGCGTAGGCGCCGGCGCGCAGCGAGGTCTCGGAGCCGTCGACGCCCACCAGGAGCACAGGTGTGCGCGCCTCAATCACGTGCTAACGGTACCTATTTGGCGAGGGTCAGGCATACGTCCCGGCCTTCGCCGTCGGCTGGCTGAGCTGGCTGGCCTGGCCGCCTACCAGCCGTATATCCGGGCCGGCAGCCGGTGCATCGGGGCCTGATCGGGGCCAGGGTAGGTGACCAGCACGACCACGTCATCGGGGTCGCGCCCCTCCACCGCCGTTGAGCCCTCGGCGGTGCGAGTTTCCCGGTGCGCCAGCCGGCGCTTGAGCGCCTGCTCGCATCGGTCCAGGTCTTCTTGCCCGGCGGCGCTCCAGATGACGTACTGGACGCCGACGCCGCCGAGCGGATGGGTAGCGTTACCGCCCATCGCCCGCAGGATCAGCTGGGATCCGGCCGGGCTGGCGAGCAGCGCGGCCGTCGGGTCACGGTCGACCAGCTCAAGGCCCAGGATGTCCTGATAGAAGGCCACCGACCGGTCCAGCTCCTGCACGAACATGACCACCGAGCCGAGCCGAGCGTCACCTGCCATCCCGAACCCCAATCTTGTCAGCTTGCCGGAGATCCACTCTGCCAGACCGGCCGCTGCCCAGACCAGCCGCTGCCCAGACCCGCCGCTGCCAGACCCGCACTGGGCGCCCGTCAGAGATCCAGCGCCTGCGCCAGCTCCCGGTAGATGCCCGGCAAGTCGGCGCCGGGCGCGGCGAGCACCTGGAGACAGACGTGGTCGGCGCCGGCGTCGAGATGCTCGGCGAGCCGGGCCGCGATGTCCTGCGCGCTGCCATGCGCGACGAGCGCGTCGATCAGCGCGTCGCTTCCGCCGTCGCGGAGATCCTCCTCGCTCCAGCCGAGCCGCCGCAGATTGCTGGTGTAGTTGACCAGGCCGAGGTAGGGCTTTTCCACCACCGGCCGGCCGATGGCTCGGGCCCGCTCCGGGTCGGTGTCCAGCACCACCTTCTGCTCGGGCGCCAGCAGCGGTCCGGCGCCGAGGATCTCCCGCGCGCGGCGGGTGTGCTCGGGCGGGACCAGGTAGGGGTGGGCTCCGGCGGTTCGCTCGGCCGCCAGCCGCAGCACCTTGGGGCCCAGCGCGGCCAGGACCAGGCTGCCGGGCGGAACACCGTCCGCCAGCAGGGTGTCTACGTAACGGCTCAGCGCGTCGTACGGCCGCTCGTACCCCTGGACGGCCTCCGGGTGGCCCGCTCCGACGCCGAGCAGGAACCGGCCGGGGTGGCGGTCCTCGATCCGCCCGAAAGAAGCCGCGGCAACGTGGGCATCGTCCTGCCAGATGTTCACGATGCCGGTCGCCAGCGTCAGCGTGGTCGTGGCGTCGATCAGCTGCTCGGCCTGCGTGAGGTCGCCGGCCGGCGAGCCGCCCAGCCACAGGGTGCCGTAGCCGAGCTGCTCGAGGACGAGCGCCAGCTCCGGCGTCACCCCGCGCCCGTGCCGCCAGACTCCGTATCGCCCCAGGTGGTCACGCGCTAGCCCGGTCATCTCGTCCACCCCTTCACACGCGGCCACGGCTGTCCCGCGGCTGAGTCTGTCCCGCGGCTGAGTCTGTCCCGCGGCTGGCAGGATAGCGCGCGGCAGTCGGGTCGCAGGGGCCTGGACAGCACCCCGCGCCCGGGCCGCCGGTCACCGGCCGAACGACCTCAGGTAGGCCGGCGTGGGCGAGCCGACCCCCGTTACATCGTCGAAGCCCGGCGCGGCGTGCAGCGTGAAATCGCTGCCCAGCGTGAATAGCGCGCCCTGGCGCGCCCCCTGGGACAGGCCCGCGGCTATGGCGGTCGCGAACGTCGCTCCGCCGGGATGGTCGGTGATATCGCGGAAGGCGCCCAGGCCACGGCGCTGGTCGCGCTGGTAGATCTCGGGGTTGGCGAAGCCGATCGGGAACCGCGCCGCCTGCTGAGCGTCGGCCTGGACGCCGGCGAACAGCGGGCTGGCCACGCTAGTGCCGCCGTAGCCCGCCTCGGCCCAGCCGGTGGAACCGCCGGGCAGCGGCTGGGTGAAGCCCGCCATGGTGGCGGCGAACAGATCGCCTTCCATCGCGACATCGGGCACCACCCGCATCGGCGTGGCGGAGTACGTGCCAGTGAGCAGCATGTGCGCCAGCGAGGCCGGCACCACGTCGCGCTGATACGACGGCTGGGTGAAGTAGTTGCTCGTGCCGCCGCCGGCTCCGAACAGGAAGGTTCCGGGCAGCGAGGACCAGGATGCGCCGTCCTGCAAGGTCGCCTCGGAGTCCCCCATGCCGGTCTCGAACAGGTAGTTCTGGTGCGCGCCGATCCCGATCGCGGTCGCGCCCACGCCCGTCGCCCAGGGGTCCGACGCGGGGAAGGTGACCTGTGGCTCCGCCGAGTTGGGGTCGCAGCTGAGGCCGCTGCCCACGATGCCCGGGTCGTTGGTGGCGCAGTCACCGGAGGAGAAGTAGAAGCCGATGCCCTCGGTGGCGGCCTGCTCGAGCGCCTGTGTATACGCCCGGATGGTGCTCGCCGGCTCGTTGCCGTTGTAGTCGAACAGGTCCTCGCCCCAGGAGTTCGTCACGATCGTCGCCAGCCGATGGTCAATGATGGCGGCGAACGCGCTCAGGAAATCGCTGTCCTGGCAGGAATTGGCCCCGACGTAAAGCACCCGGGCCGCCGGGGCCATGGTGTGCACGGCCTCCACGTCCAGTGACTCCTCGGGCTTCCACCCGGCGGGACCGCCGCAGGCGGCCTGGCTGTTCCACTGCGCGGGCGTGACGATCTGGCGGAACTGGCCCGGGGCGAATCCCGGGAAGTGGTTGTACCTGGCGAAGGTGTTCACGTCGGACGCGATGGTGGGCGAGCCGTAGGCGTCGACGACCGCCACGGTCGTGCCCTTGCCGGTCAGCCCGGTCTTCGCGACGCCATAGGCATCGCGCAGCTGGTTGGGCGTATAGCCGCACACCGGAAGCGGGTTGGCGTGCCCGTAGGCGGCGGGCAGGCCGGCAGGCGTCTTCTGGCCCCAGTAGGCCGAGCACGGGGATAGCCCGATGTAGGGCGGCGCGCCCTTGGCCCGCGTCACGTGCCGGACGCTGGCGGGCGTCGGGACGGCGGCCGGGCGGGCCACCATGGGGGCGTCGTCCAGGCCGGAGACGCCCAGGACCGCCGACGCCAGGGCGGCGGGAATCGTCGCGTTGGTGCTCGGCGCGTAGTAGACGTGCCCGGAGAGCGCGTAGTCCCGGAGCCGCGTACCGAACGCCCGCCCGGCGGCGGTCGGCGTGCCGGTGACTGACACGTACTGCTCGGCGGTCGCGGTGATCTTGAGGCCGGCCCCCGTCAGCCACGACTTCACCTTCTGGACCTGCGCGCGAGCCGGCCCGAACGCGGCATCCTGCTGGGCGGCGGTCAGGTAGTGCCCGTACTGCGCGCTGCCGGGCGTGGAAACCTCGCGAGCGTAGGCGGCGAGCCCGGCTGCGTTGCGCCCGGCCAGGTAGACCTGCGCGGAGATCGTCGCGTCGGACGGCGTGACGCCGCGCTGCGCCGCGGCGGTCGCCCACGCCGGATGAGTGCCCGGCAGCGACCGGGTCGACGGGGTCGCTGCCTGTGCCGGACCCACGAAACCGAACGCGCCCGCGATCAGCGCGGCGACGGCCGGGAACGCTACCACGCGCAGAGCCCGGCCGCGGCGTCCTGCAACTGCGTAGCGCATCTAACCGATCCCCCTCGCCGCCGTCGGCCCGCCCCCGCCGGCGGACCCCGCGCCGCGCCCCCCGGAATTTACAGCGCCGACTCGATGACGTGATTTCTACACGCTTCCCGATGCCGTTCGCAAGGCCTTTGCGATACCTGCCACTTAATGGCGCATGACCCTCGCGCGGTGATTATCCATTTCCAATTAGGCGATAATCGGGACACCCCGGCGCAAAGGTCACGCCCAGCCCGCGCTTACTGGCCGGCGGCTTCGAGGGTGTGGGGCTCCAGGCCGAGCAGCCGGGGGCGGAGATAGCCGAACGCATGGCTGAGCAGCCGGGAGACCTGCATCTGCGAAATGCCGAGCTGCCGGCCAATCTCAGACTGCGTCAGCTCGCCGTTAAAGCGCAGCAGCAGGATCGCCCGCTCGCGCGCGGGCAACTCCCTCCAGTGCGTCGCGACCGCCTGCATGGTGAGCATGTGCTCAACCCGCCGGTCCTCTTCGCCGAGCAGTTCAGCCAGCCTGTCCCCGTCTGGCTGGCCGGCCACGGGCGCATCCAGCGAGGACGCCTGGAAGGCCATCGCCGCGACCTGCGCGTCGCGCACAGCGCCGCCGCTGACCCCCAGGTAGCGGACCAGGTCGGACTCGCCCGGCGCGCGGCCCAGCTCCTGGGTCAGGTGCCCGGTCGCCTCACGGACCTCCAGGACCAGTTCCCGGGCTGAGCGCTTGATGTGGACGGGCCAGCCCTTATCCCGGAAGTGTCGCTTGATCTCGCCGATAATGGTCGGCTGCGCGTAAGCGGCCAGGCTGTCGCCGAGGGCCGGATTGAAGTTGTTGATCGCCTTCATCAGGCCCACGTACCCGACCTGCATCAGGTCATCGTCCGGCTCCGACCTGCGGGTATACCGCTGGACACAGAACCTGACCAGGCCGCGGTACCGGCTGACCAGCAGCTCGCAGGCCTCGCCGCGGCGCTCGCTCCCCCGCGGCAGCGACTGGGCGATGCGCAGCAGTTCGCCGTCATCCAGCCCGGCCGAGCCGTTTCGGATCTCGCCCGCCGGAGCTCCCTCGAACGCCGCGGACCGGCTGACGGCTGCCGCAGACGGCCTGACGGCTATCGCGACCGGAGAATCGGCCAGCTCGAGCGGAGAAATTACTATCATGGCTACCTCTCGGCTCACATGAGTCCCACAAGAACTGCCGAAGTCTGGAGCAGCCAGGTACGTCACCCTGTTAGTTACCCGCAGCGCGACATTTTGTGTCATTACCAGGTTAACCGACGCTGACGGCATTCCGGCACGATGAACGTGCAGCCTTTTGGGTGCCAGGACCCCCAAAAGGCTGCACGCTGATGTCAGGGCAGCAGGGGCAGGCCGCCGACCAGCTTGTCGATGCGGTTGCGGGGCCCGACCAGGCTGAGTGCCGCGTACTCGACCTGCTCCGGGTCCGCGCCGGCCAGCTGGCCGAGGTAGTCGTCGTAGACGCGGGTGCGCTGCGCGTGGGCCGCCATGTCGGCCAGGAACAGGCCCGCCGCGGCGGCCGGCGCCGCTAGCCTGGCGGTAGACGGAAGGACGCAGCGCCCCATCCGATGCCCGACCAACCCGGTCCCCGGTCAAAGGAGCAGCCATGCAGGCGATCACCGTGAGCGAGTTCGGCGGTCCCGAGGTGATGCGCGTCACCGAGATGCCGATTCCGACGCCCGGACCCGACGAGATCCTGGTCCGGGTGCTGGCGGCCGGCGTCGGCCCGTGGGATGTCTACCTGCGCGAGGGCGGCTGGACCGGCGGCCTGCCCTACGTCCCCGGCGGGGAGTTCGCCGGCGTGGTAGTGGGCGACACCGGCGCGGACGCGTTCCTGGACGACGGCGCGCCCGTCTACGGTTACCCAGGCCTGACGAGCTGTTATGCCCAGTACGTGACCTGCCCGGTCGAGCAGCTCGCGCCGATTCCGGCCGGCCTGCCCATGATCGACGCGGCGGCGGTGCCGATTGACGGCCTGACCGCCGAGCAGGGCATCACCGACGTGCTGGCCATCGCCGCCGGTGACCGCGTCCTCATCACGGCCGCCGCGGGCGGGGTCGGGCACTTCGCGGTCCAGATCGCCCGGGCGCTCGGCGCGGAGGTCGTCGCGACGGGGAGCCCGCAGCACCACGATTTCCTGCACAAGCTGGGCGCCGCCGTGGTCATCGACCACACCCGGCCCGACTGGCCCGACCAGGCCCGGGCCGCGCTGGACGGCGGCGCGCAGCGCGTCCTCGCGTGCGCCGCGCCCACCCTGGCCGGCGCGGCGCGCGCCGCCGCCGACGGCGCGATCATCGCGACCCCCGTGCACGCCGAACTCCCGGACGCCGGGCGGGTCAACTGGCAGACATATAACGGTCAGCCGCGGGGCAGCCGGCTCATCCGGCTGGCCCCGTGGTTCGACGATGGCACGATCTCCGTGGAGATCCAGGCCCGATACGACTGGGAAGACGCCGCTCGCGCCCACCGCGCGGTGGCGGAGGGCCACACCCGGGGCAAGATCGTCCTGATCGTCGACGAAGACCTCGCCGCCGCGGCCGGGGTCTGACCGCGGCCCCCGCGGCACTCGCATCGACTCAACACACGCCTGAAGGAGTATCAGTGACCGCGATTCCCGCGTCCCACCGCGACCTGCTCGACGGGCAGGTCGCCACCCTCGCCACGATCGGCCCGGACGGCCGTCCCCAGCTCTCGGAGGTCTGGTTCCTGGCCGACGGGGACACGATCTCCCTCTCACTCAACTCGAGCCGGCAGAAGACCAAGAACCTGAAGGCCAACCCGGCCGCCAACCTCTTCCTGCTCGACCTCGCCGTCCCCTACCGCTACCTGGAGATCCGCGGCGACGCGGAGGTCACGCCCGACGATGACTACTCCTTCGCCGACCGGGTCGGCGCGAAGTACCAGTCGGACCTGCGCGGGCACGACCAGCCGGGCGAGAGCCGGGTCGTCGTCACCATCCGCCCGGTCCGGGTCAACGCGGTCGACATGCGCGGCTAAGAGCCGACTGCCTCAGCGGTTCTGATGACACCTTCTATAGGGGGGTGGGATAAGTGCGAACCGGCGGCGAGTTGTGCGGCTAGGTGCTGGTGGTCGGCGATGATGGCGGCGACGGCATGGGGGGTGCTGGTGGTGATGGTCGCGCGGATGGTGACCTGGTGGTGCTTGCGGCTGTAGAGGCACTGGATGTCGAAGGCGTTATAGAGCTGCTGCTGGAGTCGTTCGGGGGCGTCGGCGAGGATGCCGGCCAGTTGCGGGAGGGCGTTCAGGAGGTCGGTGGCGGGGGCGGGCTGGCTGGCGGGGCGTTGAGGGTGGTGAGTTGTCCCTCGATGGTGGTGGCTGGCGGGGTAGGCGGCGGTCAGGAGCGCGGCGCGGCCGGGGCCGAAGACTCTTTCGTCGAAGAAGTCGGCGATCTTGGTCTGGAGGGCGTCGCGGTCGTCGCGGCGAGTGGCGCCGGCCATCCGGCGGTTGTCGATGCAGCAGCGGACTCTGGAGCGCAGGGCGTAGCGGCGGCGGCCGGGGGCGGGAGGCGGGGTCGTAGGTGTCGGGGGTGGTGGCGTGCTCGGCGCCGATGGCCCGGGCGGTGTCCCAGGCCTGCCGGGTGATGATGGCGGGGTGGGCGGGCTGCGGTGACCAGAGCCACTGGTCGGGGGGACGGGGCGGCGCTGGCCGTTCTGGTTGCGGGTGCGGCCGAACACCATGTACCCGGTGTACTTGGGGTTGGCCAGGATGGAGTAGACGCCGCTGGGGTCCATCCGGAGGCCTCGGGCGGCGGGTAGGCGCCGTGGTCGGCGTTGAGCCGGCTGGTGATGGTGACGACTCCCAGCTTGTCCAGGGTCCGCCAGGCGTAGATCTGCTCGACTACCGGGGCGCGCTGGGGGTCCAGGGTGAGGCGGGTCTTGGTGCGATGACTGAATTACTGTCGTATTCTTCTTTGTGTTCTCCCAGTTCAGAGGCTTGTTCTGCCATTAAGCGTGCTCCTTTCCGGGTCGCCGTTCGCAGTGGTAAATGGCATGCCTGGCATTTTTCCGGCGCATTTTCGCGTGATCGCCGCCCCGGCTCCTCCGCTCCCGGGACAGTCCGCTCGGGGCGCCGGACGGGCGGGGCCCGCGCTGTCACCGGCCGGGCGGCGGGGCCAGGTCACCACGGATGGTGAGGGCTAGCCAGGTCACCGCCAGCGCCAGGACCCCGGCAACCGGTGGCGTCCCGGCTCCCGACAGCCACGCGGCGGCGGCGGCCAGCACGCGGGCGGCCAGGCGGCCCGGGCGCCCGTAGCGGACCCGGGCGGGCAGCCGCGCAAGCCCGCCACGCTGCGACGATCGGTCGGGCCGGGCGGGACCAGTTCCAGGCCGTCGAGCGTCCGCCCGACCTGGTCATAAGTGCGGGCGGTCCCGGAGGTGTACGCGCTGAGGTAGTTCTCCTGGGCCTGGCGCACCGCGCCGGGCGGGAGGTGGTCGTCGGCGGCGCTGCCAGCGATGCCCTCTCCCCGGCTCTGCCGATTGAGGTCAGGGACCTGCCGGGCTGCCGGTGGGGAGCGCGGCGAGGACTTGCTGCCGCATCTGGCTGTAGGTATCGAGCAGGCACATGTCGATGCTGTGGTCGTCGCAGCGGGCGCCGGGCTGGCATGCCGGGCAGTGGGTGGCGAGGCGGGCACGGCGGTAGTCCAGCGCATCCTCCATGGCCTGCAGGGGCGAGCAGGAGCGAGGCCGGCCCGGCGGGAGTGGTATCGGCAGGACGGCGGTCCCGGGCTGCTGCCCGGCGGCCCTGGTGTCGTCCGGGCTGTCGGCGGTGCTGTCCCTGCTCTCGCTGGCGGCCGGCGCGGGTGCGCCGATGAGACCGGGGACGGGCCGGATGTAGGGCCCGGCGGCTGGCCGGCCGGTGCCCTGGGCCTGGGTGACGGGTCCGCCGCTGTCGCTGCCGACGATCAGGTCGTTGCTGGTGGCGACGGCCAGGATGCAGGCGAATTGCGGGCTGATGCTGGCCAGGATGGTGGCCAGCCACCGGGACAGGTCGTCTTCCTTGCGCATGGCGGTGCGGATGGCGGTGGCGGCGGCGAAGGTGTGGGCGGGGACGGCGGGCGGGCGGCCGGGCAGCGCGCGGGCCATCGCGGCGGTGCGGGCCAGGTCGCCGGAGAGCCGGCCCAGGATGGCGGCGGCGCGGCTGGGCTTGTCTGCTGTCAGGCTGGACAGGTCGGTGATGGCCTGGCGGATGGATGCGGCGAGGTCATCAGCGGGCGTGCCTGCTGCCTCGCCGGTCATGTCGGCGTCGCGGGCCGGGCGGTGGCCTAGTGCTGGGGCCTGGTGTGTCACGGCTATCTGGTGCTGCTGGTCCGGGGTGGCGGCGGGGGTGGTCACGGGAGGGTCCTCCTTGGCAGGGTTCAGGGTTGCGGGGCGGCGGTGCGCAGGGTGCGGCGGATGATCGTGGCGGTCGCGGTGATGTCCTGTGCTATGGGCTCGGCCCACGACCACCAGAACCACCAGCTATCGTCTTTCGGCGCGGCGTAGATGTTCTCGGCCAGCGCTCCGGCGCCCGGCTCGGGGTTCTGCACGTGCAGGCACGGGATGCGGCCGGCCCCGGTCTGGAGGCGCGCTATCCAGCCGGTCTTGCCTATCTCGGCGCCCAGGGCCTCAAGGCAGCTGATGGCTTTCCTGGTCGCGGCCGGCGGGGCGGCGGGGCGTAACAGCGCGGATGCGTGGTCGTTGTCGGTCACGCTGGAGACGGTAGGCGGGGTTCAGGAAGCACGGCAATGACAGTGTGCCGGCGTAGTCACCGGAACTGACAGCATTGGTGACTGTGCGCTATGCAAGGTCGTGCTGCGGGGTCCGGGGGAACGCTGGCCGCCGCCGCGAGAGTCGGCCGTTGCGGGTGCGTGAGCTGGACAGGCATGTTCCTGCCGGGGGCGGCGTGCTGCGTTGCCGGCGTGCGGGGTCAGGGCAGTTCCGCGTGGGCCGGACGGAAGTGCCAGTCGGCGAGCGTCTGGCGGCGGCCGGCAATGCGGCTGAGGATGTCACGGGTGCCGGCGCCGGCCGGGCGGCGGGGGCCTGCCAGCCCAGGGTCACATGGCGAGATGCAGGAAGTCTGCTAGTTCCCGCATGTCCGCTGTGAGGGTTCGGCGGCGGCCGATGACCTGCCCGAGGATGTCCCGCGCGTAGCGTTGCTGGGTAAGCCATTCCGGCGCGCTGTGCTGGATCTGCTGGAGCACCCCGATTGCTTCCCCGTACTGGCGCAGGGCGGCATGGGCGCGGGCGGTGTCGAGGCGGTGGCGGTTCCAGGTCTCGGCCAAGGGAAAGGCCCTGCCCTCAAGCTGCCGGCCGATGTTCAGCGTGACGTCGGGCCGGTCGTGGATCAGCGCGTTCTGAGCCTGGAACATGGATACCGTCATCGGGCCGAACACCTGCCACGGGTTGGACTGGGAGATGACGTCCTTGCCGACACCGGCTGCAGCCACGCGGGCGAGTCTCAGGAAGTCGGCGGCCTCGTCGGGGCGGTTGTCACGCACGGCGGCGGCCGACGCCCGGATGAGGAAACGGCCCCATGCGCTGAGTTCGTCCGGTGTGGCGCTCGATATGCGCGGCTCGCAGTCATCAGCCCATCTGGATGCCAGGTCCCTGGTCTCTGCCAGGCGACCCTGGCGGATCAGTGTCCAGCATTTCCAGTCGATCGCGGCCATTTCGGTGAGGTCGTCGCTGGCATCGCCTATTGCAAGGCTTATAGCCTTGCTGGCGGCGTCGAATTGCCAGGTCTGGGCCATCATGAATGCTGTGATCTGCCGGATCTGCGATAGCAGCCGTCTTGCTTCGGCCTGGGTACCGTTGACGGAGAGGGTGACGAGCGCGCCGGCGTCCCGTAGCAGGTCGGGCAGCATGACCCGCAGTTCGGCGTATCGACTGTCCAGGACAGCCAGTATCGCCGTGCTGACGGATCGTCTCAGCCCTTCGATGGTCGGTTCTTCGTCGGGCTCGCCGCCGTGGAGGCCGTCCAGGGCTCGCAGGACGGGTGCCCACTGCTGGACATCCCCGCGTTCCGGGTTGGCCGCGTGTGACTCGGTGGCGAGCGTGCTTGTCGGCACCGCCAGGGCGATGGCGATCTTGTGAGCCGTTTCCAGGCGGACGTCGCCGATTTCGCCTTGTTCTAGCTTGCGGATGAGGGAGTCGGACACGCCGGAGAGGTCCGCGAGTTCGCGCTGGGTTAAGCCGCGTCGTTTGCGGATGTCGCGCACTCTGTCTCCGAGGGTGCGTGTCTGGTCCATCCTGCGCCTCCTGCACGCTCGGGGCGTGAGTGCCTGCTGGCGTTGCTGTCTTCCAGGATATGCGGTGAGGACCGGTACCCCCTGGCTGCCTGCATTCGGTGGGGCGTGTACGGGAGGGCGGCACCGCCCGTTCAGGGCGAGTGCCGCGTCGCGGGGTGGTGATGGCGGGTCCGGTCCCGCCCGTTCAGGGCCGGGCCGGGCCTGGCAGCGGCACCCCGGTCTGTGAGCGGGCCGCGTGGGCCGGCCATGGTTTCGGCCTGTGCCATGGGTTGTTCCTCGTCGGCCACGCGCTGGCGTCAGCTGTGATTTCGGTCAGGGCGCCGACCCTAACAAGCTGGTCGCGATCACCGACAACCTGGCCGCGCTCACGCCGCCCGCCGAGATGTTCAGCACGCTGCGGACGGTCGGGTTCGGCCAGGCGCTGCGCGGCGTGTCGTTCACGCCCGGCACGGACGCCGGCCGCTAGCCGCGGGCGGCGCTGGCCGCCGGCTGGCCGATGTCACGGCGAGTGCGCTAGCCCGGCACTCGCCGTGACATCGTGACGATCCCGAGCAACTCAGCGGCCGTTAACCATTGACGCTAAACCGGTATAGTGATGTCATTCCTGTGTGCTTCCGCAATGGCGCATTCAGGAGGTCGACATGACTGAGGGGCAAAGCCAGAGTTCCGGTGACCCACGGCGCGGGACCACGCGCCGCACACTGCTCACCGGCGCCGCCGTCGGGGCGGCCAGCCTGGCCGTCGGCACCGGGGCACTACCGGCCGCCGCGGCCACCGTCGCGAGCGCGGGCCGCGCGCAGGCCGGCTCGGCCGCAGGCAGCGCGCGGGCCGGCTCGGCCGCGGGCCCAGCGCTCGCGTCCCGGCCCAGCCAGTTCGTGACCGTCCGCGGCGGGAAGTTCCACGTCGGCGGCACGCCGCTGCGGTTCGGCGGCACGAACACCTATTACCTGCACCAGCAATCGCACTACATGATCGACAGCGCGCTCAACGACGCCGCGGCGATGTCGCTGGCGGTGGTC
>DATKRH010000029.1:0-40944 GCA_035532295.1 Streptosporangiaceae bacterium
CGGCGGACTAGCGGAACGGATTGGTGACCCGGACTCCGGCGTAGTCCTGGCCGTCGCCCAGGTCTTCGGACAGGACTTCTGCGCAGCCCATCGCGCGGGATGCCTCTATGATCGCGGAGTCCCAGTATGAGAGTTGGAACCGCTGACGCGTGGCCAGGGCCGCCATCAGGATCGCGCTGGTAACGTCCTGGACGGGGAAGCGGCGGAATGACTCGATGAGCCGGACAGCCTGCTGGTGGGTGATGGGGTCCGGCCGGCTGGCGCGGGTTGCCTGCACGTAGAACTCCTGCAGCACCTGGACCGACAGTGCCAGGTCACGGTCGGCCAGGATGTCGTTGGCGCGCTTGGCTTTGTCCTGCTCCGCGGGGTCACGTGAGATCGCGTAGAGCAGGACGTTGGTGTCAATGAACCGCACGGTCGTGGACCTCGTCGCGGCCAAGCCGGTCGGCCGCGCGGAACTGGCCGATCTCGGCCTGCACCTCCTGCTGCAGCGCCTCCAGCCTCGCGAGCTCGTTCATCCGCCCGGACAGCCGTTCGAGATACGCGACGACCAGTGCGCTCAGCGAGGTATCGCGCTGCGCTGCGGCGACCCGGGCGTTGCGGTACACGTCGTCGGGCACGGAGACCGTAATGTTCTTCACAGTTTCACAGTAACACGGTATACGTGGCCTGCGCCCCGCGCCGCGTAGCCCGGCATCGGTGATACGGGCGATCCGGCCATCTATGCCTCGACCAGTCGCAGCGGCGTTCTGGGTCCCTGGACGGACGCGCAGACTCCGTCGCTGGCCGCGGCAGCGGCGATCCGTTCTGAATCCGGGGCTGTATAGCCGGTCGTCCGCTGGCGTAGCGACCGGCCTGTCGGGGCGACCAGCGCCCGAAGCTCGCTGATGGTCTTGTAGGAGCCGTTCTCCGAGCCGGCCATCCGGCTGATGGTCTCCTCCATCAGGGTGCCGCCCAGGTCGTTCACGCCACCGCGCAGGACGTCCCGGCAGGCGTCCTCGCCCAGCTTCACCCAGGAGCACTGGATATTGCTGATCGCGCCGTGCAGCAGCAGCCGGGAGACGGCGTGCACGGCCCGGTTTTCCCGCCGGGTCGGCCCTGGCCGGGCCAGCCCGGCGAGGTAGATCGGCGAGCTAGCGTGCACGAAGGGCAGCAGCACGAACTCGGTGAACCCGCCGGTGCGCTCCTGGATGTCGCGGATCACCCGCAGGTGGCCGACCCAGTGCGCCGGGGTGTCCACGTGCCCGTACATCATCGTCGAGGTCGTCTTGATGCCCAGCTCATGCGCCGTGGTGATCACCTCGATCCACGCCGCGGCCGGCAGCTTGCCCTTGGTGAGCACCCAGCGCACGTCGTCGTCGAGGATCTCCGCCGCGGTTCCGGGCAGCGAGTCGACGCCCGCCTCGCGGGCCGCCGTCAGCCACTCGCGGATGGGCAGGCCGGTGCGCGACGCCCCGTTCATGACCTCCATGGGCGAGAACGCGTGCACATGCAGCCCTGGGCAGCGCCGCTTGACCTCGGCGGCGAGGTCGAAGTACGCGGTCCCGGGGAGGTCGGGGTGGATGCCGCCCTGCATGCAGACCTCTGTGGCGCCCGCCTCCCACGCCTCCTGGGCCCGGTCGGCCACCTGCGACAGCGACAGCGTGTACGCGTCGGCGTCGGTGCGGCGCTGCGCGAACGCGCAGAACCGGCAGCCGGTGTAACAGACGTTGGTGAAGTTGATGTTGCGGGTGACAACGAAGGTGACGTCGTCGCCGACCGTGTCCCGGCGCAGGCCGTCCGCCAGGCCGGCCAGCGCCTCCAGTTCCGGGCCGTCGGCGTCCAGCAGGGCCAGCGCCTGCGCGTCGGTGATCCCGGCGGGGTCGTGCTCGGCGCTGCGCAGCGCCGCCGCCACCTCCGACCGGAGCCTGGCCGGAGCGCCGGCGCCCGGGACCGGGCCGCCGGCGGCGGCGGCGGCGGCGGCGGGCGCGATCCGGCCGCGTACCTCCTCCCAGTCGCCGTAGACCTCGGCGAAGTCGTCGCGGCGGTCCTTGGTCCGCCCGGTCGTGTCGATCGTGACGTGCAGGTCGGTCCGGCCCGCCGCACTCCACCCATCATCGGCCCAGCCGCCGTCCGGCTCCTGCCAGGGCAGGCCCCGGGGCATCGCGCCCGGCGCGGCCAGCCCGGTCACCGGGTCAGCCAGCGCGGCCACGTGCGCGGCCAGTCGCGGGTCGAGCCACGGGTCGCGTAGGTAACCGGGGTAGATCGTCAGCCGCTCCCGCAATTCGAAGCCGCCGGCCTTCGTGCGCGCGGCCAGGTCGTCGATCTGCGGCCAGGGCCGCTCGGGGTTGACGTGGTCGGGCGTGAGCGGCGACACCCCGCCCCAGTCATCGATGCCGGCGTCGAGGATCAGCTGGTACTGCTCGCCGATCAGGTTCGGCGGCGCCTGGATCCTGGCCGACGGCCCGAGCACCAGCCGGGTGACCGCGATGGTGGCGGCCAGGTCGTCCAGCTCGGCGTCCGGGGCGGCGCGCATCCGCGTGTCCGGCTTGGCGCGGAAGTTCTGCACGATCACTTCCTGCACGCCGCCGTACTCGCGGGCCACCTGGCGGATGGCGAAGATCGAGTCGGCGCGCTCGGCCAGCGTCTCGCCGATGCCGATCAGGATGCCGGTGGTGAACGGGACGCTGCTGCGGCCGGCGTCCTCCAGGACCCGCAGCCGGACCTTCGGGTCCTTGTCCGGGCTGCCGAAGTGCGGCCCGCCCTTCTGGGTGAACAGGCGCTCCGCCGTCGTCTCCAGCATCATGCCCATGGACGGCGCGACCGGCTTGAGCCGCTGGAAGTCCTGCCAGCTGAGCACGCCGGGGTTGAGGTGCGGCAGCAGCCCGGTCTCCTCCAGCACCCGGATGGCCATCGCCCTGACATACGACAGCGTGTCGTCGTAGCCGTGGGCGTCCAGCCACTCACGGGCCTGGTGCCAGCGGGCCTCGGGCCGGTCGCCGAGGGTGAACAGCGCCTCCTTGCAGCCGAGCGCGGCGCCGTCGCGGGCGATCGAGAGAATCTCGTCGGGCGACAGGTAGGGGCTGTCCAGCCTGCCGGGCACGGTCACGAACGTGCAGTAGGCGCAGCGGTCCCGGCACAATCTCGTCACCGGGATGAACACCTTGCGGGAGTAGGTGATGATGCCGGGGCGGCCCGCCCCGGCCAGGCCCGCGTCCCGGACCCGGCCGGCGTGCCCGAGCAGGTCGCTCAGCGCCGTCCCGCGGGCCTGCAGCAGGATCGCCGCCTCGTCACGGTCCAGCGCCTTGCCGTCCCGCGCGCGGGCTAGCACCCGGCGCATGGCGTTGTCGGCGGGCGGACTGGCGGGGCCGGCGGAAGCGGGGCCGGCGGAAGCGGGGCCGGGGGTGCGGGGGGCTGGCGCATCGACGCTCATTGCTTAAGCCTAGATGGCGGCCCCCGCCGTCCCGCGCGCCGCCCGCGCGGCTCAGATCGCGCGGTAGTCCCGGACGGCCATCCGGTGGCCCCGCCGGGGCGGCCGGATGCCGCTCAGCCCGACGAGCCCGGCCGCCCGGTGGCGGTGACCGGGGTACGGCGCGAGGAGCTCCAGCATCCCCGCGTCGTCGACGATCCGGCCGGCCAGCGCCCAGCCCACCGCGCCGGGCAGGTTGTAGTCGCCCACGCTCACCGCGTCCGCGTCGCCGCAGGCTCGCTGCCGGACCTCGGCGGAGGTCCACGGGCCGATGCCGGGCAGCGAGCGCAGCCTGCGGTCGGCCTCGGCCGCGGGCAGGTCCAGGATCTGCTCTAGCCGTCCGGCGACCCGCGAGGCGCCAGCGATCGTCGCGGCCCGCACGCCCTCCACCCCGGCCCGGTGCCATTCCCAGGACGGGATGGCCGCCCAGGTGGCCGCGGGCGGGCAGACCCGCAGGCCGTCCGGCGCCGGGCCCGGGGCGGGCAGGCCGAACCGGCGCAGCAGGAGCCGCCAGGAGCGGAACGCCTCCAGGCCCACCACCTTCTGCTCCAGGATGGCCGGGACCAGCGCTTCGAAGACCCGGCCCGACCGGCCGATCCGGGCTCCCGGATACCGCGCCACCAGCTCGCGCAGCAGGGGGTGCGCGGGCCGGAAGCCCGCTGGCTCATCGCTGTCGCCCAGCAGGTCCGGCAGCGCCGCGAGCAACCAGTCCGCGCCCGGCCCCCACGCACGGGCGGTCACCCGGGTGGCGAGGGTTCCCGGGGTGGCGGGAGTAGTCGGCTCCGCCGGGCGGGCGGTTACCCGGAGCGTGGCCGGCCCAGCCGGAGTCAGTGAGGTTCGCCAGATCGCGCCGGCCGCGTCGACTCGGTAGGCCGGATCGCCCGCGCCCCGGCGGTGCGCACCCAGGACCAGCCGGATGTCCAGCGGAAACGGCGCCGGCCAGTCCCGGCGGAGCCCGCCCGCTGGGACCACCGCGGTCGCCGTCACCCGGTCACCCCGTCACCTCGTCACCCCGGTCAGCCGGGTCAGCCGTCGGTCGAGAACCGGATCGCCGTCGGGCTGAGCTCGACTCCTGGCCAGACCCGCGCTCCGCAGCGGAGCTCGTTACCGGTCGCGACGTGCGCGCCGTCGCCGATCACGGCGCTGTCCAGCACTACTCCCGCGCCGATCCGCGTGCCCCTGCCGACGATGCTGGCGCTGATCACGGCGTCCGCCCCGATCACGGCGTCGTCCATGAGCACCGCGCCGTCGATCCGGGCGCCGGCCTCGATCACGCAGCCCGCCCCGACCACGCTGCCGCCGGTGATCGTCGCGCCAGGGGCCACCCGGGCGCCGGGGAGCACCAGCGCCGGGCCGCACGGTCCCGGCAGCGCCGACGACGGCATCCGGCCGAGCACCAGGTCGCGGGAGCCCTGCACGAACGCCTCCGGGGTGCCGACGTCGAGCCAGTAGGAGGTGTCGATGTATCCCATGACGACCTCGCCCGCGGCGATCAGCTCCGGGAAGGTCCGCCGCTCGACCGACACCGGGACGCCGGCCGGCATCTGGTCGATGAACCGCCGGCGAAACACGTAACAGCCGGCGTTGATCCGGTTCGTGACCGGATGCGGGGTCTTCTCCAGGAACGCGGTGACCCGCCCGTCGGAATCGGTGGGCACGCAGCCGAATCGCGCCGGATCGGCCACCTCGACCAGGTGCAGGGTGACCGCCGCCTCGGCCTTCTCGTGCATGTCCAGCTGGGCGGACAGGTCGTGGCCAGAGAGCAGGTCACCGTTGAGCACCACCACCGGCTCGTCCGGGCCGCCGCGCAGCAGGGACGCGGCGTTGCGGATCGCGCCGCCGGTGTCGAGCGGGACTTCTTCCTCGATGTAGTCAAGCTCCAGGCCGAGCCGTGACCCGTCGCCGAACTCGCGGGCGAACAACTCGGCCCGGAAGCAGGTCGCCAGGATCACCCGGGTGATGCCGCAGGTGGCCGCCCGTGCCAGCTGGTGGGCGAGGAACGGGACGCCGGCACACGGCACGAGCTGCTTGGGCCGGTCCACGGTCAGCGGGCGGAGCCGGGTGCCCTGCCCGCCCACCAGCAGGATCGCCTCCAGCGGCTGCCGCTGGCCGGGTGCGGGGGGTGCGGGGGGGGAGTGCTCGGGCTGGCTCGCCCTCGCTGGATCGCTGCGCATGCGGTGAGGCTACTCGCGTCCCTGCGCCGCCGCACGCTCGTAGCTGATCATGTGCGCCTCCGCCGAGGCCGCCCAGGTGAACTCGCGCGCCCGGTCGTACCCGGCGTTGCCGAGGGCGGCGCGGCGCTCGCGGTCCTCCAGCAGGGACCGCAGCGCGGACCGGATGGCGCCGACCTCCGGCTCGGTGTACGCCACGGCGTCCCCGCCCACCTCGGGCAGCGAGGTCCGGTGCGTGGTCAGCACGGGAGCGCCGCACGCCATCGCCTCCAGCACCGGCAGCCCGAATCCCTCGCCGATGCTGGGGAACGCCACGACCAGCGCGCCGCCGAAGTAGCCGGGCAGATCGGTGAAGTGCAGGTAGCCCGGGCGCACGAGGCGCAGGTGGGCGGGCACGGCCGCGACGGCCTCGTCGACCTCGTCGCTCCAGCCGCTGCCGCCCGCCAGCACCAGCGCCGGCGGCTCACTCAGGTCGGTGACCGCCGCGGCCCATCCGGCGATCAGCCCGGGCACGTTCTTGCGCGGCTCCAGCGTCCCGAGGTAGGCCACGTAGGACTGCCCGTGCAGGCCGAGCCGACTGCCCACCTGCTGCAGCTTCTGCTCGTCCGGGCGGCGGAACAGGTCGTGGTCAACTCCGTGGTAAGCCACGTCGATGCTGGTCGGATCGGTGCCGACGACCCGGACGAGCTCATCCCTGGTGGCCTTGGACGGCACGATCAGCCGGGTCGCCCGGCGCCCCGACGTACGGATCGCCGTCTTGTAGAACGTCGCGGTCAGCGGGCTGTGGGCGTCCGGCTCGGTAAAGAACGTCAGGTCGTGCACGGTAACGACCGTCGGCACGCCGGGGCGCAGCGGCATCGAGTAGTGCGGCGAGTGGATCACGTCCGCATGGACCTGCTGCGCGACCAGCGGCAGGCCGCTCTGCTCCCAGGCCAGCCGCGCGGGCCGGTGCGCGACCGCCGGCGGCGCCGCCACGATCCGCGCGCCAGGCACGAGCCGTCCGTACCGTTCCTCGTCGGCTCGCTGGCAGGCGACGGCTAGGTCGGCTCCCGCCTCTCCCAGGGCACTGACAAGGCCGTCCACGTACCGGCCGTGCGCACCGCGGTCCGCGGGGACCGCGGTCGCGTCAACGAGAACACGAGGCGCCACGACCAGTCCGGCTCCTTTCGCGTCAGTACTTCACGTTCTCTAGTCACGGGGGTCACTCCCCCCCTGTCAGATCCGAGCGTACGCCCTCAGCGACGTCCCCGCGCCCGCCCAGCCGGGCCTGCCGAATCAGGAAACATTGCCGTAACCAGCCGTCCACCAGCCGACCCGGCACCAGCCGTGTCACGGTCCCGTCACCGGCCCGTCACCGCCCCGTCATTGCTTCCGTCACGTGACTCTCCGTCACGGCCGCGGCGTCACGCCGCTGCCCCCGGCCGCCGCCCCGCCGGTCAGCTTCGCCGCCCGGCCCAGGGCCGCGTTCATCTTGGCCATGTCATCGCCGAAGGCGACCCAGTCGGGCTTGCTGAGCCGGAGCGCCGCCAGCGCCTGGGCGTAATACGCCTGCGCCTGCTGCAGATCCTGCTGCAGGCTGCCCTGCTGGCCGGCGGCGGGCTGGCCGGCGGCGGGCTGGCCGGCAGCGGTCCCGAGCACCTGGGCCAGCGCGCCTTGCAGCGTCGAGGAGTAGCCCACCTGGTTATTGAAGTAGGCGAACACGCGCTTGAGAGCCGGATAGGACCCCGCGCTCCCGGTGGCGTCCGCCGAGACGTACACCGGCTGGGTGTACAGCAGGCCGCCGCCCAGCGGCATCGTTATCAGGTTGCCGAGGGTCACCTTCGAGCCGCCCTTGCGCAGCTGGGTGAGCTCGATGGACGCGGCCGGGTCCGACTGGAATTCGTTGCTCGCCTGCTGCGGGCCGAGCACGCCGGCCCTCTGCGGCAGCTTGAGAATCTCGATCTTCCCGTAGCCGGGGCTGGCCGGATTGCTGTTGACCGCCATGAACGCGGCCATGTTCGGGCGGCCGCGCTGGGTAAGGGACGTGACCAGCGAAAACTCCGGTGTGGACTGACCCGGCATGGTCATCGTCAGGTAGTAGGGCGGCTGGCTGAGCTGCTGATGCGATCCGGTCGCCGGATCGACGGGCACGGACCAGAAGTCCTGGCCGGCGTAGAACGCCGGCGCGTTCGTCTCGTGGAACTGGCTGAGGATCTGGCGCTGCAGCGCGAACAGGGCCACCGGGTACCGCAGGTGCGCCTCGATCGCCTTCGGGATCTGGCCGTAGGGCTTGATCAGGCCGGGAAACGCCTTCTCCCAGGCGGCCAGGATCGGGTCCGAGCCGCGCCACTGGTAGAGGGTGACCTGCCCGGTATAGGCGTTAACGACCGCCTTCACCGAGTTGCGGATGTAGTTGACCTCCCCGCCGGGGCCGGCCACCGCGCCGCCCGGCGCGTAAGTGTCAGCGGTGGCCTGCTGCAGCCCCAGCCGGGCGGAGTACGGGTAGTAGTCGGAGCTGGTGTAGCCGTCCACCACCCAGTAAAGCTGCTGGTTCGCGACGATCGGGTAGGAGTCGCCGTCCAGGGTGAGAAAGGGCGCCACCTTGGCCACCCGGGCCAGCGGGTCGCGCACGTACATGATCCGCGACCGGCTGTTGATGGCGCTCGACAGCACGATGTTGAGCTGGCGGAACTTGATCGCGTACAGCAGCCGGCTCAGGACCGACCCGACCGGCACGCCGCCCGTGCCGTGATAGGTGCTGTCCTGCTGGCCGCCGCTGCTCTCGTTGGGGTAGTCGAGCTCGTGCTGGCCCCGGCCGCCCGCGATGACGTAGCTGGCCTGCTGCTCACCGAAGTAGACCCGCGGCTGGAACTTACCGAGCGCTCCGCTGGCCGGCTCGGGTATGCCGCTGTCGGTGAAGGACGGGTTGCCGTCCGGCGCCGCGGAGCCGGCGGCGGCCGCGACCACTCCATAGCCGTGGGTATAGACCAGATGTCTGTTGACCCAGTTGTCCTGGCCGGGCGGCGGGCCGCTCATCGCCCGGACGCCGACGATCATGTCCACCGGGACCGGGCTGCCCTGCTGCTGGTACCGGTCGATGTCCAGCACCGGGGCGAACTGGTAGTAGCTCTTGACTTGGTGAAGCTGCTGGAATGCCGGTGACACCACGCCGGGATCGGCCAGTCGCAGGTCCGGCAGCGCGGCCGCCTCCCGGGCGAGCTGCGCCGGCTGCTGCGTCGAGGACCCCGGGTACGGGATCACCGCCGCGTGCGCGGTGCCGACGCCGTAGGCCGTGCGGGTACTCGCGATCTCCTTGGAGAGAAAGGGGCTTTCCTTCGCCAGCTCGTTCGGCTTCACCACGAATTGCTGGATGATCGCCGGATAGACCCCGCCGAGCAGGACGGCCGACAGCACGAGCAGGCCGAAGCCGGCCGCCGGCAGCAGCGAGCCGCGCCGGGCCGCGCCGATCAGGAACAGGGCAGCGCAGATCAGCGCGATCACGGCCAGCACGGTCTTGGCCGGCAAGATGGCGTTGACGTCGGTGTAGGAGGCCCCGGTCTGCACGACGCCGCGCTGGGAGAAGTCGATGGCATACCGGTCCACCCAGTAGGCCCCGGCCTTGAGCAGGACGAAGGTGCCCGCCAGCACGAACAGCTGCGCCCGGGCGGCGGGGGTGGCCCGCTCGCCGCGCAGCTGCGGCCGCAGCCCGCCGTACAGGTAGTGCACGGTAACGGCCGCCAGCACCGACAGCAGCACGGCCGCGAACAGGTAGGACAGCAGCAGCCGGAGGAACGGGTAGTCGAAGACGAAGAAGGAGATATCCAGGTGAAACTGGGGGTCGGTCCGTCCGAAGGAGGTCCGGTTCGCGAACAGCAGCCAGGTCCGCCAGCTGCCGGCCGCGCCGAGCCCGGAGACCAGCCCGATGAAGCCCAGCCCCGCCGCCAGCACGAGCCGCCGGTGCGGGTCGACCAGCAGTCGGTAGGCCTCCGGGCCCTGCGCGCGCGGTCCCACGGCCTCGCCGGCCGGGCCGGGCGGTCGCAGCCGGTAGGCCAGCCAGGCGTTGAGACCGACCACGGCCATCATGAACAGCGCGGCGACCCCGAACAGCGCCCACTTCGTCCCGTAGGTCACGTCGAAGGTCTGGCTATGGCCGACCGAGCGGAACCACAGCAGGTCCGTCCACACCCCGGCGGTGACGCCGATGGCCACGATCACCGCGGCCACCGTGATCACGACCGGGATGAGGCGCCGCGGCCAGCGGGCAAGCGTGATCGGCCGGCGAACCGGCCGCGGCTGGCCGGGAGCACGGAAGGCCACGCTCTCCCCCTTTGCTGGACCTCGCGCCGTCGCTAACCCTCGACCGCGCGCTGCGGCGTTGTTCCGGCCCGCGCCCGGGGCGCGCGAGCCTGATTTCCCAGTGCGCAACTTACCGGTAAGGCATGCGGTTCCCGCGCGCATCGACGGTCACGGCGCGGTCAGCAGGAGGGCACCGCCTTGCCCTGCTTGATCGCCTTGAGGTCGGCGACCGCCCCGCTCAGGGTGCTCACCTTGACCACCCTGAGCCCGGCCGGGACCGCGCCCGCGGTGTCCGGGCAGTTCGCCGCCGGGGTCAGGAATACGGTCGCGCCCGCCGCCCGGGCCCCGGCCATCTTCTGCTGGATCCCGCCGATCGGGTCGACCTTGCCGCCGACCTCGATCTCCCCCGTGCCGGCGATGAACTTTCCGCCGGTCAGGTTGCCCTGGGTGAGCTTGTCGATGATGCCGAGGGCGAACATCATCCCGGCGCTCGGGCCGCCGATGTTCCCAATGCTGATCTTGATGGTGAAAGGGAAGGCAAAGCTCTCGCCCACCGCCACGCCGACGACGGCCTGGCCGCCGACATTGGCCGTGCGCAGCCGGAACTGGCGGCTGGTCCCCTGCCGGCTGATCGTCAGGGTGACCGGAGCGCCGGGCGTGCGTGCCCGGATCATCGTGGCGGCATCGTGCCGGCAGGTCACCGGGGTGCCGTCCACGGCCGTGATCACGTCGCCCTTGCGCAGCACGCCCGCCGCGGGCTTGCCTTTCTCCGTGCCCTGGATGGTGTCGACCGTTTTGAAGCTGATGTTCAGCTGGCACAGCGCCGCCGCCGTGGCGGTCTGCTGGGAGTTCACCATCTGCTCGGTGTCTTGCTGCAGCACCTCCTGCTGCGTCTGGCCGGGGGTAAAGATCTCCTGCTCGGGGACGACCGCGTTGTCGGGCGTGAGCCAGGAACGCAGCGCGGCGAAGACGTTAAATCCGCTCTGCGGGCCGCCGATGTAAGACACCGTCACCATATTGAGGTGGCCGGCGGTGCGATAGCTGGGATGCCCGCTGATCTGAATCAGGGGACGACCGGACAGCTTGCCGAGAGTGTTCAGTGTCGGGCCGGGGGTCAGGGCCACGTACGGGACGGGCAGGATCGCGGCCACGGCCAGCGCGGCCATCACCCCGACGCCGGCGATGACCAGCGTGATGCCGCGGCGAGACAGGCGCGCGGGCCCTGGCCAGATGGCTCGGGCCGCCCGGCCGAGCAGGCCGAGCAGGCCGCCGTCCGGCCCGGATCTAGGCACTGTTCACCCACTCGCTCTCCCCGTCGGGGAAACTCTGCTGCTTCCAGACGGGCACGGTCGCCTTGAGGTCCTCGATCAGGGCCCGGCAGGCCGCGAACGCCTCGTCCCGGTGGTCGGCGGCGGCGGCCACCACGACGGCCAGGTCACCGACCTGCAGGTCGCCCACCCGGTGCGCGGCAGCCAGCGCCCGCACGCTGAAGCGCCCGGCCACCTTCTCTGCGACCTCCCGCAACTGCTGCGCCCCGGACGGGTGGGCGCTGTAGGACAGGGCGGACACAGCGCGGCCGTGATCGTGGTCGCGCACGGTCCCCACGAACAGGGCAATCGCTCCCGCGGCCGGATCGGCGACGGCCAGGCGCACCTCGTCCACCGACAGCGGCTCGGCGCGGAACTCGGCCATCCGGATGACAGTCACGCAGCCAAGTTACAACCACCGGGCCGACCCGCGGCGCCTGCCGGCGTACCTCCGCGCTCAGGCCCCGGCGCGGAGCCCGGCGGCGAGCCTGGAGCGGGGCCCGGCGGCGAGCCTGGAGCGGGGCCGGCGCCCTCATGACCCCCGACGGCGGCGGCGGGCGTGCCGGACGATCGCGGCGGTCCCGATGACCGCGACCGTGGCGCCGGCGGCCGTGATCGTCGCGTCCTTCATGTCCAGGCGGCGCCCGGCGACGGCGTGGTGGCCGGCCCGCTGGTCCAGCAGCACCTGAACCGCGGCCACGTTGTCATAGCTCGGCCGCCAGCCGGCGGCCCGCAGCGCCTGACAGTCGACCACCCACGGGTATACGACGAAATGCAGGTCATTGACCGGCGCTGGGGTGATTCCCGCGCGGTGCAGGCGCTGCGCCGTGGCGAAGGTCAGGCCGGCGGGCAGCTCGATCCGCTTGAGCCCGGTCAGTTCCTCGAGCTGCTCAGGTTCCAGCCATCCATCGCAGCCGACCGCGAAGGCGCCCGTTACCTCTCCGGCGGCGGCCAGTTCCAGCGCGGAGACCAGGTCATCGATGTGACAGAACTGCCAGCAGGGCACGCAGCCCTTGACCGCCAGCAGCCGCGGCGCCTCGAAGTGCCGCGTGATGAGGGTGTCGACGCCCTCGCCGACCAGGGCCGCGGGACGGACGACGGTAACGGCCATCCCGAGGTGCGCGCGGGCCGATCGCTGCGCCAGTTGCTCGATCTCGAGCAGGTCGCCGACCACGCTGCCGTCCTGGTCAGCGCCGAGCGGCGCGTCCTCGGGCAGCGGCACCGGGTTATCGGGGCGCGCTCCGTAGACCATCGCGCTGGTCACCAGGACCACCCGGCCCACCCCGCCGGCGGCCGCCGCCGTCAGCACCGTTTGCGCGCCGCGGACGTTGAAGGCCCGCCGCGCCTTGTGGTCCGAGCCGGGCGCGAGATCGAGATCGGTGTGCACGACCACGTCCGCACCCGCCAGCCGGCCCGCGAGCGCCGGGTCGCGGACATCGACTACCCGCCAGGTCACGCCGGTCGCCTCGCCGCGATGATCGTCGATCGCGATGACCCGGCCGACCCGGGCTGAGGACGCCAGCCGGGACGTCAGGGCGTGCCCCAGGCCCCGCGCCGCGCCGGTGACGGCCACCACCGGCCGCCTGGTGTCCAGCGGCAGGTCCTGCACGTCAGCTGCGGGCTCTGGCCCGCCCGCGGTCGACTCCGGCGCGCCGTCCTCGGGCTCTGCCGGCCCGCCGCTGGCGGCCTTGCCTGCGCTCCGCCCATGGCGAACCTTGGCATCTCGGTTGCTCACGACCCACCGCTCCCGGGATAGCTTGGCCAACATGGACCCTTCCATCCTGCCTGAGAGGCCGCGGAGATGACTGACCCTCCCTTCGGCTTTGGGCTGCCTGGTAACTCGGATGAGGGCTCTGGAGGCTCGGGGAACACCCCGGGCGGCGGTGCCGGCGGTCCGCTCGGCCCGTTCGGTGACCCCCAGCAGCTCGCCGACGCACTCCGGCAGTTCGCCGACCTGATGTCGTGGCAAGGCGGCCCGGTCAACTGGGACCTGGCCAAGAACATGGCGCGCCAGACCGTCGCCGCCCAGGGCGATCCCAGCGTCCTGGAGGTGGAACGCGGCCAGGTCACCGAGGCCCTGCGGCTGGCTGACCTGTGGCTCGGTGAGGCGACCGAGTTCCCGTCCGGGATCAGGACCGTGCAAGCCTGGAGCCGGTCGGAATGGGTCGAGGCGACTTTGCCGGTGTGGTCCAAGCTCTGCGACCCGATCGCGAGCCGCGCCGTCGAGGCCATGGGCGGAATGATCAGCGGGGACCCGGCCGAGCTGGCGGCGGATCTGCCGCCCGACATGCGCGCCGCGATGACGGCGATGACCGGGGGCCTGGGGGCTCTCGGCGGCCTGGGCGACATGATGCGCAGGATCGGGGGCATGATGGTGGGCGGCCAGACCGGCGCCGCCGTGGGCGCGCTCGCCGCGGAAGTCATCAGCTCGACCGACGTGGGCCTGCCGCTCGGCCCGGAGGGCACGGCCGCGCTGCTGCCGGCCGGCGTGACCGCCTTCGGGTCCGGCCTGGAGGTGAGCCAGGACGAGGTCCGGCTCTTCGTCGCACTGCGGGAAGCCGCTCATCACCGGCTGTTCGCCCACGTTCCGTGGCTGCGCGCCCGGCTGCTCGGCGCGGTCGAGGACTACGCGCGGGGCATCACGGTGGACGCCGACGCGCTGCGCGACGCGATGCCCCAGATCGACCCGTCCAACCCCGAGGCGCTGAACGAGGCGCTGTCGGGGGCGGCGCTCTTCCAGCCCGAGGACACCGCCGAGCAGAAGGCCGCCCTGGCCCGGCTGGAGACCATGCTCGCGCTCGTTGAGGGCTGGGTAGCCACCGTCGTCGGGGCCGCGGCCGATAACCGGCTGCCGCAGGCCGGGGCGCTCGCCGAGGCCATCAGGCGGCGCCGGGCCGCTGGCGGGCCGGCCGAGCGCACGTTCGCGACTCTGGTGGGCCTGGAACTGCGGCCTCGCCGGCTGCGGGAAGCCGCGGCCATCTGGCAGGGCCTGACCGAGCAGCGCGGCATGTCGGGCCGGGACGCGATCTGGGCGCACCCGGACCTGCTGCCCACCGCGGATGACTTCGACGACCCCGACGGGTTCGTGCGGGGTCGGCCGGAGCTGGACATTTCCGGGCTCGACGAGATGGTGGCCGACGAGCTGCGCGGAGAGTCCGCTGGCGCGGGGGAGCCTTCCGGCGCAGCGGACCAGGCCGGCGAGACCGATGAGACCGGCGAAGCCGGGGGCGGGCCCGGCAGCCCGCCCGACGACGACCCCACCCACCCCTAACGAGCCGGAATGTCGGTGGCCGGTGGCACGCTTCGGTTCGTGAGGCCAGCACTGAAGGCGGGCTTGCTGCCCGTGTGGCGGGACCGGGAGACCGTGCAGATCGGGATCGACCCGCGCCGCGCTGTCGCGCTGACCGGCATGAGCCACGCGGCGCTGGTCCTCGGCCTGCTGGACGGCAGCCGGGACCGGGACCAGGTCATCGAGGCCGCCGGGCAGCAGGGCATCCCGGAGCCGGTGACCGACCAGATCCTGACGCTGCTTGCGGCCGGCGGTGCGCTCGACGATTATCCGGCCGCGGCGATCCGCGCTTTGCCCCAGGATCGGCGCAGGAGGTTAGCCGCCGAGCTCGCGGCCGCCTCACTCGCCCGCGGGCACTCCGATGCGGGGGTCGCGGCCCTGGTGCGACGGGATGCGGCACGCGTGCAGATCTACGGGTCCGGCCGGGTCGCGGGCACCATCACCGACATCCTGGGGACCTCCGGCATCGGTCGCGTCGCCACCACCGACACGGTCCGCGACCGGGACGGTCGTGACAGTCAGCGCCCGGACCCCGCGCATCCCGCGCATCCCGCGCATCCCGCGCGCCCCCCGCACCCCGACCTGGCCATCCTGATCGGATACCAGAGCCTGGAACTGGCCGCGTCGCTGATGCGGGCCGGGATACCTCATCTGGCCGTGGCCGCCGCCGAGGCCATCGGAATCGTCGGCCCGCTCGTGCGACCCGGCCGGACCGCGTGCCTGCGCTGCCTCGACCTCACCCGTGCCAGCCTGGACCCCGCCTGGCCGCTCATTCTCGCCCAGATCGTCGGCCGGACGGCAGACCCGCCCGCCTGCGACGCCGCGCTGGCCGCGGCCGTGGCTGCCCAGGCCGCCGCCCAGGCGCTCGCGTTCATCGACCGCGCTCAGTCGGCCGGCCCGACGGAGAACGGCACCCTCGAACTCGTGCTGCCCGCCTGGCAGTGGCGACGCCGAACCTGGCCAGCCCACAGCTCCTGCGGCTGCGACAGCCGCCCTCCGCCGACCTAGCTGCCGGTGTCCGCGCCCGCGGTTGTAACAGCGACTCCGCCGGTAGCCGACAATGGAGATCATGAGCGATCTGCCCCGCCGCGCGGTCACGCGCACCGCCAAGCTGGCGACCCTGCCAGTTGGCCTGGCAGGCCGCACAGCCCTGGGACTCGGCAAGCGGCTAGGGGGCAGGCCGGCCGAGCTGGTCGCGCAGGAGATTCAGCAGCGCACCGCCGAGCAGATCTTCCGCGTGCTGGGCGAGCTCAAGGGCGGAGCGCTCAAGCTGGGCCAGGCGCTGTCGATCTTCGAGGCGGCGCTCCCGCCGGAGATCGCGGGGCCGTACCGCGCGACCCTCACCAAGCTCCAGGAGTCCGCTCCCCCGCTGCCCGCCAGCAGCGTCCATAAGGTCCTGGCCGAGGATCTCGGCGCGGACTGGCGGCTGGAGTTCGCCGAGTTCGACGACCGGCCCGCCGCCGCGGCCTCGATCGGGCAGGTCCACCGGGCCATCTGGAATGACGGCCGTGCGGTGGCCGTGAAGATTCAGTACCCAGGGGCCGGCAAGGCGCTGAATAACGACTTCACCCAGCTCAGCCGGATCGGCAGGCTGTTCGGGATCCTCATGCCGGGGCTGGATGCCAAGCCGCTGCTCGATGAGCTGCGCTCCAGAGTGGCCGAGGAGCTCGACTACCGGCTCGAGGCGGCATCCCAGCAGGCCTTTGCCGACGCCTACGCCGGCGATCCGGATATCTACGTGCCGCCCGTCGTCGCGGCCACCGATCACACGCTGATCACCGAGTGGATGGATGGCACGCCACTCGCGCGGATCATCGCGGAAGGAACTCAGGAGCAGCGTGACAGGGCTGGCATCATCCTGGCCCGGTTCCTGTTCTCCGGCCCCGCCAGGGCCGGCCTGCTGCACGGGGATCCCCACCCGGGTAACTTCCGGCTGCTCGACGACGGCCGCCTCGGCGTGCTCGACTTCGGGGCGGTGGACCGGCTGCCGGACGGACTTCCCCCGTTCTTCGGCAGGCTGCTCTGGCTCATGCATACCGGCGGCAGCGATGAGATGGTCGAGCAGGAACTGCGGAACCACGGCTTCCTGCGGGAAGGCGTCAGCGTCGACCTGGCGCAGCTGCGGGCGTTCCTCGCGCCGCTCGCCGAGCCGTCCCAGGTGGACTGCTTCAAGTTCAGCCGGGAGTGGCTGCGCGGCGAAGCCACGCGGGTCACCGACCTGCGGCCGTCCAACGTCGGCCGGCAGCTGAACCTGCCGCCCTCGTACCTGCTGATCCACCGCGTCTCGACGGCGGGCATCGGCGTCCTGTGCCAACTGGGGTGCGAAGGGCCGTTCCGGGCGGAGGTCCTCGCCTGGATGCCCAGCTATGGTCCGGCCGCCACTCCGGATGGCCGGGAGGCCCCCGATCCTCCCGGCCATCTCCTGGCGAGTTCAGGCGATGCTTAGCGCCACTGATCCGCGGCGATCCTGGCCAGCTCGGCTCTCCGCCGCGCCGCCTCGCCCCAGCTGCGCGTGAGCTGCCGCTCGGCCCGCTCGGCCCGCCGTCGCGCCCTGCTGAGCTTCCGGAGCTGCTGAACATTGCGCTGCTCAGCGGCCCTGCTCAGCATGGCCTGTTGTCGTTCCCGTGCCTGTTCCAGGCTGCTGTACATGGTCACCACCGCTTCTGGTTGTCTGGTCTGCCTGCCACGGCAGGCTGGGTCATGCGGCGACGGTCGCCTTACGGGGACGTCCCCTCGGCCGCTTGTACGGCACGACCGCGCCACGCAGGAACAGTTCGCCGCCCCAGACGCCCCAGGGCTCGCGGCGCTCGATCGCCCCGGCGAGGCATTCGATCCGCGCCGCACAGCCCATGCACAGCGACTTGGCGAACTCCACGTCACCGGGCGCCTCGGCGAAGAACAGCTCCGGGTCGTCGCTGCACGGCAGCTCAAGGCCGCCCTGCGCGCCGACCGTGATGATCCCGCCGCCCTGCGCGCCGACCGCGGCGATCCCGCCGCCAGGGGGCGCCTGGCTGATCACATTCGGTGTTTCTGGCTCTTCCGCCGACTCCCGCTCCTGCGGCGCCGCTTTCTCCAGCACAGCGGTGGTGCCGGGCCACTGCATCGGTGCCATCCCCTCTCGTCTTACTCGTCGCAGCGTCTCTCACGCGTCTGACAAAACGGTGGCCTTACATAGCTAAGGCCGCGGACCCGATTTCGGGTCCGCGGCCTAGAGGGGATCTGGCCGGTCTTTCTAGACCGGTTCCCTCGCCGGATGCGGACCCAGTGCACCATCGCCGGTAGCGCTGATGAGGGTCGTGTAGGCGGGCTGCTTGCCGCTGAGCTGCGTCCACGTCGCCTGACCGAAGGCAGCCAGGCCGAGGTGCGCCGCGACGGCAGCAGCCGTGGCGGTACGCGGTCGCGCGAGCGCGACGGCGTACGTCGTGGCGGGCGTGGCGGCCGGAATGAGCGCAGGCGTGCAGGCGCCCATGCCGAACCGCGGACGCGGCTGCATGGCAGTCTCGTTCTCTGGATTCTCGATAAACGAGATCATGTTCAGCACGACGGGCACCTCCTTACGCTCGGCTCAGGCCCCACTCGGACATGGCAGAGACTTTATCCCACGGGTCCGACACGGGGCCAACATATTTTTGACCTGCAGTTTTCTGCCGCTCAGGTCCGTCGGCGAATTAGCCCCTCCTGCACCACCGACACCACGAGCGTGCCATCTTCGGTGTAAACCTCACCGCGCGCCAGGCCCCGCGCGCCGCTAGCGCTCGGGGAGTCCTGCGCATATAGCAGCCAGCGGTCGGCCCGGAACGGGCGGTGGAACCACATCGCATGATCCAGGCTCGCAGCGGTGGTGACGCCATCGGAGAAGGACAGCCCGTTCGCCAGCAGCACCGAGTCCAGCAGGGTCAGGTCCGAGGCGTAGGTCATCAGGCAGACGTGCAGCAGCGGGTCATCGGGCAGCTCGCCGTCGGCCCTGAGCCAGACCTTGCTGCGGCTGGAACGCAGCGACGGGTCTCGCTCGGCCTCCACCGTCAGCGGCCCGACGTGCCGCAGATCGATCGGGCTGTCGCGGAATGCCTCACCAGCCGCGTCACCGAAAATCCGCCGGTAACGGTCCGCGGTGGGCTCGAGGTCCTCCGGCCGCGGCACGACCGGCATCGGCTCGGCATGCTCCACTCCCGGCTCCGCGCGGTGAAAGGAGGCGGACAGCGTGAAGATCGTTTTCCCGTGCTGGACCACCGATACCCGGCGGGTGGTGAACGACCGCCCGTCCCGCACCCGCTCGACCAGGTAGATGAGCGGGGCCGTCGGGTCCCCCGGCCGGATGAAGTAGGCATGCAGCGAGTGCACCGGCCGGTCCGCCGGAACGGTCCGGCCCGCCGCGACCAGCGCCTGCCCGGCCACCTGGCCGCCGAAAACCCGCTGCCGCCGCTCTCCGGCCGGGCTGCGCCCGCGGAAGATGTCAAGCTCGATCTGCTCCAGGTCGAGCAGCGCGACCACGCCATCCAGGGCCTTGCTCATGGTCCCGGCTCACCGCCTGTCCTGTCCGCGCGGCCCGCCTCCGCGCACAGGGCGAGCACCGCGGCACCGTACCGGTCCAGCTTGACCGCCCCGACACCGGGGACGGTCGCGAGCTCAGCCCGGCTGACCGGCCGGCGTCCGACGATGAGCAGCATCGTCGCGTCGGAGAACACCACGTACGCGGGAACGCCCTGCTCCTTCGCCGTGATCGCCCGCCACTCCCGCAACCGCGTCAACAGCGGGTCACCGGTTACCTCCGCATCGGTGGGACCGCCGCCCGCCGGGCCGGCTGCCGCCCGGGAGGCGGTCCGCGCGGCCGGCCTGGACCGGATGCCCTGCAGGAATCGCGACGGCTTCCTGGTCTGCCGGCCACCGGCCGACCTGGCCAGTGCCCAGGACAGGAAGAGCCGCTCCCGAGCCCTGGTCACGCCCACGTAGAACAGCCGCCGCTCCTCCGCGATCGCCTCCACGCTTTGCGCGTAGATGATCGGCAGCGTGCCATCGGTCAGCCCGGGCAGGAACACCACGTCCCACTCCAGGCCCTTGGCCGCGTGCAGCGAGCCCAGCGTGACGCCCTCCATCGCCGGCGCCTGGCCGATCGCGCTGCGCAGGGCAAGCTCGGCCGCCAGGTCACCGAGGGTGGCCCGCGGGTTGGCGGCGAAGAAGTCCCCGGCCAGTTGCGCGAGCGCCTCCAGCGATTCCCAGCGCTCCCGCGCGGTGCCCCGGCCCACCGGCGGGTCCGGGCTGAGCCCCAGGCCGGCCAGCACCGGCCGGACCTGCGCCGCGGGGTCGTCCTGCGCGCCGACCGACCGGGCGGCCCCCCGCAGCAGCGCGACCGCCTGCCGCACCTCGGGCCGCTCGAAGAACCGCTCGGCCCCCCGGAGCAAGAAGGGCACCCCGGCGACGGTCAGCGCCTGCTCAATGCCCTGCGTCTGCGCGTTGATCCGGACCAGCACCGCGATCCTGCTCGCGGGCGTGCCGGCCTTGATCAGGGCGGCGACCTGACGGGCCAGCGCCGCGGCCTCCGCCGGCTCGTCCGGGTACTCGGCGAACCGCGGCTCAGGGCCGCCGGGCCGCTGCGCCGCCAGCGGCGCCCCGCCCAGCGCGCCGGCACCCGCGCCGCCGTGGCTCAGCCGGTTGGCCAGGGCGACGATCTGGGGCGTGGACCGGTAGTTCCGGACCAGCCGGACGACGGTCGCGTCCGGGAACTCAGCCGGGAAGCCCGTCAGGTAGGCCGGGGTCGCCCCGGTGAACGAGTAGATGGTCTGCCGCGGATCGCCGACGACACAGACATCGTCGCGGCCCCCGAGCCACGCCTCCAGCAGCAGCTTCTGCAGCGGGTTCACGTCCTGATACTCATCCACCACAAAAGACTCATAACGCTCCCGTACCGCGGCGGCGGCCGCGGAGTTGTCCACCAGGATC
This sequence comes from Streptosporangiaceae bacterium, assembly GCA_035532295.1. Lineage (GTDB taxonomy): Bacteria > Actinomycetota > Actinomycetes > Streptosporangiales > Streptosporangiaceae > DASUBV01. Next base: position 20,428 of record DATKRH010000029.1, read on the forward strand.
GCCGCCGTCAGCTCCAGCACCGACTCAAAGTCCACGACGTGCCGCTCCCGGCGCAGATCCTCGTAGGCCGCGTACAGCCGGCCCAGTACGACAGGCTGGAAGGGGCCCGCGCGGCCGGCCTTGGCGCTTGCCTCGGGGTAGTCGCCCGGCCGGACCTGGGTCACCTTGGCCCACTCCACCTCGGCCGCGGCATCACGCAGCTCTGGCAGGCCCGCCGACAGCCGCAGCCGCCGGGCCGCCTCGGCCATGAGTCCGATCTTGGACTCGATCACCTGCGGGGCCGGGCCGCCGACTGCCGTCGGCCAGAAGTGCGTGAGCTGGCGCAGCGCGGCCGCATGGAAGGTCCGGGCCTGCACCCGCTCTAGCCCGGCGTCGGGAACGGCCCCGCCCAGCTGCCGCAGCCGGGCCCGGAGCTCACCAGCCGCCCTGGTGGTGAAGGTGACCGCGAGCACGCGGGCCGGGTCCACCGCGCCGGTGGCCGCCAGGTAGGCGATCCGGTGGGCCACCGCCCGCGTCTTGCCCGTGCCGGCGCCCGCCAGCACGCAGACCGGTCCGCGGCGGGCGAGTGCGACCTCGCGCTGCTCCGGGTCGAGCGAGCTGAGCACGCTATCTGGCCCGTTCAGGGCTTCCACTGGCCGCCTCCCGAGTCCGTCGCCCAAATCCCGCCGCCATCCTCGCGCACGGCGCCGACGGTGTTCGGAGATGATCTCGCAGTCCGGCATATTGTCGGCGCGGCACCCACCCGGGAAGCTGACGGCGTTCCTAAGCGTTAGTAATGTGCAGTTCGTAACGGCACGCGAAGGGGGAAGGCTCGATGTCACAGCCGCTCACCATGTACACCACGACGTGGTGTGCTTACTGTAGGCGGCTCAAGAGCCAGCTGGCACGGGAGGGGATCGAGATGTCCGAGATCAACATCGAGGAGGATCCCGCGGCGGCCGACTTCGTGATGTCGGTCAACGGCGGCTTCCAGACCGTGCCGACCGTCGTTTTCCCTGATGGCAGCGCGATGACAAATCCTTCTGCGACCCAGGTCAAGCACCGGCTGCATGAGCTTGCGATTGCGAAATGACAACGGGAGATAACGGGCATAAGAGGCGCGCGGCCGATCCCGTCCGCCTCGACCCGCGGGCCGCGCAGGCCGCGCAGGCCGCGCAGGCCGCGCAGGCGGTCGCGGCCGACCCGGCATCCGATGGGATGTCCGCCGACGCCGTCGTGCGGCGCACCAAGGACGGCTGGCGAGTCGGCGGCGACGATGTGCCCGATCTCACCTCAGCGATGGTCCTGGCGGACCTGCTGGCCGCCGAGCAGGGCGGCCCGGATGGCCATGTGGTCCGCAAGCCGCCCGTGGAGCCCCAGCCGGGCGAGGCGGGCAGGCTGCGGACGACGGTCAGCCAGCTGGAGCACGCGCTGCAGGCCCGAGTCCGGGTGGAGCAGGCCATCGGCGTGCTCGCCGAGCGCCACCGGATCAAGCCTCGTCAGGCATTCGAGCAGCTCAGAGCGGCGGCGCGGAACCGGGGACGCAAGGTGATCGACATCGCCAGCGACGTGGTCGCCAGCGCGTCCAACCCGCTGCTGCAACTCCCCGAAGAGCTGTCCCGCCCGCGCACCGCGCCGCGGCGGCCCACCCGCCAGCCCAACGGAGCCTAACGGACGCACGCCGATGACTCTGCGTAGTTAGAAATCGCAAAATCCGGCGTCAGATTAACACAGAGTAGCCACGGGTATCAGCTCGTCGAGGGCCAGGGATGGCCCAGGACGAGGGCTGAGGACGTGGACGACGGGGACTCTCCGGGTCGCCTGCTGATCATCGGGGGCGCGGAGGACAGGTGCTGCGGCGCCGGGCTGCTGGAGCGGTTCGTGGAGCTCTGCGGCGGCGGGCGAGCCCGCATCGTGCTGGTGACCACCGCCACCGGGATGCCCGACCAGGTACATGCCGAGTACGAGCAGGTCTTCCGCAAGCTCGGCGTGGACCGCACCAGCGAGCTGCGGCTGCGCGGCCGGGCCGACGCCGACAGCGACGACGCGGCCGCCGGGCTGACCGCCGCCACCGGCGTCTTCTTCTGCGGCGGGGACCAGTCCCGGCTGCGCACCCTGGTCGGCTCGCGGACCAGCGAGGTGCTGCGCCAGCGGCTCACCAGCGGCCTGGTGATCGCCGGGACCAGCGCCGGCGCCACCGCGATGGGCCGCACCATGATCCTGGGCGGCGAGGGCCCGGAAGTATCGGCCGCCGCCGTGCGGACCGGCCCGGGCCTCGGCCTGGTGCCCAAGGCGCTGATCGACATGCACTTCGGGGAGCGCGGACGCCTGCCGCGACTGCTGAGCGCAGTCGCCCAGGACCCCGATCACCTGGGCATCGGCATCGACGAGAACACCGCGATCCTGGTCGATCCGGCCCGCTTCGAGGTGCTCGGCACCGGCGTGGCCACCGTCGTGGACGCCGAGAACGCCACCGTCGTCCACCCGGCCGGGGACTGCGACCCGATCACCCTGTTCGGCGTCCGGCTGCACCTGCTGCCAGCCGGCTGCCTGTTCGACTTCGCGCAGCGAGTCCCGGCCATCGGACCCGGCCACGACCGGTACTGACCGCATCCGCCCGCCTATCGCAGACACCGAGCAGAGGAGCCGACGTTGCGGTTCATCGACCTGCGCCACCTGAACGGCCCGAATGTCTTCGCCAAGAGCCCGGTCAGTGTCGCCCGGCTCGAGCTCGACGAGCTCACCGGGCGGGAGACCACCGACTATCCCGGCTTGCCCGGCCGGCTGACGGCGCTGCTGCCCGGCCTGGCCGATCACCACTGCGCGGCGGGCCGCCCCGGCGGGTTCCTGGCCGCCCTGGAGCGCGGCACGTACTTCGGCCACGTGACCGAGCATGTCGCGCTGGAGCTGTCCGGCCTGGCCGGCCGGGAGGTCGGCCTCGGCCGGACGATGTGGGCGGGCGCCGACGGGCGTTACGACGTGATGATGGAATGCCCGCAGGACGAGCCGGATGACTCACCGGTCCCCGAGCTCCTGCTCCGGACCGCGATCGCGGTGACCGAGGATCTGGTGGCCGGCCGCGGCCCGGAGGCGGCGGCTCCGCTCGCCGACATCGCCAGCCTGGTCGAGCGCGAGCGGCTCGGGGTCAGCACCGCCGCGATAGCCGGTGCCGCCCGGCGTCGCGGCATGCCGGTGCGCCGACTCGGCGGCATCAGCATGCTCCGGCTTGGCTACGGATATAACGGCCGGCTGGTGTGCGCGGCGCTCACCGAGCAGACCTCGGCGGTCGGCGTCGACATCGCGGCCGACAAGATGCTGGCCAAGCGGCTGCTGGCCAGCGCCGGCCTCCCGGTGCCCGAGGCCATCGTGGCGGCCAGCGCGCAGGAAGCGGTCGGTGCCCTCGGCCGGCTCGGCCCGCCCGTCGTGATCAAGCCGCGGCACGGCAACCATGGCCGGCGCGTCATCGTGGGCGTCGGCACGCCGCGGGAGGCGGCCGCCGCCTTCGCCGCGGCGAGCGTGAACGGCGCGGCCGTCATCGTGGAGAGTTATATCGCGGGTAACGACTACCGGGTGCTGGTCATCGATGGCCAGGTAGCCGCCGCGGCCCAACTGCGGGCCGCATCGGTCACCGGCGACGGCTTCGCCACGATCAGCCAGCTCATCGCCGAGGTCAACGCCGACCCCCGGCGCGGCGACGGGCACGCGCGCGAGCTGACGAGAATAGTGCTGGACGACGAGGCGCTGCGCCACCTCGACGCCGCGGGCCTGGACGGCTGCTCCGTGCCCGCCCGCGGGCAGCTGGTGACGCTGCGCCAGAACGCCAACCTGTCCACCGGCGGGACCAGCCGCGACGTCACCGACCTGGTCCACGACGAGGTGGCCGCGATGTGCGTGCGCGCGGCCGCCACGGCAGGCCTGGACGTCTGCGGCATCGACCTCCGGCTGGCGGACATCTCCGCGCCCCTGCACAAGTCAGCACCGCACGAGTCAGCACCGCACGAGTCAGCACCGCAGGGGTCCGGTGCGGCGGGCGCCGTGATCGAGCTGAACGCCTGCCCGGGGCTGCGCATGCACCTGTCACCGACCGAGGGCACGCCACGGGACGTGGCCGCCCTGGTGGTCGACCGGCTCTACCCGGCGGGGACGCCGGCCAGGATCCCGGTCATCGCCGTGACCGGCACGAACGGCAAGACCACGACCGTCCGCATGATCGGTCACGTGCTGAGCCAGGCCGGCCTGCGGGTCGGCCTGGCCACGACCGACGGCGTCTACTGCGCCGGCCGGCTCGTCCACGACACGGACGCCTCGGGACCGCGCTCGGCGCAGCTGGTCCTGGCCGACCCGGCCGTCGAGGCCGCCGTCCTGGAGACCGCGCGCGGCGGGATCATCCGCGGCGGGCTGGGCTACGACCAGGCCGATGTCGCCGTGGTGACCAACATCACCGCTGATCACCTCGGCTCCGGCGGCGTCGACGACCTGGACGAGCTGATCCACGTGAAGGCCCTGGTGGCGGAGGAGGTCGCGACCGGCGGGACTGTGGTGCTGAACGCCGACGACCCGGCGGTCGCCGCGCTGGCCGACCGGCCGGCGGTCCGGGCGAATGACCCGGTGATCAGGTTCTTCACCCAGCGGGGCGACAGCCCGGTGGCGCGGGCGCACCAGCAGGCCGGCGGCCTGTGCTACGAGGTCCGCGACGGCGAGCTGGTCGAGATCGAGGGCGACCAGCGGCGGCCGATGATCAGCGTCGCCGAGCTTCCGGGCGCGTTCAGCGGGCGGGCCACCCATCTGGTCGCCAACGCGCTCGCCGCGATCGCCGCCTGCCGCGCCGCGGGCATCAGCGCCAAGGACATCAGGCGCGGCCTGGCGACGTTCACCCCGGCGCAGGCTAACCCGGGCCGGGGCAACGTGTACCGGGCGGCCGGCCGCCCGGTCATCCTCGACTACGGGCACAACGCCGCCGCGCTGGACGCGACCGGCGCCATGGTCGCGAGCGTCTGGGGCGGCGCGCCCGCGGCGGCCGTGACGCTGCCCGGCGATCGCCGTGATGACCTGGTCACGCAGACGGCGCAGGCCATCGCGGCGTGGTTCGGCAAGGTCGTTGTCTACGAGGACAGCGACCTGCGCGGCCGGCAACCCGGCGAGATGCAGGAGCTGGTCTGCGCGGCGCTGCGCGAGGCTCGCCCCGGCATCGTCTGCGAGCTCGCCGACGGGCCGCGGCAGGCGCTGCGCCGGGCGGTCGCGCTGGCCGGCGGGGAGCCAGTCCTGTTCCTCTACGAGAAGCTGTCCGCGGCCCGCGCCGCGCTCGACGCCATCGGCGCCGCGCCCTGGCCGGACGCGGACCTGCTTATCCCGCCGTGCTTATCCGACCGTGCTTATCCGACCGTGCCACGGCCCGTGGTCAGCGCGCGGGCGATGACGGTGCGCAGGATGTCATTGGTGCCCTCGCCAATGATCATGAGCGGCGCGTCGCGGTATAGCCGCTCGACGGTGAACTCCCGCGAGTAGCCGTATCCGCCGTGGATCTGCATCGCGTCGAACGCGCACTGCTGCGCCACTTCGGAGGCATAGACCTTGGCCATGCCGGACTCCAGGTCGGTACGCTGCCCGGCATCGGCCTTCGCGGCGGCCCAGTAGGTCATCAGCCGGGCGCCCTGCAGCTTGATCGCCATGTCGGCCAGCCGGAGCTGGACGGCCTGGAACCCGGAGATCTTCTGGCCGAAGGCCTCCCGCTCCCCCGCGTAGCGCAGCGCCTGGTCGTAAGCCTCCTGCGCGACGCCGACGGCCCGAGCCGCGACGTTAATCCGGCCGGTCTCCAGGGCGGCCAGGACCTGCTGGAGCCCGCGCCCCTCGGTGCCGCCCAGCAGTCGGCTGGCCGGCACCCGGACGTCGTCGAGTACCAGCTCACAGGTCTCCGGGCCGTGGTAGCCGAGCTTCGGCAGGTCGCGGACCACCTCGAAGCCGGGCGTCCCGGCGTCGACGAGCAGCACGGACATCCCGGCGTGCGCCGGCTCAGCGGACGGGTCGGTCTTGACCAGCACCGGCAGCGGGTCGGCGTGGCGGGCATTGGTGATCCAGGTCTTGCGCCCGTTAATGATGTAGGTGTCACCGTCGCGGCGCGCGGTCGTCGCGATCCCCTGCAGGTCGCTGCCGGCCCCCGGCTCGGTCAGCCCGATGCCGGTGCGACGGGCCCCCGTGGATAGTTCTGGCAGGTAAGCGCTCTTCTGCTCGTCGGTGCCGTAGCGCGCGATCATCCAGCACGACAGCGAGTGGCTGCCGATGATGCCCGCGATGCCCATCCAGCCGCGGGAGATCTCCTCGAAGACGATCGCGAGGGACACCATGTCGGCCGCCATGCCGCCGTACTCCTCGGGCACGGTGAGCCCGAACAGGCCCATCTCCGCCATGCCCGCGACGATCTCGTCCGGGTAGCGGCCCGACGCCTCCCACTCCTGCGCGACGGGCCGGATCCGCTCGTCCACGAAGGCGCGCAGGGTGGCGCGCAGCAGCCGCTGTTCCGGCGAGAGCTCGAAGTCCACGGCGTCTCCTCGAATCGATAGGCCCATGTTCGGCGAGCCCGGGTCTGGCGGGCCCGCCGCTGGCCATGCTGGCGGATCGGCAGCGGTTACGCCAGGGCGGGGTCGGCCCACAGGCCGGTCGCGTCCCGGAAGGGCACGACGCAGGGCGACCCGTCGGCCACGCGCAGCAGTGGCGGTCCGGCGGCGGTGATGGTGGCGATCAGCGCCGAGCGGGTGCCGTACTCGGGGGTGTGCACGCACGCGGCCGAGATCGCCGGCGAGCGGGCCGGGACGGCCAACCCCGCCGCCGGCCGGTGGTCGCTCAGCACGGCGGCCAGGGCGTCGGCGGCCGTGGCGAGGTCCTCCCCCGCGCCCAGGCCGCAGGCCGCCCCGGCCGCCCGGGCGGCACGCTGCGCCGCCACCAGCCGGGCCACCTGCGCCGTCTTGGCCGACCGGGCCCGCAGCGGGGCGTTCTCCAGGATGTGCACGCCCGGCGCGAGCTCCTCGACATCCGGGTGCGCCCCTTCGCCGGCCAGGCCGATGGAGAACAGGCGGTGCCGGTCGCCGACGAGCAGCCAGCACGGGTTGTAGTCCACCGGGTCGAGCTTGGCGCAGACCGCCGTCACCGCCTCGGCGGCGTTGCGGTAGGCGGCGAAGGCCAGCGGGATCTCGCCGCGGGACCGCTTGGTCACGTCCCGGCCCGCGGGCGACGGCTGGTTGGTCAGCCCGGCGATCAGCCCGTGCTCGTTGACCGCCAGCCAGGTCCCGCCCGCCAGCTCATCCCGGCCGCCGAGGATCCGCGGGCCCTGCCGGCGCAGCGTGGTCATCGCCACGGCGGGCCGGGCGTACCGCTCGTCCCGGTTGGCGGCCACGATCAGCGGGGCGTCGGCCACCACCTGGAACAGCGCGATGAGAAGGCACACGGCCCGACGGTACAAGATCGGCGCGATCGGTCAGCTGGCGATGCGACGCCTCCGTCGCCGCGGCCGCGGTCGAGCTCAGCCGCCTAGCTGGCCGGCTGCGGTGAGCGTGACCTTCTGATGCAGCCAGGGGCGGGTAAAGCCGATCGGGTTCCGGCCGGCGTAGGGCGCCACGCGGATCGGGTATCCGGTGGCGTAGGCCTCGATCATCTTGCCGCCGCCGATGACCAGGGCGACATGACCGGGGGCCTTGCCCGTGCCGTCCGCGCCCGCGAAGAACACCAGGTCGCCCGGCTCCGCCTGGCTGGCCGGGACAAGGTCAGGCTTCATCTCAGCCGCCCACTGGCTCTGCGACGTACGCGGGATGATGATCCCCGCCGCGCGGTAAGCCATCATGACCAGGCCCGAGCAGTCGAAGGCGTCGGGCCCGGTTCCGCCCCACAGGTAGGGCTTACCGAGTTGCGCCTCGGCGTAGGCGATGACGGTAGCGACCACGGCGTTCGGCGTCTGGCCCACCCCCGTCAGGCAGCTGGGCGCGGCATCCAGCGTAACGGGGCTGACCGTGTAACCACCGCTGGCGTAGCTCCCGGCGTAGGCCATCACGGTCTGGACGTAGGACTCCAGGTGGTTGTAGGCGAAGATCGCCCCCTGGACGTTGTCGAGGACGCCGTGCTCCAGCAGGTATTTCGCCGCGCCGGCGATGGCGTCCGCCGGGTCGTAGACGTTGGCGATCCCGTCGCCGTCGCCGTCGGTGGCGACCCCGGCCACATGCTCGCTGGCCGGGTGGATCGGAGCACCTCCCCAGGTGTTGCCAGACGCGCCGCCGATGCCGATCTGCATCGGCCCGGCCGCGCCGAACGCGTTGGAGCCGCTGTGGACGCCTGGCAGGCTGGTCTGGCCGTCGTTGCTCTCGACCTTGCCGATGCCGGCCAGGATGACCCACGGAACGCCGTACTTGGCGCCGGTCGACTTGAACAGCGCGAGGTAGTTGGCGGGGATCGAGTTCTTCGCGTTCGTGCTGGCGACGGGCTGAGCCCCCTGGCCCCGCGCCGCGCTGCAGGCGCTGCCCGATTCGAAGGACAGGCCGCTGCTGGCGAACAGCATCATGGGGGCCACGAGCAGTCCCGCGAGCATCAGGCCCGCCGCGCTGATGACGGCGATCACGGCGCCTTTGCCGAGCGATACCCCGTCTCTTAGCCCGGTCACGAGTTGCCCGCCCCTTCCAGCTCGATGTCGCTGACCTGCCAGCTGGTGTCGCCGCCCGTGAGCGTGACGGCATAGTCCGTGGTCGTCTGGCCGGCACCCTGAGTGCCCTGGGCACCCTGGGTGGCGGTGATCTGCTCGGTGACCGCCATCACGAAGGTCAGGCTGCTGGGCCCGAAGGCACGTAGCGACGTGATCGATGCGGAGCCGGCGGAGACCTGCTTACGGCTCGTCCGCATGCTGGCCACGCCCGGCGTGGAGTAGGCGGCGGCGATCTGCCCGCTGAGCTGCGGGACGATGAGGTTGCGCATGGTCGCGACGTAGGCGGCGGCGTTCTGCGTGTAGGAGAACGTGCCGTAGGCGTCACCGAACCTGACCGCGACCGCGGCGGCGCTCGACAGCCCCGCCGGGGTAAACGGCAGCCACTGGTAAATGCCGGGAGCCTGGGTGGTCGATACCGACGGCGCGACGGACGCGGCGGCCGGCGGCTGACTCGGCTCCTGGCCGGGCGGCGGCGAGTTCCGGCGCGTCGGCGCCGCGGCGCCCTGGCGCGCCGGCGCCCCGTGGCCGGCGGAGGTGAGCAGGTAGACGCCCAGCCCGGCCAGTGCGAACACGACCAGGGCGAACGCGATCCTTCGCTGAGCAGCGCTGAGCTCCATGACGCCGCTCGCTACTGGGGACGCCTGCGCGGCCGCAGCCAGAACGGACCTGGCTGCTCAGCCTCCGGCGGGCCGGCGAGCGGGCCGCCGCTGGTTTCGCCTGGCGGACTGGCCGGCTGAGACCTTGCCGCCCCGCCGTCCCGAACCTGGGGAGTGCCCGGCCGGCGCAAGGGCGGCTGCCCGCCACGCCGCGGCGCGGAGCCGGCGTGTCGCGCCGGGCTCGGTGCCGCCTGGCGAGCCGCCTCCTGACGAGGCGCAGCGGCCTGACGAGGCGCAGCCGCCTGACGAGGCGCAGCCGCCTGACGAGGCGGGGCGGCCGGAGGCGGCGCGGCCTGGCCTCCTGGCACGGGAGCTGGCCGCCGGTCGGACGACGGGGCCGACTGGCGCCGGGCTGGCCGCGACGGCCACACCCCGCCCCCGCCACCCCCGCCACCACCGCCACCGCCACCGCCGGCCGGAGCCGGTCCCGTAGCCGCCGGGCCGGTCGCGGCCACCGGGAGATCGGGGGCCGGGCGACTGGCCGGCACCTGACCGACGTCGGCCCCGTTCACCCGCTTCACCGGGGATGGGGCTGAGGCGCCGTTACGAGTCGGGAGATTGAGCGGCGGCGGTGTCTGCCGGGCAGCGCTGTCGTCCGGGCCCGCGGCGGCCGCCCAGGCCCGGCCCCGGGCGCTCGCCGGCGCGCGGCCGCCGGTGAACTCGCCCGTGGCCCCGGCCGCGGCTGCCGCCGCGTCGTCGGAGATCGGGTAAGCCTCCAGCCCGTCGCCGGCGGTCCCGTCGGCGGCCATGCCCGCGGCCCCGGCCTTCGCGCCGCCGGCGACGCCGGCGACACCGGCGGCGGTCGCCGCGCTCAGGGCCAGGCCGGCGGCCTGGGCCGGATTCTGCCGGGCCCAGCGGGCCGCGCGGTAAGCGGCGAACCCGGGCACGGCGAGCGTCGCGGCGCTGCGCGTGCTGGTGCGAAACGTGCCGGCCGCCCGCTGCAGGTCCGCGTCCGCCCGCTCCCGCGAGCCGATCACCCCGTAGCCCACGGCGGAGAACAGGTGCGTGAACGGCTTGCGGTAGATGAACGCCGCCACCGTCACCAGGGCGATCATGAGGATCTTGAGCGCCCACGGCAGCACCGCGTCGCTGGTGCCCATGATCAGCGCGTAGCAGTACAGCAGGACGCTCAGCACCAGTGCGACGGCCGCCTGCTTGAGCAGCACCCCGACCAGCATCTCGACCCAGCGCAGGGCGACGACCCGCCCGAACCCCGGGTGCGTGCCGATCAGCAGGAAGAACGGCCCGACGATGAGCAGCAGCAAGAAGCCCAGCTTGAGCAGGATCAGCGTCACGGAGATCAGCAGCACCAGAACCCCGGCCACCACGGCGGCGAACAGCGCGGCGAAGGCGATCTCCAGCCGGGTGGTCCACTGCTTGCCCTGGAAGAGCGGGTACACGCCCGGGCTGGTGCGCTGCAGGCTGCTGGCGATCCCGGCGTACGTCGCCTGCTTGGCCTGGATGACGGCGGTCGTCGCCTTCTCGTTCATCGCGATGGACTGGGCCCATAGCAACTGCCGCCCGTAGGTGTTCACCACGGTGGGCTTGCCGCCCGGCGGCGAGTAGTTAGCCGTGCCGAGCTCACCGTCCAGCCAGGGCTTGCAGACCAGGACGGTCCACAGCTCGGACGCGTTCTGGGCCACCACGCTATTGCCCGAGGTGAAGGCGAAGCTCGACTGCGGCGCCTGCGGGTCACCCTTCTGGAGCGGAACGCAGCTGCTCGGGCCCGGGCTCGGCAGCTTGGCGAAGGCCACGTTCAGGGCCTGCGTGGTCCCATCGGACACGCCCTTGCCCAGGCCGGTCAGGTCGGCCGGCTTGCCGATCAGGAAGATCGCCGCCGCGCAGGCCACGACCATCCACACGGTGCCCTCGACGGTCCTGGTGCCGCGCTTGCGGATCAGCCCCTGCCAGGCCAGCCAGATCGCGCCGATGATGACGACCACGGCGACATAGGGGAAGTAGATGGCGTTGCCGAGGCTCGTGATGAGCTTGTCGGCGACGTTGCTCAGCCAGCCCAGGATGCCCTCGCCGGCGGCGGACTGGTACACCGAGATCGTGACCCGGTCGATCGACTTGGCCGCGTCGAACACCATGCCCGCCACGTTGTTGCCGATCAGCGACGTCATGTCGGAGCACTGCAGGTTCGTTGCCGCCCAGAAGTCCCCGGCCACGCCGTCCTGCGCGTACAGGGTGTTGGGCTGCTTCCCGGCGCCGGCCGTGGGCGGGGCGACCAGGGAGTCGATGCCCGAGTTGGCGGGCTCGGGGTCGGGCAGCGACGGCGTGCAGATGTTGTTCAGGTCACCGGTGAGTCCCGATGACCCCAGCGAGCAGAAGCCGAACAGCCCGCCGATGTCGCCGATGCCGGGGACGCCGCACAGGCCGCCGGAACTGGTGGTGGCGGAGGTCGCCGCCACCGTGGTCGCGGTGGTCGCGGTGGTCGCGGTGGTCGCCGCGGCGGTGCCGTGTCCCGCGGCCGGCCGCGCCTGGGCAGCCTGCGCGCCGCCCGGGACCGCGAGCACGGCGACGAGCAGGGCAAGGGCCAGCGCGACCTTGCGAGGGACACGGGGGAGTCTGGGCATGTTGGGGGGGCTCCTGGGTTTTCTTGTCGCCTGCGTGCTGCTTGCCTAGCCAGCGCCCGGCTGCGCTGGCTCGCCCCCGTGTGCGCCAACCGGCACCTCGCCGGGCCGCGCCCTCGTCGGATTGGTGTCCAGGCTGCGCCGCAGGTCATCGGAGATCAGGTCGATTCCGATCCGCCCGGCCCGCCCGTCCAGGTCGCGGAAGACGCACTCCCCGTTGCCGAGGGTGCGCAGCACCGCCATGTGCTCATCGGATCGCTCGACGCCGAGCAGGGACAACACGCTGGCCACCTCCGTGCGCTCCGAGGACCGGAACGCGAAGACGCTGGAGATGCAGTTGGTCACCTGCTCGTTGAGCAGGTCGCCGGCGTTCTGCGAGACCATGATCAGCGCGGTGTTGCGAGACCGGCCCATCCGGGACACCTCCGGAATGAGCTTGGCGCCCTGCGGGGTGGAGGTGATCGCCCACGCCTCGTCGAGGAAGATCGCCTTCGGCAGCCGCCGGTCCATGCCGTTGAGCAGCCGCCGGGCGAACTGCGACACCAGGTAGAGCAGCGCGACCGACAGGCGCTGCTCGTAGGAGTAGTCGTCCCGCTTGACCGCCACGTCCGGCAGCGTCAGCCCGGCCAGCGTGAAGACCGTCGTCCAGCCCGCCGCGTCGATGCCCTGACCGCCCGACGGCGCGAAGCAGAGCTTGGCCAGGCGCATCTCCGACATGGATCGCAGCACCGCGCCGAGGTTCACCGAGGCCGGGTCGGGTGACTTCTCCAGGTATGCGACGACCTTGCCCAGGCTCGGCTGCTCCCCCGCGGCGACCGCGGCGACCGCCTGGATCATCGCGCTCTCCCGCTCCTCGCTCATCCGCGGCAGCAGCAGCCGGAGAGTCTCGGTCGCCATGGTGCGGCGCTCGGCCAGCTCGTCACCGAAGGAGAACGGGTCGAGCAGGCCGGCCGCCGCGCTGCCGAGCGGCAGCACCCTGGCCTGCCTGCCATGCTGTTGCAGCAGCGCGACCAGCGACTCCGCGTCGCCCTTGGGATCGATAACGGCGACCGTGGTGCCGCGCAGCGCCAGTTGCAGGATGAGCAGCAGGGCGAGGGTCGTCTTGCCGCCGCCCGGCTCGCCGGTGATGGCGACCGCCGTGGGCCGGTTGCGAGCCGCCGCCACCAGCGGGTCAAAGTGCACCACGGACCGCGCGCGGCCCAGCGTCTCGCCGATGTAAGGGCCGATCCAGCCGGCGTCCGGGGCGATCCGGTCACCGAGGTCGACCGTCGCCGTCGGCATCCCGCCGGCGATCGTGTAGAGCGGCTGGCGCTGCAGGTAGGAATTCAGCCGGACGTGATCCCCGGGCATCGACTCCGACAGCAGCGAGAACTGGTCGCCGGTGGAGTTGACCACGTCGATCCCGGCGTCACGGTAGTGCTCGATGACGGCCTCGGCGCGGTTGAGGCACAGCTCGCGCGACGGCGCCGCGACCATCAGGCGGTGCCAGCCGTAAACGAACGGAAGCCGTTCCTTGGTGATGCCGTGCTCCAGCAGCCGGGCGGCCTCGATCTGCTCGGCCAGCGCGATCGGCATCTCGGCGCCGGCTTCCCTGATGTGCGCGTCCATGTCCCTGGCGTGCGCCAGCCGCCGGCTGACGTCCTTGCTGGCCCGGGCCGGTGCGATGAGCTTCATCCGCAGGCTGGCCTCGACGGGGAACGGCAGCGCGTCGGCGTAATGCAGCCACGGCTCGCCTTCGGGGAAGTACATGACATCGGGGAACCGCGCGAAGGACAGGAAGGCGACGTGCGACTCGCCGCCCGGATGCTCCAGCCGCAGCATCGTCCGGCCGTTGTGCACCTGCCCCTCCAGCAGGGACTCGATCTCGCCCGCCCCCCAGGTACGCCGCGGCGTGGCCGAGGGCGGCGGGTCGGCGAGCGAGCCGGTCAGCGTGTGCCGGAACAGCCAGGCGATCTCGTCGCTGGCGGCGTGCTTGGCCGCGAGCGCGCTCGAGTTCAGCGCCCGGCCCAGCCGCTCGGCCTGCTCCCGCCAGCGGGTGATCTCGCTGGCGGAGACCGCCTCGTCATCCAGGCCCAGGGCCTGCTCCCCGGCCTTGTAGGCGCTGATGAACGACGCGAGCACGCCTCCCGACAGCTGGGCCCGGACGCCGCGCTGGCCGAGCCGGACGCCGAGGTAGACCTCCTTGGCCCAGAAGTCCTTGGCCCACACGTGCCGGTACATGTCATCCAGGTAACCGAGCCACCCCGGGCCGCCGTCGGACGTCGCGTCGAGCTTGGTCGCCCACTCCGCCGCCGGGTAAGAACGGTGCGCGATCCGCAGATGCACCTCAGCGTCGGCCATCCGGATCGCCGCCAGAGCGACCGTGATGTTGGTGGCCAGCGCCTCGCGATCGGCCGGCGTCGTGAACTCATAAGAGACGGTGGGGATGCGGTAGTACGCCCACGCGTGTGCCTCGGTCAGCAGTATCCGGTCGTCGAAATACCGGACGGCGATCCGGCTGCGACCGGTCGTGCGGGCGCTCATCCCCCGTGTCCCCCGTGTCCCCCGTGTCCCCCGTGTCCCCCGTGTCCCCCGGCGCTCCGAGCTTCGCCGGGGCCAGCGAGGCCGGCGATCAGGACGCCGGCCAGCGCGGTGTAAGCCTGATTCAGCGCCGGGCTCAGCAAGCCGAAACCTCGCGGCTCAGCCGACCCGTGAGCGGCGGGCGAAGCGGGACCGGCGTCGCGGGCGGCCCGGCGGCGGCCGGGCGCACGTCCCTGGGACAGGTCCCTCAGGTGGCTGTCCCACGGAATCTTCACGATGGCCCGGCAGCGGCCGTTGGCGACGCTGGCCGCATGCTCGACGTGCGAGCTTGTCGGGCCGCTGACGCCATTGACCACGGTGATCGCCGCCGTGGCGAGCCGGCCGTGGCCGTGTGCCTCCAGCCATTCGAACGTCATTGCCAGGGCGTTAGCCGCCTCCGCGCTCGCGGGGGCAACGATCACCAGTTGGTCGGCGACCTCCAGCGTCCGCGGGACGCAGCCGGCGGCCGGATCGGCGAGGGTCAGCGGGTATCGCGCCGCGACGAGTCCGAAGAGGCGGCCCGCGTCGTCGCCGCCATTGGCGGCCGCGCTGCCGGCGATGACCTGGAGACCGGAGTCCGGAGGCTGCGCGTCGACCGCCATGGGGGCCGCCAGGGGGCCGCCGGATGGCGTGACCCCGGGGGCGCTGGCGAAGCTGGCGGCGTCCGGCGGGTCCCGTATCAGACCGGGGATCGCCGCGGCCTGCTCAGACAGTGAGCCGCGACCGGGATTGAGGTCGAGAACCGCGACCGGCTCGGCACGCAGGCTAGCCAGCATGTCCCCGGCCAGCAGCGCCGTGGTCGTCTGACCCGCGCCCCGGGTGCAGCCCAGAACCACGATGCGCCGCGAGCCGTCAATCGGCAGCCTGGCCCGCGCGCGATCGCGCTGCAGCGGGTCGAGCTTGCCCGGCCGGTGGCCGCCGGGCACGACCACCACACGGTCCCGCCAGCCGTCCGGGCGCTGGCCCGGCTGGCTGCGCAGCGCCCGCTCGACTACGCGCAACGGCCGCTCAGCCGTCAGGCCGCCGGTCACGGTCACGGTCGGCCGCGCAGGCCGAGCCGGCGGAGCATCCTCCGGCCCGCCGCCGCCGGCCGGGCGCTGGTCGGGGACCGGCGACGCGGTGCTGGCAGGCGGCTCGCCGCCGACAGTCGGATAGGGGATACCCACGACGTTCGCGGGCGGCGGGACGACCGCGGCGGGTCGGATCTCCGCATGCTGGGCGGCCGGCCGGGGCCTCGGCGGGACTGGGTCATGAGCGGCTGCGCCCTGGACAACTCCGCCCTGGACGTCCGCGCCCAGGACAGCCCCGCCCGGCGAGACCTCGCCCTGGATCACCCGCGCGGATGTCACCTGGCCTTGAGCGGCCTGAGCGACGCGGCCCGATGCGACCCGGCGGGGTGCGACTCCGTGTCCGGAGCCGCCGCCTAGCCGGACCTGTCGCGGGGCTGAGCGGGGCGCGATAGCCAGCGGCCGGGCGACTGGGCGTTCGCGGCGGGCCGATACCCGGGCAGGCGCGACAGCGATATCCGGTGCGGGCTCGGGCTCCGGTGCGGGCTCGGGCTCAGGTACGGGCTCGGGCGCAGCCTGCCGCCATACCCGGCAGACCACGACGATCTCGTCCTTCTCGGCCAGCGGAGCCATCCGGCACCAGGTGCGTGGCTCGAGGACGTAGCGCAGCTGTGACAGGACCAGTTCGGGGAGCCGCTTGCCTTCCAGGACCGGCCGGGTAGTGAGCCAGGCGAGCACGCCGGGCGGCAGCACGTAGAGCCACAGCAGCGTGTGGCTGAACGGCAGCCCGAGCAGCGACAATACGAGAACATAGGGCACGGCAATGGCCAGGAAAACGGCGATCTGGCCGACCGGCAGTGGCATCGGCAGCCGAAAGTCGTACAGCTTGTAGAGCCGCTTTTCAATCCGCCAGATGTTGGTGTAGGTAGGCAGGTCCACGCTGTCCTCCTTCCGCCTGCGTCGCTTCGGGCTACGAAATCCAGGTCAGGTCAGTGCACGCCCAGCGCGTTGGCAATCCCGGTGGCAATCGTCTGAACGATGCTCGGCGTGTAGAAGACGACCGCGATCGCCACCGCGAGCACGAGGAACTGCACGAAGCGAATGATCTCGCGCGTGAACAGAAAGAAGATGGCAACAATACCCACGATCCCGAGGAACAGCGGTCCGAACAGGCCCTGCAGATAGCTAACAAGACCGGTCGTGCTGAGGGCTGCGGGGGATGCGAGGGATGCCGTGATGAGAAGGTGCGCCGACATCGGTACTCCGGGGGTGAGTGAGCGCGGCTTGCGGGGGTCCGTGCGATCGGGGATCTGGCATTAGGGCGGCCCCGGCGACTGTGCCGAGGTGCCAATGGACTGCACGTACCAGTTAGTGCCCTGCCGCACGACCGTCATGCGATAGGTCATCTCCAGGCTGGCGGGGGCAGCCGCAGTGGCCGGCGGGCTCGCGCCCGTCGCGTTTGAGTTGGCGTGCCACACCACGACGACGGTGATGTCACGAGTGGCGCCGCCGAACGGAGCGGTGACGCTCTGGACAGAGCCGAGGGTGAACGCGCCGCCCAGCCCGGTCACCTGGGCGCCGGGCGTGAGGAAGCGGTTGAGCGTGGCCTGGCCGCCGCTCGCGTACGCCCGGAAGAAAGCCGGCAGCTGACCCTGCAGGGCGGCCACTGCCGCCGGGTCGGTGCTCCCGGGCACGCTTTGCGGCGGCACGGCCTGGGCCGGCGGCGGCAGCAGGGCCGGCTCGCCGGTAACGACGATCCGGCCGCCGGCGGCGTAGACGGGGACGCCGAGCTCGATGAGCTGGTCCTTGTTAATGAGCGCGAGCAGGGTGACCACGGCGGTATGGGCGCCGTGCACCTGAATGGAGGCCACCTGCTCGGAGTTCAGGCTCTCCGTTCCGGCCCCGTTCCAGCCGAGCTGGGGATCGGCGCCGGACGGCAAGAAGGTGGCGAGCAGGCTCGATCGCCGCCCCGCCGCGGCGGGGCTGAAGTTCAGGTACACGTTCCCGAACTGGAGGACGTACGCCTCGGCCAGCGTCGTCGGGAACGCGCTGGCGGGAGTGGCTGACGATCCGGCCGCCGGGCTCGATGCGGGCGTGCCGGTGATGATCGCGGTCACGCCCCGGTAGCCGATCAAGAGCAGCACGACCCAGGCCACGCCGCGCAGGACCCAGATGAGCCACCGGCCGCCAGCACCACGCCGTGGTTTTGCCGCCGACCGCTTGGCCTGCGTAGGCGCCGAGTCTGCCGGCAGGGCCTCGTCGTCCGCGGCTCGGGACACGCCGCGATCGAGGGTCGCCCTACGAACCATCACACCTCCGTCCGCTCACCAGGACTTGGCCAGCATGAAATCACGGCGCGCCCTTCTCGCGTCGGCCACCATTCTGCGGCAAAACGCCCAGGCATCCCAGTCATTGACACCGCCGGCGCGCCGGGAGGTTCCCGGATAACGGAACAAATGAGGGCGCTCGTGACCATATATTTTCCGACTCACGACGTGCCGAGCGGGGTAGCCCTGACACGTGCTGTCTGCCGCCATCTGACCGCCGCGGGTGTGATGATTCGTGTGACAACGGCCGGGCCGCCGACCGCACGACAGGAAGAAACACCAGTTCAGCACCCGATGACGACTCCGAATCTCGTCTCGCCAGCAGGCCGCCGGCCGCCTGAGGCCGCTCCCCGGGCCCCTCCTGGCCGCCCGGCGACGTGGCCGCGACCGCGGTCGCCTCGGGCCCGGCGACCGGCCGGAGCCACCGCGGCGACGGCCGGCGGACAGTACGCCGCGACCGCCGCGGCCGCCCGTATTCGGCGCGGAAGTTGAGGCAATTACTGCCGGCCCAATGGGCGGCCCGCGTCGCCCAGGTCATCGCCCCGGCACCGGGGTTACGCCGCGCTGAACAGCCCGCGCCGACGGTTGACCGCGCCGGGGCTCAGCCGGTTATCCCCGTCGTCCGGGCGGCCCAGGCGAGCACCATGGCCTCCTCGTGCCACGCGTCGTATCGCCCGCTGCGGCCGCCGTGTCCGGCGGTCATCTCCGTCTTCAGCAGGAACGGGCCGCCCTTGGCGCGGGTCTGGAGGCTAGCGATCCACTTCGCGGGCTCGCTATAGAGCACCCGGGTGTCGTTCAGGCTGGTCACCGCGAGGATCGGCGGATAGACGGCGCCGGTGTCGATGTTCTCGTACGGCGAGTACGACTTCATGTACTGGTAGACCTCGGGGTCGTGCAGCGGGTCGCCCCACTCCTCCCACTCGGTCACGGTCAGCGGCAGCGAGGGATCGAGGATCGAGGTGAGCGCGTCGACGAAGGGCACCTGCGCGACGATGCCGCCGAACGCCTCGGGGGCGAGGTTGACCGCCGCCCCCATCAGCAGCCCGCCGGCCGAGCCGCCGCGGGCGACCAGCCGTTCTGGCGTGGTCCAGCCCGCCTCCACCAGGTGCCGCGCGCACGAGACGAAGTCAGTGAAGGTATTGACCTTGTGCAGCATCTTGCCGTCGTCGTACCAGTGCCGGCCCATCTCGCCGCCCCCGCGGACATGCGCGATCGCGTAGACGAAGCCGCGGTCCAGCAGGGACAGCCGGGCGATCGAGAAGCTGGGGTCGATGGAGATCTCGTAGCTGCCGTAGCCATACAGCAGGGCCGGCGCGGACCCGTCCCGGGGCGTGTCCCGGCGCCAGACCAGCGACATCGGGATCCGCGTGCCATCCGCCGCCGTCGCCCACTCGCGGCGCTGCTCGTAGTCGGCCGGGTCGTACTGCGGGCCGCCGGGCAGCGGGAGCACGGGCCGGCGCCGCAGCAGGGTGAGCTCGCCCGTCGCGACGTCACAGTCATACACCGAGTCCGGCGTGACCAGTGAGACGTAACCCAGGCGGAAGGTGGCCGAGGCGTACTCGGGGTTCTCCCCGGGCGCCACCTGGTACACCGGCTCGGGGAAGTCGATGTCGTACTCGCTGCCGGTGGCCAGCACCCGCAGGCCGGTGAGGCCGTCCCGGCGCAGGTGCACGACGAGGTGGCCGGCGAAGGCGTCCACGCCGAGCAGCCGGGTGTCGGCGCGGTGGCCGATCAGCGGGGTCCAGGCCGACGGGTCGCTGACGGGCGCCTGCGCCAGCTCGAAGTTCTCGGCGTGGTCGTTATGCAGGATCAGCAGCCGGTCGCTGCCGTCAGGGGTGACCTGGTGCTCCACCGAGTACTCCACGCCGTGCCGGCGCGGGACGACGACGCTGAACTCACCGGTCGGATGGGCCGCGTCGAGCAGCCACGCCTCGCTCGTCAGCTTGCTGGCGGAGGAGATGAGCAGATAACGCTCGCTGCGGGCCAGGCCGACGCCCACCCAGAATCGCTCGTCGGCTTCCTCGAAGACGACGACATCGCTCGCGGCCGGAGTACCGATCAGGTGCCGCCACACCCGGTGCGGCCGCCACGCCTCGTCGACTGTGACGTAGAAGAGCGCCGAGCCGTCGGCCGACCATGCGCTTCCGTAGAAGGCGCCGGGAATCTCGTCGGCGGCTACCTCTCCGGTCACCAGGTTCTTGACCCGGACGGTGAAGCGCTCACTGCCCTCGAAGTCCGTGGAGTAGGCGAGCAGGCTGCCGTCCGGGCTGACGTCGGAGGTGCCGAGCGCGAAGAACTTGCTGTCACCGGCGACCTCGTTGCCGTCGAGCAGGATCTCCTCGCCGTCGAGCGGGCCGCCATCGCCGGTGACCGGCGGGCCGGCGTCGCCGGGCCGGACCGCGCGGCGGCACTGGACGCCGTACTGCTGTCCCTCGACCGTCCGGGTGTAGTACCACCAGCCGCCCTTGCGCACGGGCACCGACAGGTCGGTCTCCTTGGTCCTGGCCTTGAGCTCGCTAAAGATCGTCGCGCTGAACCGCGACTGGTCGGCCGTCAGGGCCTGGGTGTAGGCGTTCTGGGCTTCCAGGTAGGCGATGGTCTGCGGGTTCTGCTTGTCGGCGAGCCACGCGAACTCGTCAACGAACGTGTCACCGTGATGGGTGCGCTCGCTGGGCACCCGCGCCACGGCGGGCGACTGCGGCGCGCTGCCCGGCGCGGTGGTGCCCGGCGCGG
>DATKRH010000030.1:0-12459 GCA_035532295.1 Streptosporangiaceae bacterium
CCACGCGCTGGCCAAGAAGATCAGAGCCGGCAGCGTCTGGATCAACTGCTACAACGTGTTCGATGCGGCGCTGCCGTTCGGCGGATACAAGCAGTCCGGCTGGGGCCGTGAGATGGGCCACGAGGTGCTCGAGGCCTACACAGAGGTCAAGGCCGTCACCACTCTCCTGTGACCCAGCAGGCTCATGCTGGGGCCCGGGCCAGCCCGGCCTGGGCCCCAGTTCGGTCTCCGGGCGCAGTCCATATTCCGGTACTGGTAACGCTGATCACGGGTGGTCTCCCGGACCAGCCGGCGCAACCGTGGCGGCTTGCGCCTGCGGCCAGCTCGTCGTATAGCAGGCAAGTACCGCAACGGACCGGGACACCGGCGGACCCGCGGGCCCGGCGGGCGGCCTGGCCCCTCGTCGTAGATCACCCCGGTAGCCGGCGAGGACGCCGGGCCCGCAGCTGCCTGGCTTCATCGGCCGCGGGGCGGGCAGCATGCTGCCCTCGCCCTTGACGGCCTCCGAGTGATATCAGCGCCAAACGTCGGGCTTGACTGGCTCACCCAGATGCCCGCCCGTGCTGTGCATGCAGCCGTTGGGGCGGCCGGTGGTGCCGGTGGCGTGCATCAGGAACGACGGTGCCGCGGCCGGCACCGGCTCCATGACCTGCCCCCGTTAGCCGGTGAGCAGCTCGTCGATGAAGACGTCCCTGCTCTCGCCGGACAAGGACCTCCTCGACCTGCTGGCCCTCCTGGCGGGCCGCCTCGACCGCCTCGTCGGCCTTGACCTTGTGGTCCACCAGCTGCCCAGCGTGGTAGAAGCCGTCAATCGTGATCAAGATGCGGCTGCCGGAGCCGACGATCCTGCGTCCGCAGGTCGTACCGCTGAACCCGCCGGACACTTGGGAGTGAATGACACCGAGCCGGGCGCAGGCCAGCATGGTGACCACCAGCTCGGGCACCATCGGCATATACAGCGTCACCCGTTCACCTGACGCCGCAGCTCCGCATAGCTGATCTCCACGGGGCCGCCGATTTCCAGCTCCGGCACGAATCTGCGAAAGGGTCATCGGCACCCTGCGCCGGGAGCTCTTCGACCGCCGGATGCTGACCGAATACCTTCAGCACTACAGCACCGCCGGCCGCACCGTGTTATGAAGCAGGTCACCGCCGCGATCGTGTATTCGAGCCCAACAGGACTCTGCCGGGCTCGGCCGGCATGTTGCGGTGCGGGTGTCTTACCTCGAACGCGCCGCACGGACCTGCTCCCGCAGGACGTGCTTCTGGATCTTGCCGGTAGACGTCTTCGGCAGGTCGGTGACCATGACGATTTCCTTCGGTGCCTTGAAGCGCGCCAGGCGGGCCCGGACGTGCTCAATCAGCTCGTCCGGGGTGGCGCGGACGCCCGGGCGCAGGGTGACGAACGCCACCGCCACTTCCCCCCAGACGTCGTCGGGGCGCCCTACCACCGCCGACTCAATCACCGCGGGGTGGCTGTCCAGCACGCGCTCCACCTCCACGGAGGGGATGTTCTCGCCGCCGGAGATGATGATGTCCTTGGCCCGGTCCCGGATCTCCGCGTAACCGTCCGGGTACATGACCGCGAGGTCACCGGTGTGGAACCAGCCGGCCAGGTCCGCCTCAGCCGTGGCCTCCTCGTCGCGGTAGTAGCCGAGCATCACGTCGTTGCCGCGGCACACCAGTTCCCCGATGGTCTCGCCGTCGGCGGGCACGTCGTTGCCGTCCGCGTCGACCACGCGCAACCGGTCGGCGATGACGTTGCCGACGCCCTGCCTCGCCTGCAGCACCGCCTGGTCCGCTGGGGACCGGGCGTCCCAGGCGGGATTCCAGTCGTTGATGGCCAGCGGGCCGTAGGTCTCGGTCAGCCCGTACAGGTGGGTCACCTGCAGTCCCAGGGCGGCCATCCGGGCGATCAGCGTGGGCGACGGCGGTGCCCCGCCGGTCTGCACCTGGACTGGCGGCTCAAGCGGCGCCCCCGCCCCGGCCTCCGGGGCATTGGCGATCATGGTGAGCACGGTCGGCGCGGCGCTGAAGTGGGTGACGCCCCCGGTGCGGAGCAGTTCCCAGATCCGGGCCGGGTCGATGGCCCGCAGGCACAGATGGGTGGCGCCGGCTGCGGTCGCCGCCCAGGTGAAGCACCAGCCGTCGCAGTGGAACATGGGCAGCGTCCACAGGTAGACGCTGCCGGCGGTGAGCCGGGCGTGGAACGCGGCGGCGAGCGCCTGCAGATACGCGCCGCGGTGGTGGTACATCACGCCTTTCGGGCGGCCGGTCGTGCCGCTGGTATAGCTGATGGCCAGCAGCCCGCGCTCGTCCTCGCACGGAGTGACCGCCGGAGCCGCAGAGCGCAGGAGCCCCTCGTACTCGTCCGCCTCCCCGGCCCCGGCGACGAGGAGCCGTGCACCGGTGGCCGCGGCTATCTCAGCGGCCAGGCCGGCCAGCTCGGCGGTCACGACCATGATCCGGGCGCCGGAGTGCCGGAGGATGTACACCAGCTCATCCCGCGACAGCCGGATGTTGAGCGGGACGAGTACCGCGCCCGCCAACGGCACGCCGTTGTGCAGTTCGAGCATGACGTGGCTGTTGACGCAGAGGGCGGCGACCCGGTCGCCCGGCTGCACCCCGAGCCCATGCAGGGCGCCCGCGAGCCGGTGCGCGCGATCCCCGAACTCGGCGTAGGTGAAATGCCGCTCGCCGTCGACGATCGCGATGCGATCCCGGAAGACCCACGCGGCCCGGTCGAGATAGGCCGACGGCGTGAGCGGCGTGAACGTGAACCCTGCCATGTGGTCCCTCAGCCTCCGTGCGGGGTGCGATCTACCGGACCGGGATCGGGTCACGCGCCCAGGTACGCCTGGCGCACCCGGTCGCTCACCAGCAGTTCCCGCGCGGGACCCTGCACATCGATCCTGCCGTTGGCCAACACGATGCCCCACCGGGCGAGCCTCAGCGCCATCGTCGCGTTCTGCTCGACCAGCAAGACCGTTGTTCCCCGCCGGTTGATGTCGATGAGCGTCTCGAACACCTGCTCGGCCGTCATCGGCGCGAGCCCCAGGCTCGGTTCGTCGAGCAGCAGCAGTCGCGGGCTGGTAATCATCGCCCGGGCGATCGCCAGCATCTGCTGTTCGCCGCCCGAGAGCAGCCCGCCCCGGCGGTCGAGGAGACGCTCAAGCGCCGGGAAGACCGACAACGCCCGCTCCACGGCGGCGCCGAGTTGTGCGCGGCTGAGGCGATAGCCGCCCAGGCGGAGGTTCTCCAGCACGGTCAGGTTAGCGAAGATGCGCCGGCCCTCCGGGCAGTGGCTGATTCCCAGGCCGACGCGGCGAGCGGCGGACAGGTGGGTAACGTCCCTGCCGTCGAACACGATGCGCCCGCCCACCGGGCGGACGAGGCCCGAGATGGCCTTGAGAGTGGTGCTCTTCCCGGCCCCGTTGGCCCCGAGAACGCAGACCACCGAGCCCTCCTCGACCTCGAAGGAGAGGTCCCGCACCGCGTGCACCGCCCCGTACCCGCAGACGAGGTCACTGACCCTGAGCAGCACCCGCCGGACCCCCTCCCAGATAGGCGGCAAGCACGACCGGGTTTGCGCGCACCTCGTCAGGTGTGCCCTCAGCGATCTTGCGGCCGAAATCCATCACGACAACCCACGTGGAGACGCCAAGGACCAGGCGCATGTCGTGATCGATCACGAGCACGGCGGCACCGAACTCGTCAGGGATGCGGCTCAGCACCTGGGCCAGCCACGCCTTCTGGGCCTCGACGAGCCCGGCAGCCGGCTCGTCGAGCAGCACCAGGTTGGGGCGCGGCATCAGCGCCCGGCCGAGGTCGACCAGCTTGCGCTCCCCAAAGGCCAGCTCATCGGCCCGCCGGCGGGCGATGGCGGTGATCCCGAGGAACTCAAGGACCTCCTCCGCCCGTATACGTGCGGCGCGCTCATGGGCACGCAACGCCCGGGTGCGCAGCAGGTCCCGCACGACCCCGGTCCTGCTACGGTGATCGAATCCCAGGATCAGGTTGTCGATCACACTGAGCCCGCCGAAGAGCGCGACGTTCTGGAAGCTCCGGGTGATCCCTCGCTGGATGACCCGGTAGGACGGCAGCGACAGCAGGTCGAATCCGTCGTGCAGCACGCAGCCCCGCTGCGGCCGGTACAAGCCGTTGACGACGTTCAGCACCGACGTCTTCCCGGCACCGTTGGGCCCGATCAGGGCCGTGATCGTCCCGTCTGGCACGGTTAGGTGCAAAGCGTCAATGGCCTGGACACCACCGAAGGAGAGCGACAAATCCTCGATCCGGAGCATCTCAGCCCTCTCCTGGGGAGCCCGCCGACGGCGGCGCTCGATGCTGGTCCAGGGGGCCGGCTGCGCTGACGGCCTCCGGGTGCGGGCGCCAGGCCCCGGCCACCAGGCCTCGCAGGCGGCGCGGCAGGGCGGCGAGGCCGCCCGGGGCAAGGAGAAGCATGACGACCACGGCAGCGCCCAGGATCGCCTCGGAGAAACCGCCCAGGGACACGGACTCCTGCTGAACGACGACGAGGAGAGCCGCACCGATCAGCGAACCCCAGATGGATGCCAAGCCGCCGACGATGACCGCCGCAAAGAAGAACAGCGACAGCGAGAAGGTGAACGAGTCCGGTTCCACGATGCCGTTGTTGAGCGCGAACACATACCCGGCGAGCCCGCAGAAAAACGAGCTGACGGTGAAGATGACCACTTTGGTCCGCCCGACGTTGATCCCCATCGCCGGGGCCGTGTCCTCACTGTCCCGCACCGCCATGAACCGCCGGCCGGTGGGACTGGCGAGGATGCTGCGGATAGCCACCACAGACAGCGCCAAGATGCCGAGGGCCACGTAGTACAGCGGCACCGGTTCGTTGAGGGCGATGGTGCCGATGTAGGGGGTCGGAACGATGAGTCCGGTGAACCCTCCAGTCAGGCTGCCAAGATTCAGCGCGATCTGGGGCACCGCCACCCCGAAGCCAAGGGTGGCGACGGCCAGGTAGTGGCTGCGCAGGCGGCCCGCCGGCAGCCCGAGCAGCAAACCCACCACCGCTGTCACCACTCCCGCGAGCACGAGCACCACGATGAACGGCAACCTGAATCGGGTGGCCACGATCGCCGTCGTGTAGGCACCCACCGCGAGCAACCCCCCGTGCCCGATGGACACCTGCCCTCCGTAGCCCATGAGCAGGTTGAGCGCCAGGGTGACCAGTCCGTACGTCAGCACCTCGATGGCGATCCCCATGACTGACACGTTGGCGCCCTCGAACAATGGGAACACCAGTGCCACGGCCAGGACGACAAGCGTCGCCGCCTTCTGCGACGTGGCGCCCGCGCGCGCCGCGGCGACGGGCCGGGCGCGACGGAGCAGCATCGCCACGGACGCCTCCCGCCTGCTCACTGGCGGACCCGGGCGACGCGGCCGAACAGTCCCTGCGGCCGCAGGTAGAGAACGACCACGATGAGGGCGAAGACCAGGGTCAACTGGAGATTCGTCGAGGCATACCCGGCGATCAGGTTCGCCACTATACCCACGGCAAACCCGCCGGCGACCGCGCCGGCGAGGGAACCGAGACCACCGAGCACCGCCGCCGCGAATGCGAACACGGCGATGTTGTCCATCATGGTGGGCGTGAGGCTGATCGACGGTGCAGCGAGCGTGGCAGCGGCACCGGTGACGGCTACCCCCACCGCCCAGGAAACCGCAAGGACCCATCGCCGGGAGATACCCATCAGCGAGGCAACCTCAGCGTCCTCGGCAACCGCGCGTACCGCCAGGCCGAGACGGGTCCGTGCGTAGAAGAAGTGAAGCCCGATGGCGATAGCCAGCGCGAGCCCCGTGATGAACAGGTCGTTGCGGTCCACGAATACGGGGCCGATCGCGATGCTCGGGCCGCTGAAGACATTGGGGATTACCTTGGGCCCGTACCCCCAGGCGAGACCGGTCAGTCCTTCGACGAGGAGCAGCAACCCCAGGGTCATGACGATGCCCACGATCGGCGGAGCCCCCTCCACGCGGCGCAGGAAGACGGACTCGGCGGCGGCGCCAAGGGCGCCGCCGCCGAGAATCGCCAGGACCCAGGCCAGGGCGATCGGCAGCCCGAGGCTGACGTTGGCCGTCCAGGCAACCATGGCGACCACCGTTGCCATCGCCCCGAACGCGAAGTTGACCACGTTGGAGGTCTTGAAAATGATCGTTAGACCGAGCGCGGCCAGTGCGTAGATGCCTCCGAATCCCAACGCTGAGACGACAAGCTGCAGGAACACGGTCATCGCCGGGCGTCCTCCGGTAGCTCTGGGGCGGGATGGGGTCCGGGTGGCCGTCCGGCGCTCTCAGCCGCCCGCCACCGACACCCGGTGACCGCCCTGGGCCTTCACCATGAACATGTGTGCGATGCCACTGTGATCGGTGCTGGAATAGTCGATCACCCCACCCAGGGTTTGCAGGCCGTGCAGGCTGTTCAGAGCGGCCTCGTAGCTGTCACGGGTGATGGACCCCTTGATCGCCTTGAGGCCGGCCACCGCCACCTGGGCCTCGGTCCATCCCCAGGCCGCGAAAGCCGATGCCGGCTTGCCCGGCTGGTAGGTCGACATAGCGGAGAGGAAGGTCTTCACCTGCGGGTTGGTGCTGCCACTGAGCGGCGGGATGAAGGCCCCGATGTAACTGCCCGGGAACTCCTGCGGCGCAGTCTGGAACATCTGTGGGATGGCGGAGACCTGGCTCATGAGCCGGACAGGCTTGAAACTGACCGCATTCAGCGCGTTCAGGAAATCGGTGGTCGGCCCTGGGATGGCCAGGATGATCACTGCGCCGACGTGCGCCGCTTTGAACTGGGCCGCCTGGGGCGAGAAGTCGGTCTGGGTGGGGTCGTAGGGAATGCTGAGCGTCGGCGTCAGCCCGGAGTTCTTCACTCCTTGCAGGAGGCTCGTCCCGAAGTCGTCATTCTGATAGAGGACGCCGACCTTGGTGATATGAAGCGACTGGGCGTAGCTTCCCAGCAATTTGCCCTCGGTCAGGTACGACGGCCAGACGTTGTACAGGTTGTTGCGAAGGGTGCCGACGAACACCGTTGCACCGGTCTGAAGGCCGACGACCGGGACGTTGGCGGGATCGAGCACTGTGATGTCCGCCTGGGTCGTTGCGGTGCCGTTGACCGCGACCTCGGCGAAAACGTGGTCGGTGTTGACGAGGGTGCGCGTGTCCTGCAATGCGACGGGGGGTTCGTACTGGTCGTTCAGGCTGATGAGCTTGAGCTTCCGGCCATGCACCCCGCCGTGCGCATTGACGTAGTCAA
This sequence comes from Streptosporangiaceae bacterium, assembly GCA_035532295.1. Classification (GTDB taxonomy): domain Bacteria; phylum Actinomycetota; class Actinomycetes; order Streptosporangiales; family Streptosporangiaceae; genus DASUBV01. Next base: position 7,298 of record DATKRH010000030.1, read on the forward strand.
AGTACGCCTGGACCCCAGCGGTGGATTCACCGTACAGAGCGGCGGGGCCCGTCTTGGGTACCGTCTGACCGAGCAGAATGGAGGTCGACGTCACGCCGGGGGCCGATGCTCCCGACGTCGCCGAGCTGGAGGTCCCGCCGCAGGCAGCCAGCGCCAGCGCTGACGCCGCCGAGACGGCAAGGACGGCGGCATGGCGCGCCAATCCGCATCGAGTTTGCTGGACGATGCGCATTGACATGTGTGCTCCTCAGACGTAACAATCCGTACCCCCATGGTGTCTCATTTCGTACCCCGTTGTGCTCGTTGGTGGATAGTGAAATGGATGGTAACACAACGCACCTCTTGCGGGCTCCCCATCGTGCCCGGGCACGACGCGGCGTGGCCAGCCTTGATCATTCGCCGGTCCCGGCGCCGTCTCTCCCGCGCCCGGGGATCACGGGGCCGCGTGCGGGATCTGCAGCCGCAGCACCGCCAGGATGACCAGCACCCGGTCGGTGAACACCAGGTCGTGGCGGCGCCCGGCGCCTTCGGCGCGCTGGCGCTTCCGGCCGCCGCTGGCGCAGGGCAGACTCCCGCCGCGCCTGCCACGGCCCGGCCAGCTCGGCCACTACCGGCCCAAGTGATGATGGGAGACCCCATCGACGGGCATCTGTGCCGGTCGGCGACCTCCACTCCCCTTACGCCGCGCCAACTCGCCGGCCGACATCGGACCACCTCGATGGATGCCATCACGCTGCGTGGCGGGGGGGTAAGAAAGAACGCTCACCGAGCCGCCGTTCGGTGCGGCTTTGTATCAGTCAGTCACAGAAGATCTATTTGGGGCCGGAAGTGTACAGCCCCCGATCCCGGGCCACGGGCCGGTTACTTTCTTGCATTATGTCCCAGTAACGGCATGATGGATGAATTGACGCGCGATATTTAACGGAGCGCCGTTACCGTCAGGCGGGCCTGAAAGAAAGCCGACTTTGACCTTGTGCGCTGCGACAGCCGGCCTGTGGTGATAAGCCGTTCATGGTCACTGCGAGCGGGTTGGGGCGGTCATGGACGAGACGCTGCTGGATCTGGTGCTGAAGCGACTGGACGAGATGCCGATTGAGAAGAAGGCGGAGTCGCTGCTGCTGGCCGCCTGTGATGACGACGCTGCCCTGGCTGCCGAACTTAGCGGTGAGAGCCGCGGGCGTCGTGAACGCGAGGCCGCCGGCGCGGTTTCCGGGCCAGCGGGCGCGTACCTGCGGTCGATCACGGTGTCCGGGTTCCGGGGGGTTGGCCCGGCAGCGACCCTGGAACTGGAGCCGGGTCCTGGCCTGACCCTGATCGTTGGACGCAACGGCAGCGGCAAGTCCAGCTTCGCCGAGGGACTGGAGGTCCTGCTGACCGGTGAGCTGAGGCGGTGGCAGGAACTGACAGCGGCATGGCGGGAAGGCTGGCGTAACCTGCACGCCCCGGGCCAGGTGCGGTTGTCGGTGGACCTGCTCCTGGAGGGCGCGGGCCCGGCAACGGCGGAGCGATCGTGGGATGGCGACGCCGGATTCGGCGACTCACGGGCCCGGGTGCAGGTTTCTGGTGAGAAGCGCGCTGACCTGGGCCGCCTGGGCTGGAAGGAACCGCTCATCACCTACCGCCCGTTTCTGTCGCATTCGGAACTTGAGGCATTTCTCCACGGACCGTCCCACCTTTACGACCTGCTGTCATCCGTCCTGGGCCTGGACGACCTCGATGCCGCGGCCAAGCGCCTCGCCGCGGCCCGCAAGGAGCGGGAAGACGGGCTCAAGGCGGTCAGCGCCGGCTTGCCCGCGCTGCTCGTCCGTCTCGGCACGCTCGATGACGAGCGGGCCAGGTCATGCCGTGATGCCCTGGGCGGCAGGAGGCGCGACCTTCCCCGGGCGCTATCAATCGCGACCGGCTCGCCGACCGCGCGGCCGGACAGCGAAATCGGCCGGCTACGGCTGCTCAGCCAGGTCACGGCGCCGGCCAGGGAGCGGGCCGAAGATGCGGTCACGGCGCTCCGCACGGCTGCTGGCGAGATGGCCAGGGCCGTCGGCTCGGAAGCAGGTCAGGCGCTGGCGCTGGCTGACCTGCTCAGCTCAGCCCTCGATCACTATCACGCCCATGGAGCGGGGCCGTGCCCTGTTTGCGGTCGTGCCAGAGCGCTGGACGAACAATGGCAGGAACGAACCGGGCAGCAGATCACCCGGCTGAAGACAGCGGCCTCTCAGGCCCAGCAGGCCCATACCCTGGCGGCCGAGGCACGGGGAAAGGCCCGTGAGCTGTTCCCGCCAGTTCCCGCCGGGCTGGCCGGGCTGCCGGTCGGCACGGCCGATCCCGGGCCCGGGCCCGGATTGTCCGAAGCGGCGTCGGTGGTGGCGTCCTCGGCCGAAGGTGAGCTGCGGGCACGCGAGGACCTGTGGACACCGGTCGCCCGGGATGTCGCGGCGTGGTGCAAGCGGGCACAGGACGCCGAAGCCGCGGCCGAGGATGTTCCGGCTCTGAAGGCCGCGATCAGATGGCTGAAAGACGCGACCGACGGCATCCGCAACGACAGGCTGGTGCCGCTGGGCGACCAGGCCAGGGGGGTCTGGTCGCGGCTGCGCCAGGAGAGCAACGTGAACCTCGGCACGATCCGCCTTTCGGGCAGCGCCACCCGACGCCAGGTGGACGTCAATGTGACCGTGGACGGCTCGCCCGGCGCGGCCCTTGGAGTTATGAGCCAGGGAGAGATCAACGCGCTCGCGCTGAGCATCTTCCTGCCGCGCGCCACCGTCGCGGCCAGCCCGTTCCGGTTCCTCGTCATCGACGACCCGGTCCAGGCGATGGACCCGGCGAGGCCTACGACCTTCCTGCTGTTCCCGCAGGTGAGAGAGGCCGGTCTCGCCTCATGAGGTGGTGGTCAGGGGCCGGGAACCATCCGGCGGCGGCCATCTGGCCGCTGAATGTGACTGCTGCTGAATGTGCTGTGCCTGCGCCCGATCCGGCCGTGTCGCCGCTCAGCTTCGCGCGAACTGAACGAGGTCGGTGTAGTCGTCGGTGCTTACGGCCTTGACCAGGGCGGCGATGTACCGTTCACGGCCTGATCCGTCTGCGTCAAGGTCTGTCCCACCCCATGTGAGCGGCTGGGCGGCGATGGATTCCAGGTATAGATCCGCAAGGAGCCGCGTGCATCTCCCGTTGCCGTTAACGAAGGGGTGGACGCTGACCAGACGGCAGTGGATCCTGGCCGCTAGCTCGTCGGGTTCGAATATCGCCTCGGCGTGCCAGAACTTGGCGTCATCGAGCCTGTGGTGGCACTGGGCCGGGATCAGATAGGGCGCGACTCCGATGTTGGTCTCACGCCGCCGTGGTGTCCCGGCCCAGGTCCAGACGTCACCGAACATGCGGCGGTGAAGCTCCATCATGAATCCGTAGTCGAGAGTGCCCTCCGGTCCGAGTACCCGCGCACGCCGCCGTGCCCACGGCAGGGCTTTGGTGATGTTCTCGAACTCGACGACGTTCAGGTCGGTGCGGGTTGCGACGAAGTCCGGAATGAGGCCTTCGAGGTCTTCCGGGGCGATCGGTGTCGCCCCGGAAGGCTCCGGGCCGATGGTGCGCAAGTTGAACGCGGGCCGTGCCTGGCCGCCTTGCCGTGAGCTAGTCAAGTCCCGCTTCCAGCCCGATTCGTTCCGCGCGCCAGACCTTGCCGCTGTCGGTCAGTTTCCTTGCGTACCGGTCGATAGCCTCACGCCGGCGCTCGTCGTCGATTCCCTGGGCCTCTAGGGCCATAGTCCTGCCGACATACCCGAGTAGCTCCGTCGCCACCTTCCGGGCCTGGGTCATGACGGTCTGCTCCAGCGTGGAATTCGGCACCAGAGCGTAGACAAGCGTGCAGTCGAGGGCGGCTGCCACTTCAGCGAGCTTGCTGATGGTGATCCCGCCATGGCGTTCGGCATGTTCGAGCTTGCTGGCAGCGGCTGCGGACACCCCCAGGCGCTCTGCCAGCACCGCCTGGCTCATCCCCAGGGCGCCGCGGATAGCGCGGATCCAGCCGGACCGAGGGAGCGCGCGCACAGGGTCCAGGTCGGCCACGCTGAACTTCCGGTCCAGCTCGCGCCGGGCCTGAACTGAACGCTCAGATCTTCGCATACCTATAGGTTACCATGACCGGAGATTGTCTAAACCTATAGGTTCTATTTTTGACCTGTATTATAAACTTATTGGTTCACAACCGGGCGCGGACGTGCGATGATGACTTGCATCCTGCCCGGGGGTTCTCAACCCTGGACAGTCAGCTGCTGCCGCTTGGGCCGCGTGCGCGGGAACGCGCATGCGCGGTCCTGAGGGGGCCCCGGGGAAACCTGCTCGCCGAAGCCCTCACCCGCCAGCACCCCTGCGGCCACGCAGCACACTGGCTCAGCTGGCGGCGCCGCCACCAGGCCCGCTCCCGCTGGTTCCACCAGCGCGCACGGCTAAACCGCGACTACGCCCTGGTCAGCTAGCAATTGGCGGCTGCCGTACTAGGCATGCTCTTCGGCCACCGCCGCTAGATACCTGGCTGCCAGCAACGCCGCGACAGCCAGCCACCGCTTCCTTCCCGCCAGCCACGGCTGGCGGGAAGGAAAGGCGGGAGACCGCGTCACTGCCAGCGCCAGCGCCGCGCAGGCGGGCACCGAGGCGGCTCGGAGCGTCAGCTAAGGGAGGTGCCATTGCTGGTTGGAGCCGCCGTTGCAGGTCCACAGGTCGAGCTGTGTCCCGTTTGCCGTGTTCCAGTTGGGGTCGTCGAGGCATTTACCGGAGGCCGGGTTGACGAGCTGCCCGCCCGTGGCCTGCCATTGCTGGTTAGCGCCGCCCCAGCAGGAGTAGAGCTGGATAGGAGTACCGTTGTTGTAGTTGGCGCCGGTGATGTCTATGCAGCTGCTGGTGCCATTGATCGAGATGCTGCCGTTGCTGTTGAGCGTCCAGTTCTGCGCGGGGGCGTAGCCGTCGCAGGTCCACATCTGTACCTTGTTGCCGTTGGCGGTACTGCCGTTGTTGTCGTCCGCGCAGGCCGAGCTGTTGTCGCCGGCGACGATGGGCCCGGTGGCCCCGGTGCCGCTGCCGGTGTAGGGCGCGTAGCCGGCGGAGGTGATGTTGGCCTGGACCGCGTTCTCGGTGGCGGCCGACGGATAGCCAGAGGTCATGACGCCTTCGTA
>DATKRH010000031.1:0-32140 GCA_035532295.1 Streptosporangiaceae bacterium
CCACCGCCGGGGCCGGGGCCGGAGCCGGAGCAGCGGCGGGGACTGCGGCGGGAGCAGGGCAAGCCCCTGCGGCGCGAGCCGCTGACGGACAGCCCGCGCCCGACAGCGGCGATCCGGCCGCCTCATCAGAACCGGAGGCGCCGAACCGGCCGGGCCGCAAGGCCGCGGCCCGGGGCCGCCGCTCGTCGGTTCCGTCGTGGGACGAGATCATGCTCGGGAACTCCCGGCAGCCCGACTGAGCTGGTCACCCGGTCCGGTCCGCGTCCCAGGGCTCCCCGGCCGGGCCGGACAGCCCGCCGGCCCGGCGTAGTATCCCCGCACTGGTTGGTTCAGGGCCGAAGGGGCCGGCACCGGGGCTGGCCGGCACCGGCTGGTTAACGGCGGGCAAGGACATCGGGAGGTCGAGCGGGCTTGGCCCGGTATGGTCGCGCCAGCAACTGGCATGCAAGCACCGCGGGCAGGCGGGTCCGCGCTGGCGCCATCGCCGGGGCGCTTTGCCTGCTCAGCGGGTGTGGCCTCGTGGGCGGCCCGGTCACCCTGCGCCAGGACGCGCCCGACATCATCACCGTCACCAGCCCGATGGTCGAGCAGGGCGCCATATCCGCGCAGTACACCTGCCATGGGGCGGGCAAGAGCCCGCCGATCCTCTGGTCGGTGATGCCGCCGGGGACCAAGGCCATCGCCTTGGTCGTCGACGACGCGGCCGCCCCGATCACGCCGCGGGTGTACTGGATCGTCTTCAATATCAGCCCGGACGCCATCGACCTGCAGGCGGGAGCGCTGCCCACGGGAGCCCGGCAGGCCCGCAACAGCATCGGCCAGGCCAGCTACGACCCGCCGTGCCCGGTCGGCGGGCGGCACCAGTACCGGTTCACGATCTACGCGCTCGACGCGATGCTGGCCCAGCCCAACGGTGCCCCGCTGCGAGCGGCCTGGTCGGCGATCGCCCGCAACGCCATCGCCCGGGGCAGGCTTACCGCCGCCGCCGAGCCCTAATTGGCGGCGTTGCGGTACGCCGTCGGATTCTCTTGTGGGCAGGGGTGGCGGCAGCCGTCTGGGGGCACGCGGCAGCGTCCGGCGGAGCGGGACTCTGGTGAAGGTGCCGGTCAGGCGTCAACCAGTTCTGTCACCCGGACGCCGTCCCGTCCACGGGATCACCGGCGGGACCGCAAGCCGGCGCTGCCGGATGCGGACTTGGCCTGCATTGCCGTCGCGCAGCACCTGCCGGGCTAGTCCGGGTACGGCAAGCGACTCCGGCCTCGCGGCGGTTACCGCTGCTGAGCGGGCCCCGTAATGGCCCGACACGCACGGCAAACTTCACGAAGCGCATGACAACGGCCATAGCGCTCCGACACAATCGGTGATCAGGCGATCAGCCAGCTAGCGCTCAGGCGGTCGGCCGCGTAACAGATCAAGGTGCTCGCAGTACTCGGGGGAGGCTCGCGCCGATGGCCGCGCGGGCCTGGCGACGCCAACTCCCAAGGCCATCGCCGTTGGATGGTGCGATGACCGAGATCGTTATTCTCCTGATGGCAGTGGTCCTGCTCATCCTCGGCATCGGCTTCTTCGTGATGAGATTCGTGCGGGCAGACGCTAACGACCCCTTTGACGAAGCGCCCGACGACCATCGTCGGCCGCGCGATGCTGACGATCATGACTGGCATGGTGATGACCGGGTTGTCCCGCTGGCCCGCCGCTCTGGCCGGGGCGACCGCGGTCCCGGACGGCTGACCGACGATGGCCCCTCGCTGCGATCAGGTCGCTCCGCCAGCGGCCGGGGGCGGCCGGACGCCCGCGGGAACCGCCGTTCCGGCCGCGGGTACGACCAGGATGACCGCGACTACGCCGACGATCGCCCGCCCCGGCTTGATGACCGCGAGCGCGGCGCCCGCGGCGGCCAGCGACTCTCCGCCGCCGGCTCGCGGGGCGGACCGCGGCCCGAGCAGGCCCGCCCGGCCAGCAGGCCGGCGTCATCGCCCGCTCGAAACGGCCGGCCACGGGGCGCGGGCGCCAGCGGGGGGACCGACTGGGACTCGCTCTCCGATGTTGACTACTGGGCCGAGCTAGCCTCCGACAAGCCCCTGACGACCACCGCGCAGCCAGCCGGGCCATCCCGGCCCGAGCGAGGCGGCCAGGACGCTCCGGCCGACCCGCGCCAGGACCTGACCTCGCGGCCTGGACGCCCGGGCAACCCCGGACCGCCCGAGGAGTCCACGGCGCTGCTGCCGAGGCGGCGGAACGCGCCCGCGAGTGCCGCGGACTCGGCGCCCCTGCCCACCGTGGCCAGCGGCCGAGGCGGCGGGGGCGACGGCCTGCTAGATGGTGGTCCGCGCGCCCGCGGCCGGTCGGCCGCGTCCGGTCAGTCAGGCTCCCCCAGCCAGTCCTCGCGGCGGCAGCGCGACTCGTCGGCGGCCCCATACGGCGAGTCGCGCGGCCTCCTGGCTAACGGGCCTGCTCCGGCTAGTCCGGCCGCACACGGCACCGATCAGGGCATCGCCGCCCTGGCCCGGCTGAGCACCGGCGGCAGCCGCCCGGCTCCCCTCGACAATGACCCGCTGACCAGCCCGTCCTTCCCCGCAGTCCGCGGGGACGACAGCAGGTCGTACCGGACGGGCCGATCCGACGCACCGCAGTCCGGCTCCGGGTCCCCCGCCGCCGACTACCGCACCCCGAGCACCTCCCGCACCTCCAGCACCTCCAGCGCCCCCCGCACCCCGGAATCCCCGGCCCCGGCGCAGCAGGCCCAGGCCCAGCCGCCGACGCAGCAGATGCCGACCTACCCGACCAAGTCCGCCGATCCGCTCTCCGGGTACAGCGACAGACGGTCCAGCGAGCCTGCCAGCGGCGGGCAGCCCGGTTATGACCAGTCCGGCTACGCCCAGTCGGGCTATGGCCAGTCCGGCTATGGCCAGTCCGACTACGGGCGGTCTCGCTACGGCCAGTCGGACTACGGGCAGCCTGGCGGCCAGCAGTCCAACGGGTACGGGCCGACCAGCAACGGGCACGCCAGCAACGGCCAGAGCAGCAACGGGCACGGCAGCAACGGGCACGGCAGCAACGGGCAGGCCGACTGGGCGGCCGGCTACGGGCCGCAGGCATCCGCGGCCGCGGATAGCACTGGCCCCGACGCCTACCGTCCGGCGCCTGCGCCCGCGCCTGCCGCTAGCTACCGCGACTACGCCGAGCCGTCCTCGCTCCCGACCGCGAACCCCTACGGCAGCTATATCAGCTCGGCGGCGGAGAGCTACCCGGCGGCGGCCGCCGCCCCGGGCCTGCAGGACAGCGACGCCGGGTACGGCAGCTATCTGGCCGGCCAGGACACCCGCCAGTACAGTCAGCCGACAGGCCGCCACCTGGCCCCGGCCCCGGCCCCGGCCCCGGCAGCATCCGTACCTCCGGCGCCGTCCGACGCGGCGCCTGTCTACGCGGCGCCCACCTACACGGCGCCCACCTACACGGCGCCCACCTACGCGGCGCCGGCGCCCGCTGCTCCCCCGATCGCCTCGGCCGGGCAGTCCACGTCCGGCTACGGCGGATCCTGGTATGACCCGCCGGGCACCAGCGGCTACGCCGATCCGGCGGCGCTGCACCAGGCCCAGTCCTATCAGCCGCAGTCCCACCTGGAGTCCTCCAGCGGGCGGCATGGCCAGCCCGCGGGCGGGGGCTATCAGGCCGGCAGCTACGGCCAGCCGGACTACCAGCCGGCCGACTACAACGCCGCGCAGTACGGCCAGCCGGCGGACTCCCCCGCGACCCAGCACGACCAGCACGGATACGGTACCCAAGACTCGGGCTATGGCACCGAGGCATACGGCGGTTACCCTAACTATTAACGGACCGAGGCCGGCGGCGCGGACCGCGGGCCTGACGCACCGTGCCTGCCGGTGCCAGCGATGTCCGGCTTCTCCCGCAGGAGGCAGGTGAACATGCAGCACAGCGCTCGTGACCATGCGCGCAGCTACTATCTGCACAGGCTGGCGGCGGCGCTGGACTCGCAGGGGTTCAACGCCACCGTCCGCATCACGTACCCGGCGGCCTTGCATGTTTTCATGCCCGGCGCCTTGATGCTCGCCGAGAGCATCGACTGCATGCCTGGCACGGACGACGCCGGACGGCTCTACTGGTACTACCGCTGGTCGTGGGGTGAGGTCCTGCACGACGCCAGCGACCCGCCGGGCGCCGCGGCCAAGATCGCCGAAGTCCTGGCCGCCCGCTAACCGCGCCGACTAGCCCGGAGCGCCCGGCGTCACCGTGAACGGGTAGCGCCTCGCGAACGCCGCGATCGCGTCGTGCCTGATCGCCGACCATAGCTTCCTCGTGAGCGAGGTCAGGTAGACGGCTCCGCTCGGGCCGCCGGTCGTGGGCGCGGTGATGAAGGTGCCGTCCCGGCTCTTCAGGTGGCCCAGTCTCAGCGCCAGTGACTCCAGCTGCGAGTTGGTGAAGTTGCTGTCCACGCTCAGCGACCCAGCCATGGCGCGCAGCACGCGGTAGTCGGTGGCGATATGACTGAACATGTGCTTCTGGGCGATCTTGTCCAGCATCGCGCGGATGAGGTTCTGCTGCTTCTCCGTCCGGACTACCTGACTGACCCCAGGCTGCTTCACATAAGCCAGGACGTTAGCGGCGGTGAGGTGATTGATCCCGGCCCTGAAGGTAAAACCTTCGTTACTGAAGGTGTAGGGAACGTCCACATCGACACCATTCATGGCGCCGATCACTCGCACGGCTCCCGCGAAGTCCAGGACCGAGTAGTGATTAATGCGAACATTGGTCAGATGTTCCACCGTCTTGATGAGCAGTGACGGGCCGCCCAGTTTCAGGGTGCTCCACAGCTCCATCCGGCCGTAACCGGGCACATCGACGACCGAGTTGGCCGGAATCGAGACGACCCCGCCACCACGATTGTCCGCATTCAGGTGGACGAGCGCAATCAGGCCGCTGAGCGCCTGGGGCTGGGTCGATGCGCCGTCCGCGCCGCCGCCGCCACCGTCGCTGGCCGGCCGTGTCGCGGACGAGGTGAGCAGCACTGTCATGCTCCTGCGGCTCGCGGCGGGCATGACCGGCTGATGCGCCGCGTCCAGCGCGACGATGCCGTGGATGCGCTGCACGCTGCTGGCCACGTGGTTGACGACGAGGTACCCGCCGCCTGCGACCACGCCGGCGCCGACGACCAGGGCGATGGCCGACGCTAATGCGATGCGCTTGAGCAGCTTCGATCGTCCCGGCTTGCGCCGGGCCGTGCGCTCCTGCTCCGGGCCGCGGGCCTCGTGAGCCTGGCGGCTGAAGAAATCATTCGCTGACGTGTCTGACATGGTGGTTAGCCCCCTAGTTCGGTCGCACTAGTCCTGATTTCGACAGGGCTAGAGACGACCGGACAGCCCTTTCATGTAACTACCCAACGCACTCTTGATATAACTCAGAGTAATGTAGCCCAGGCGTTGGCTAGATCCTAGCCACGTTGCGAGACAAGACCAGCAGTTCTCTCATGGACCGTTTATCGGAACCGATTAGAACGGAGGTTTTGTGGACACCCGCACGCTCGACAGGCAAATAGCACTTAACCGGGTGCGAATACGGCGCCGCGCACACCGGAAAGCCCGGAAAGCCCTGGAAGTGGGTTATGACCTGGCGGCGTGGATCTGCGGTCTGCTGGTGTCCGGCTGGGCGATCCGCGATATCACCGGCCTGGACATCACCGCTGGCATGATCGCCAGGACGCTCCCGGCCACCTGCGTGCTAGCCGCCGGCAGCGGCCTGCTCGCCGGCCTCTACCGCGGGCGCCATCAGCGCGGCAGCTTCGACGAGGTCGTGGCCGTCAGCGTCGCCGCGTTCACCACAGGCCTGTCACTGGTCGTGCTGACCGCAGTACTGCTGCCCGGTCAGCGCGAGCCGCTGCGAACCGTGGCGGGCGGGACAGTGCTGGCCATGCTGGCCATGCTGGGCGCGCGTTATGTCCTGTTCGCCGCGCGGCATCGCTCCCGGGCGGCCGCGCCGGTGCCGACCGCCGTGCGGATCATCGTCTTCGGCGCAGGGGCGGCGGGCAGCCAGTTAGTGCACCGGCTGAATCGCCAGCCGGGCGCGGACTACCGCCCGGTGGCGTTCCTCGATGACGACCCGGCCAAGCGGCGGCTCCGGGTACATGGCGTGCCCGTGCTCGGCGATCGCACCCGGATGGCCGAGGTAGCCGCCCAGACCGGGGCCACGGTCCTGGTCATCGCGATCGCCGGGCCGAGCGGGCCGGCGATCGCCGAGCTGACCGCCGAGGCGGAGCGGTGCGGGCTGGTGCCCAAGGTCATCCCGTCGGTCAGCGAGCTGCTGAGCGGCACCGCGCGCATCGACGGGGTGCGCGATCCGCGGATCAGCGACCTGCTGGGCCGGTCGCCGGTCAAGACCGACATCGCCGCGGTCGCCGGGCGCTTCGCCGGGAAGCGGATCCTGGTCACGGGCGCGGGCGGCTCGATCGGCTCCGAGCTCTGCCGCGGGCTGCACCGGTTCGGCCCCGCGAAGCTGATCATGCTGGACCGCGACGAGTCCGCGCTGCACGCTATCCAGCTGGACCTGCACGGGCGGGCGTTACTCGACTCCGACGACACGGTGCTGGCCGACATCCGCGACCAGCGGCGGATCCGTGAGGTATTCGACCAGCACCGGCCGGAGATCGTCTTCCACGCCGCGGCCCTGAAGCACCTGCCGCTGCTGGAGCGATACCCGGCCGAGGCCCTGAAGACCAACATCTGGGGAACGCTGACCGTGCTGGAGGCTGCCGCCGCGAGCGGGGTCGGCACCTTCATCAACATCTCGACGGACAAGGCCGCCGATCCGGTCAGTGTCCTCGGCTATTCCAAGCGCGCCGCTGAGCGGCTGACCGCGCACATGGCGGGGCGCGTTAACGGCACGTATCTGAGCGTCCGGTTCGGGAACGTGCTCGGCAGCCGCGGGTCGGTCCTGACGGCGCTAACCGCGCAGGTCGCCGCCGGCGGCCCGGTCACCGTGACCCATCCCGACGTCACCCGCTACTTCATGACCGCGGACGAGGCCGTGCAGCTCGTGCTGCAGGCGGCGGTCATCGGCCGCGACGGCGAGGTGCTGGTCCTCGACATGGGCGAGCAGGTGCGCATCATCGACATGGCCCGGCGGCTGGTGGCGGCCGTGCCGCAGCGGGTCGAGATCGTCTTCACCGGCCTGCGGCCCGGCGAGAAGCTGACCGAGGACCTCCTCGGCCAGGGCGAGCTAGATGACCGGCCCTACCATCCGCTCATCCGGCATGTGCCGGTCGTTCCGCTGCAGCCAGAGCTGGTGACGAGCCTGGACCCGGCCGACGGCGCCGCGCAGCTGCGCGCCAGCCTGGCTCGCTGCGCCGAGGTCGGCGACCATGGCGCCGTGGTGGTCTCGGAGCCGGACACCACGAAGGCCACGGCGAGCACCGCTCTGGCGCACACCGGATCGGACAGCCGCTGAGCAGGTCAGCCCCGGCCCCGGACTCAGCCGCCGCCCGGGACTCAGCGAACTCAGCGGACTCAGCGGACTCAGCGGACTCAGCCGCCCGCGGCGTGGCGGCCGGGCGGGCCGGGCGGGCCGGGCGGGCCGGGCGGGCCGGGCGCTGGCCAGCACAGGTCTGCCAGGCGGCCGACAAGCTGCCCGAGCTCCGCGGCCGTCCGCTCATAGCCGGCCAGCGGACCGCCGATGGGGTCAGCGACATCGTCCTGCGCGTTATCGCCCAGCAGCGCCAGCCGGCTGCGCCCGTCATGGACGCGGTCCAGCCAGCCCGCCAGGGTCTCCCCGGGCGGCCGGCGGCCGGCCAGGTCGCCGCGCCTGACCAGCTCCCGGATCGTGAACGCCCGCGGCCAGGCATCCGGGACGACGACCACGGCGTGCCGCAGGTGCTGCCGGGCCATCGCGAGGATCAGGTCGGCGCGCTCCAGGTCGCCGACGGCTACCAGGCGGCTGCGGTGCCCCGTCACGTCCAGCCTCTGGCCGGCCAGCACCGTCACGACCTCGGCGGGCGGCGGCACGCCGCTGCCGAGTATCCCGGCCGAGCGCACCCGCGCCCCGACGCCGCGCTCGGCCAGCTCACGGGCCAGCAGGGCCGCCGCCATCGGCGACCGGCAGATGTTGGCGGTGCACAGCACGAGGATCTCGGTCATGACCGCGAACCGCCCCGCAGACTCACGCACCACCCGGATAGGATCACTTACCCAGAGTACTTAAGTCTGTACTCAAAGTTATTCCGCGAGAATCGCGCTGACGGAGGACGAGCATGACCACCGAGCCAGGAGCAGGCCCGACGCTTCGCTCGTATACCCGCCTGGTACGCCGCCGGAAATGGTGGGTCGCCGGGCTGGCGCTGCTTGGCTTAGCCGCCAGCCTCGCGATCTCGCTCACCCAGGCCAAGCAGTACTCGGCCACCGCGCAGATCCTGGTCCAGAGCGGCACCGGTCCCGGCTCGCTGTCCGCCGCGCCGCAGCAGGTGACCCCGACCGAGGTCCAGACGATGCTGCAGCTGATCACCAGTGCCTCGGTGGTAACGCTGGTCCGTCAAGAGCTCGGCAGCGCGCCCCCCGTGCAGGCCAGCGAGGTCGCGCAGACCAACGTCATCAGCATCACCGCGATCGCCGCCGCGCCGGCCACCGCCGCCCGCGTCGCCAACGTCTACGCCCGGCAGTTCGTCGCATCGCAGCAGGGGGTCGCGCTCCGGAATGCCAGGAGTGCCGAGACTGACCTGAGCTCGCAGATCAAGTCAACCGCCAAGGAGATCAAATCGCTGCGGACGACCCGCAATTCGGCGTCCGAGATCTCCGGCCTGCTCAACCAGGAGGCGGTGCTGCGGGTCCAGCTCTCGCAGGTAGAGGTCAGCGGGGCCGCGGCCACGGACGCGCTGGCGCTGATCACGCCCGCGCAGGCGCCCGCGGCGCCGAGCTCGCCCAAGCCGGCGCAGGACGCCCTGCTCGGGCTGGTCGCCGGGCTGATCCTGGGCCTGGCGGCCGCCTTCCTGCGCGACAGCCTGGACGACGCGGTGGCGTCGAAGGAGGCCGCCGAGCACCTGGCGAACGCCCCGGTGCTGGCCGCGGTGCCGATGGTAACCTCCTGGCGGAAGAAGGACCGGCCGCTGGTGGTGACGCTGGCGCGGCCGGCCTCGCCGGCCACCGAGGCCTACCGGTCGCTGCGGACCTCGCTGCAGTTCGCGCGGCAGGAGCACGAGCTGCGCACGATCCTGGTGACCAGCCCGGCGGCCGCCGAGGGCAAGACCTCGACACTGGCCAACCTGGGCGCGGTGTTCGCCCAGGCGGGCCAGAACGTCCTGATGGTCTCCTGCGACCTGCGCAAGCCCCGGCTCGGCCAGTTCTTCGGCATCGACGAGGGCGCCGGCCTGACCACGGCGATCCTCGGCGAGGACACGCTCGAGCACCTCATCCAGCCCGCGCCGGGCATGGACAATCTCTGGCTGCTGCCCAGCGGCCCCACCCCGCCGAACCCGGCCGAGCTGCTGAACGGCGCCCGGGCGCAGGAAATCCTGGCCCGGCTGCGCGACACCTTCGACCTGGTGCTGATCGACAGCCCGCCCGTCCTGCCGGTCACCGACGCGGTCGTGCTGTCCAAGGACGTCGACGCGACGCTCCTGATCGTGGCGGCCTACCGGACCAGTTCGGGCGACCTGCAGCGCGCCGCGGAGAGGCTGGCCCAGGTGGACGCCCGGGTGGTCGGCGTGGTGCTGAACGAGGCGACCAAGCAGGGCTCGGGCTACTACGGCGGCTACTACGGGGGCCGGCACGGGTACTACGGGACGGGCGTGCCCGAGCTGTCCGCGGGTGACGTCCCGGCGCAGCTGAACGGGAGCGGCATCAGCGTGGTGCAGGCGAACGGGAACGGCGCGACGGCTCGCGACCACCGCAAGCCGCGGTTTCCCGGCTGAGCGGTGATCGCGAGCCGGTCAGGCCCACATGCCGCGGGTGTCGTAGACCACCTTGCCGGCCAGCTGAGACCGGCGGATGGACCGGAAGCAGCCATGATCGGTGAGCAGCGCGATCACGTCGGCGTCCGCGATGGCGTGCTCGATGCCGAGCGGGATGTCGGGCGCGGTGTCGGCCAGGATGACGTTGCCGAGGGAGTCGAGCTGGTCGGGCAGGGCGGTGGCGTGCGGCTCGACCGCCAGCACCTTCACCTCCGGCAGGGCCGCCGCGACCCGCGCGACGATCTCGACGGCCGGGCTGCCCCGCAGGTCCCCCACGTCCGCCTTGAAAGACAGGCCCAGGCAGACGATCCGCGGCTCGCGGAACCGCCGGGAGGTCGCGACGATCCGCTCGGCCGTGTGGGCCGGCATCTGATCGTTAATGTGCCGCGCGGCGGCGATCAGGGTGGCCTGCTCCGGCGCGGCGGCGACGATGAACCACGGGTCCACGGCGATGCAGTGGCCGCCCACGCCGGGACCGGGCCGCAGGATGTCGACCCGCGGATGGTGGTTGGCCATCTGCCGGATCTCCCAGACGTCCAGGCCCAGACGATCGCAGATCAGCGACAGCTCATTGGCGAAGGCGATGTTCACGTCGCGGTAGGCGTTCTCCGCGAGCTTGGCCATCTCGGCGCTGGCGGCGTCGGTGATGATCAGCTCGCCGTGGCAGAACGTCCGGTACAGCTCCGCCGCCCGCCGCGCGCAGGCGGGCGTCAGCCCGCCGATCACGCGGTCGTTAGTGGCGATCTCGATCATGATCCGGCCAGGCAGCACGCGCTCCGGGCAGTGCGCCAGGTGCACGTCCGGCTCCTCGCTCGCGTGCGGCAGGCGCAGGTCGGGGCGGAGCCCGGCGATCAGCTCGCTGATCGCCCTGGTGGTGCCCGGCGGGACGGTCGACTCCAGCACGATGACCTCGCCGCCGCGCAGCACGGGCGCCACGGACCTGGCCGCCGCGGTGACCGCGCCCAGGTCCGGGCGATGATCGCCGTCGAATGGCGTCGGCACCGCGATGATGTAGGCGCCGGACTGCGGCATCTCCCGCTGCGCGGTCAGCCGGCCCATCGCGACGGCCCCGCTGACGCCGACCGACAGGTCGGGCTCCGCGAACGGCGCCTCGCCGCGGTTGACCAGTTCCACGATGCCCGGGCTGATGTCGACGCCCACGACGTCGAGGCCGCCGGTGGCGAGGCTGACGGCCGTCGGCAGCCCGATGTAACCAAGCCCCACCACGGCGACCGTGCAGTTTGACGTCTCGGGGCTGACCATGCCCGACAACTTATCGTAGTCAAATAGCCACGCACAGTGATTTGGCTCGGTAGTATCCGTCATCGTGCATGGGGATCTTGCCAGCGTGCTGGCCGCCGCCGCCTGTGGCGCCTTCGTCTGCGCCGCCGAGCCGGTCGTCATTCCGCTGCTGCGCCGGGTGGCGGTGATGGACACGCCGAACTCGCGGTCGTCACACACCGTGCCGACACCGCGCGGCGGCGGCGCCCCGATCGCGGCCGGGCTGGTCCTGGCCGCGCTGCTGATCCACTCCGACCGCACGCTCACGTTCGGCGCCGCCGTCGGCTGCTTCGCCGCGATCGGCTTCGCCGACGACCTGGCCGGGCTGCCCGCGGGGCGCCGCCTGGCCCTGCAGGGGACGGTCAGCCTGGCCGCCGGCGGCGTGCTGGCCGCCCTGGCCGGCCTGCCGGCGGCTGCCGCCGTGGTCGCGGCGGTGGTCCTCGCCATCTGGATCGCCGGCTTCGTCAACGCGTTCAACTTCATGGACGGCGTGAACGGCATCTCGGCCGCGCACGCGCTGCTCGGCGGCGCCGCCTACGCCTGCCTCGGCTTCTGGCGGCCCGATGCGTTCCTCGCGGCCGGCGGCACGGCGGTGGCGGCGGGGGCGCTGGCCTTCCTGCCGTGGAACGTGCTCCGCGCCCGGGTTTTCCTCGGCGACGTCGGCAGCTACGCGCTGGGTGCCGCCCTCGCGCTGCTCGCCGCCGGCGCCGTGCTGCGGGGCATCCCGCCCGAGGCCGCGCTGGGACCACTCGCCCTCTACCTGGCCGACACGGCGTGGACGATGCAGCGCCGGGTCCGGGCCGGCGAGCGCCTCCTGCAGGCGCACCGCACGCACGCCTACCAGCGGCTGTGCGACGCCGGCTGGTCGCACCAGCGGGTGACGCTGGTCACCGGCGCGACGACCGCGGCGGTCAGCCTGCTCGGCGCCGTCAGCCTGACGCCGTACCTGGGCCTGCGCGCGGTGGCCGACCTGGCCGCGATCGCCATGCTGGCGGCCTACCTGCGCGCTCCCGTCCTGATCGGGCCCGCCGCCGCGTCCATCGGAAAGCACCGCGTCCCGAGCGGGGCGGCCTGACATGCGCATTCACCGCGTCCACCGCACTCGCAACCCCCGCCCGGCCCCCGCCGGCCGACCGCACCACATCCTGATCGTCAGCCACTACTTCCCGCCCGAGACCGGCGCCCCGCAGGCCCGGCTGTCCGCGCTGGCCGCCGCCTGGGCGGCGGGCGGCGACCAGGTAACCGTGCTGACCGGGATGCCCAATCACCCGACCGGGGTCCTGCCCCCGGAGTACCGCCACGCGATCCGGCGGCGCGAGCACCGGGACGGCTACGCGGTCCTGCGCACCTGGCTGTACGCGACGCCGAACGAGGGCATCGTCCGCAAGACGCTGTCGCACCTGAGCTTCATGATCAGCAGCGTCCTGCTCGGCTGGCGGGCCAGCGGCCGGGCCGACACCGTGGTGGTGTCCTCCCCCACGTTCTTCTCCATCGCCTCGGCCTGGCTGCTGGCCCGGGCCAAGCGCGCCCGGCTCGTCATCGAGGTCCGCGACCTGTGGCCGGCCATCTTCGTCGAGCTCGGCGTGCTCACCAGCCGCAAGGTGATCGGGCTGCTGGAGTGGCTCGAGCTCGCCGCCTACGCCGCCGCCGACGAGGTGGTGGTCGTCAGCGACGGCTTCCGCGCCAACCTGATCGGCCGCGGCGTGCCCGCCGGCAAGGTGCACACGATCCGCAACGGCGTCAGCATCGGCCAGTTCGATCCCGCCACCCCCGCCGACCCTTACCTGCGCGCCGGGCTCGGCGCCCGCCCGGATGAGTGCCTCGTCCTGTACGCCGGGACACACGGCATCTCCCAGGGCCTGCCCGAGGCCGCCGAGGCGGCGACGCGCCTGATCGGCCGCCCGGTCCACCTGGCGTTCGTCGGCGAGGGCGCCGACAAGCCGCGACTGGCGCACCGGGTCAGCGAGCTGTCGCTGGCCAACGTCACCCTGGCGAAGGCCATCCCGTCGGACCTGATGCCCGCGCTGCTCGCGACCGCCGACATCCTGCTGGTCACGCTGCGCGATGTCCCGCTGTTCACGACGTTCATCCCGTCGAAGATGTTCGAGTACCTGGCCGCCGGCCGGCCCGTCATCGGCGCGGTCGCCGGCGAGGCGGCGCAGATCCTGCGCGAGGCCGGCGCCGTCGTGGTGCCGCCCGGTGACAGCGCCGCGCTCGCCGTGGCCATCAGGACGCTGGCGGCCGACCCGCGGCAGCGCGCGGTCACCGCGGCGCAGGGCCGCGCCTACGTGGAGCGGTTCTTCGACCGGGGCGAGCTGGCCCGGCAGTATCGCAAGATCCTGGCCGCGGCGGGCGAGCACCGAGGCGAGCAACGGGGCGGGCAACGGGGCGGGCAACGGTGAGGCTGCTCGTGACCGGCGGCAGCGGGTTCCTCGGCGAGTACGTGCTGCGCGCCGCGGTGCAGGACGGACACGAGGTCACCGCCCTGGCCCGGAGCCGGACGGCGGCCGCCCGGGTGCACTGGCTCGGCGCCCACCCCGTCTCCGGCGACCTCGGCAACGCCGCGACGCTGGCCGGCGCCTTCGAGGCCGGGCGCTGCGAGGCGCTGCTCAATCTCGCCTCGCTGGGCTTCGGGCACGCCCCCGCGATCATCGCCGCGGCCGAGGCCGCCCAGATCCCGCGCGCGGTCTTCGTCTCGACCACGGCCGTGACCACGACGCTGGCGGCGTCCTCCCGCAAGGTCCGGCTCGCCGCCGAGCAGCGGATCCGCGAGTCCGCGCTGGACTGGACGATCCTGCGGCCGACGATGATCTACGGCGCGGCGGGCGACCGGAACCTGTCCCGGCTGCTGATGCTGCTGCGCCGGGCCCCGGTGCTGCCCGTGCCCGGCGGCGGGCATCTCCAGCAGCCGGTGCACGTCGCCGACGTAGCGGACGCGGTGCTGGCCGCGGCCCGCCGCGACGGCTCCGCCGGCACGACCTATGACATCGCCGGGCCCGAGCCGCTGACCTTCGCCGACCTGCTGCGCACGGCCGCCCGCGCGGTCGCCAGCCGGACCCGGTTCATCCCGGTGCCGCTGCCGCCCGTGGTGGCCGCCGCCCGCTGCTACGAGCTGGTCAGCAGGAACCCGCGGATCCGCGTCGAGCAACTGCTGCGGCTGGCCGAGGATAAGGCGTTCGCCATCGACGCCGCCGCCGCCGACCTCGGATACGCGCCGCGGTCCTTCGCCGCGGGCATCGGCGCCGAGGCCAGCGCCCTGGGGCTCGGGCTGGAGCCGTCCGCCGCGGGCGGGAGGGCCGCGTGACGGGCGAGGAACTGGCGCTGCTGGGCCGCACCGCCGCGCACCTGCGGCCGGCCCAGGTCGCGCACCGGGCCCGGCTACGCGCTCAGGCCGCGGCGCTGCACCGCTGGCCGGAGGCGAGCCAGTGGCTATTAACCGGCCCGTGGCTGGCCGGCGGGCGGCGCGGCGGCCCCATCCCGGCGGCGGCGCCCGGCTGGCCACCGGACTTCGCGCCGCTGGACGCCACCGCGCTGACGGTTACGCCCCGGCACTGGCCGGCCCCGGCGCAGCTGCGGGCGGGCCAGATCCGGCTGCTGGGCGTGACCCGGCGGCTCAGCGTCACCGAGCACGGCCGCCCCGCCGACTGGGAGCAGGCCGACTGGCAGCAGGCGGGGGCGCCGCGGCTGTGGCGCTTTCACCTGCATTACTGGGACTGGGCCTGGGGCCTGGCGGCCACGCCCGACCGGGCCGCCGCCCGGCAGCTGTTCGGCCGGCTGTGGCGTTCGTGGCGGACGTCGTGTGCCTTCGGGAGCGGCGACGCGTGGCTCCCCTACCCGACGGCGCTACGGGCCTGGTCCTGGTGCGGCCTGTACCGCGACCTGGTGGCCGGCAGTGCGCTGGACGCCGAGTTCCGCTGGGAGCTGGCCGTGCACGCGGGATTCCTGCGCCGGCACCTGGAGGCCGACGTCGGCGGCAATCACCTGATCAAGAACCTCAAGGCGCTGGCCGGACTCGGGGTGTTCCTCGGTGACGGGCCGCTGCTGGACCGGGCGCTGCGGCTGCTGGCCGGCCAGCTGGCTATCCAGGTGCTGCCCGATGGCGGGCACTACGAGCGGTCCCCGGCCTATCACTGCCAGGTCCTCGCCGACCTGATCGACGTGGCCGACCTGCTGAGCGCGAGCGGCCACGTACCGCCGCCGGCCCTGACGCTGGCGATCGCGCGGATGCGCCGCTGGCTCGGCGTGGTGCTGGCCCCGGACGGCAGCGTGCCGCTGCTCAACGACGGCTACCCGGTACCCGGCCCGCTCGTCGCCGCGCTGCGGCCCGCCCCGGCGCCCGCCCGCCCGCTGCTGACCCTGGCCGACACCGGCCTGATCCGCGCCGTGGCCGGTGACTGGCACCTGCTCGCCGATGTCGGCGCGCCGTGCCCGGACGAGCTGCCCGCGCACGCGCACGCCGACACGCTCGGCTGCCTGCTGCACGTCGGCGGCGAGCCCGTGCTCGTCGACACGGGCACCTCGACCTACGCCGCCGGGCCGGCGCGCGGCTACGAGCGGTCGACCGCGGCGCACAACACCGTGGAGATCGACGGCGCGGACTCCACCGAGGTCTGGGGGGCGTTCCGGGCGGGCCGCCGCGCCCGGGTCTACGGCCAGGCGTCCCGCGCCGCCGATGGCAGCCTGACCGCGCGCGCCGCGCACGACGGCTACCGCCACCTGCGTGGCCGGCCGTGTCACCGCCGCCGCTGGTCGCTGACCGGCAGCGGGCTGGAAGTCGATGACAAGGTCACCGGCACCGGGCGGCACGAAGTGGCAGTCCGCTGGCATCTGCCGCCCGGCGCGCGCGTCCGCCTCGTGCCGGGCGGCGCGGCCGTCTGGACAACGGCCGGGGAGCTGACGGTGGGCATCACGGGATCGGAGCCGTTATCGCTGGAGGTTCAGGCGGCGCCGGTCGCCACGGGCTTTCTGCGGACGGCCGCCGCGCCGGTCCTCACCTGCCGGCTCAGCGCGAACCTGCCGATACGGCTGTCCACGACCTGGCGCCGGGCCAGCAGCGACCTTCCCGGCAGGCGGAGGCCATCGTGAAGAACGTCGTCCAGCCGCTGCGGGGCGGCCCCGTCGAGGTACTCGAGGTCCCGCGGCCGGTCCCGGCGCCGACCGAGGTGCTGGTCGCCACGATCGCGTCGGTGATCTCGCCCGGCACGGAGCGGGCCGTCACCGCGCTGGCCCAGTCGAGCCTGCTGGCCAAGGCCCGCGCCCGCCCCGACCTGGTCCGCCAGGTCGTGCGCAAGGCGCGGGCCGAGGGCCTGGCGGCGACCGCGCAGACGGTCCGCGGCCGCCTTGCGCAGGACCTGCCGCTGGGGTACTCGGCGGCCGGCGAGGTCATCGAGGTCGGCACGGCGGTCTCGGGCATCCGGGTCGGCCAGCTCGTCGCGACCGGCGGGGCAGGCAAGGCCAGCCACGCGCAGTTCCAGGCCGTGCCGGGCCTGCTATGCGCGGTCATCCCGGACGGCGTGCCGCCCGCCGACGCGGCCTTCACCACCGTGGCCTCCATCGCGCTGCACGGCCTGCGGCTGGCCGAGGCCGGCCCCGGCTCGAAGGTCGTCATCATCGGGCTGGGCCTCGTCGGCCAGCTCGCCGCCCGGCTGGCCATGGCCGCCGGCTGCGACGTCGCCGGCATCGACCCGGCCCCGCACGCGCGGGCCGCGGCCGCCGGCTCGGGCGTGCTGGCCCTGGACGAGCTCGCCGATGCCACCACCGGGCGGGTGCTGGCCTGGTCCCGGGACCGGGGTGCGGACGCCGTGCTGATCTGCGCGGCGAGCCGGTCCTCGGTCCCGGTGCTGCGGGCGCCCGCGCTGTGCCGGGACCGCGCCCCGGTGGTCGTCGTCGGCGACATCGGCCTGGACCTGGACCGCACGCCGTTCTACGAGAAGGAGATCTCGCTGCGCTTCGCGCGCTCCTACGGCCCCGGCCGGTACGACGCGTCGTATGAGTCCTGGGGAGTGGACTACCCCGCGGGGCACGTGCGCTGGACCGAGGGCCGCAACTTCGAGGCGGTGCTCGACCTGATGGCCGCCGGCCGGCTGAAGGTGGCCGACCTGGTCACGCATACGTTCGGCATCGGTGACGCCGCGGCGGCATACAAGCTGATTGACGAGCGCCCGGAGCCCTACCTGGCGATCCAGCTCACCTACCCGCCGGGCGCCGCCGACGAGCCCGTCGTGCTGGTGCCGGCGCCGAAGGCCAGCTCGTCGCCGGGGGTCGGCTGGGTCGGGGCCGGGGCGTTCTCGACCGGGACGCTGCTGCCCGCATTCCGGGACGCCGGCTTCGACCAGTTCACCGCGATCGCCTCGGCCAGCGGGATCAGCTCCCGCCGCGCCGCCGAGCGGAGCGGCTTCGCGCGGGCGGTGTCGGGCGGGTTCCGCGTCATCGACGACCCGGACACCCAGGT
Organism: Streptosporangiaceae bacterium; assembly: GCA_035532295.1. GTDB lineage: Bacteria > Actinomycetota > Actinomycetes > Streptosporangiales > Streptosporangiaceae > DASUBV01. The sequence continues at coordinate 17,682 of DATKRH010000031.1, forward strand.
CGTGGTGATCGCCACCCCGCACGACACGCACGCCGAGCTCGCCGTCCTGGCCCTGGCGGCCGGACGGCACGTGTGGTGCGAGAAGCCGCTCGCGCTGACCGAGGACGAACTAGGGGAAGTAACGGGCGCCTGGCAGGACTCCGGGCTGCAGCTCGCCATCGGCTTCAACCGGCGCTGGTCCCCCGCCGTGCTGGCCGCCCGCCGGGTGCTGGCCGAGATCAGCGGGCCGAAGCTGCTGGTGTACCGGGTCGCGGCGGGGCCGGTGCCCGACGGGCACTGGTATCACGACCGGCGGCAGGGCGGGCGGGTGCTGGGCGAGGTCTGCCACTTTGTCGACACGGCGCAGGCACTGATCGGTTCGCCCATCGAGGAGGTGGCCGGCGTTCCGGGCGGCGGCGAGGCGGGCGATGACGTGGCCGTTGCGCTGCGGTTTGCCGACGGGTCGCTGGCGACCATCGCCTACGGGAACGTTCAGCCGGCGGCCGGGAAGGAGTGGATCGAGGTGACGGGCGGGTCTACGCGCGTGGTGATCGACGACTTCCGTCGCGCGGAGGCGGACGGGAAGGGGATCTGGAAGGGGCGCCAGGACAAGGGGCACCGGGCGGCCGTGGCGGCGTTCCGGGCAGCGGTGGCGGGCGGCGAGGCAATGCCGACGCAGACGCTGCTGGGGTCGATGGCGGCTACCATCCGGGCGGCGGCGGGGACGGGGTGCCGTGACTGAGCAGTACACCGACGCCGACCAGGTACGGCGCCTCTTTGACGTGAAAGCTGCGACCTGGGCCACGAAGTATGCGCCGGATGGCCGACTCACTGGCCGGATGACCACACTTGCCGCTGCTGTCAGGTATCACGTTGCGCTCGGCGGCAGTGTGCTCGACCTCGGCTGCGGCACCGGGGAGTTGGCCCGTGCTATAGCCGCCGTCGGACGACGGGCGACGGGATGTGACATCTCCGGGGAGATGCTCAGTCGCGCGGTCGCCGCCGATCCAGCTTGCGGCGTCGAGTGGGTACAACTGTATCCGGGGTGGCGGCAGCTTCCGTTTGCGCCAGCGATCTTCGACGCGGTCGTCGCAGCGAGTGTCCTTGAGTACGTAGATGAGCCGAGCACAATCCTCCGCGAGTGCGCCCGCGTACTGCGGCCGGGAGGTGTAGTGCTTTGCACCGTCCCGAATCTCACGCACCCGGTTCGCTGGCTCGAATGGCTGGCCGGAGTGGGAGGGGAGTTGCCGCCAGTGCGTACCGGGCGCGTCCGCTGGCCACGGCTGGACTCCTATCTGACATATCTGACTATCTCCCGGCAGCGACATCTAGCCCGCTGGTGGCACGCCGCCGCCGCGTCGGCCGGGCTGCTTGCGTTCCCGCAGCCCACGAGCGCCGCGCAGCGTTCGCCGCTGCGCCTGCTCACCTTCCAACAACCCGATGAGATGAGGAACGGTACGTGACTACGACCGTATTTATCGACGCGGCCGGCGGGACAATAGGCGGCGGTGCCCGCTTCAGGGTCGAGCTGTACCAGTACCTAAAGCGCACCGGGCGCAAGGACATCAAGCTCATCGGCATGAACCGGCAGATTGACCCGGCCTGGCTGCTTCGCCGCGAAGTGCTCAAGCCAGCCCGGGGGCGAATCGTGGCCCTCAACAACGTCAGCTTCCTCACCCCCGGCGGCGAACGGTGGACGCGCCTCGGCAATCCCTTGGACTTCCTGACCGACGAGGAGTGGTCCAGCCTGCCGCCCTCTCTTAAGCCCGGCACGCGGGTCAGGGCGCCGATAGTCCGACTGGCCGCCCGGCGATCACACGTGCTAGTGACGCCATCCGCGGCGATGGCGGAACGCGTCTCCCGGGTCTTGCCGAGCCTGCGCAGCCGGATCATCCCGCGGCTGAACCCAGTCTCCGCTGACTCGATTCCGCGCCTGCCGCGTGAACCAATCATCTTGTGCCCAGTGCTATTCGCCCCCTACAAGCACATGATTACGCGGATCACGGAACTGCTTGCCGCGATCGACGACTACGGCGACCCGTCGGTCCGGCTCCTCGTGACCGCTGACGAGGAAGAGGTGACCGCAGATCTTCTACGTCACCCTCGGATCGAGCTCGTGGGTCGGATCCCGCACAGCGAGCTACGTCAACTCTGGGCTCGCAGTCGCGCGATCTTCTTCCCCAGCGGCATTGAGTCTTTTGGCTTCCCGCTGGCAGAGGCGAGGGTGAACGGCCAGCCCGTCATCGCGCGGGACACCGCCCAGAACCAGGAGATCGCCGGCGCGGCCCTATGTGGCTACACCGTTGGCGACGCTGACTCACTGCGAAATGCGACCAAACTCGCCCTGACCACAGAAGTCAAGCCGGATCCCGATCCGTTCGATCCGGATGCTTACTTCGACTGGCTGCTAGGACCCGAGCAATGACCAGACTAGGACTGCGGCCTTATCGCGCGGGCGACAATCCCGGCTTGGGAAGCGTACCGGTCAGCATTGTCATACTCACCCAGGACGAGGAGATAAACATCCAGCGGTGCCTGGCATCGGTGGCATGGGCAGACCAGGTCGTGGTACTCGACTCAGGGTCGGTCGACGGTACCGTGCCGATTGCCCGTTCACTTGGGGCCGAGGTGCTAGAGCAACCATGGCTAGGCTTCTCGGGCCAGCGCGAATTCGCGCTTCGCCTCCCCGAGCTCCGGCATGACTGGGTCTACTTTGTAGATTCCGATGAGTGGGTATCCCCCCAGCTGGCTACCGAGATCGCCTCCCATATGCACGCACCCTCCTGCGCAGGATTCTCGCACCGCCTCCGACTCGTCTTCCAAGGCACCTGGATCCGGCATTGCGGATGGTATCGCGGCTCCTGGGTGGTCAGGCTGGTCGACCGAAGGTACACGAAATACGACGGCAGCCCGGTCGGGGAGCGTGCATGCATCGACGGACCAGTCCACCGACTTCGCAACGACATCGTTGATGAAGATCAGAAAGGCCTCGCAACATGGTTACACAAGCACGTCCGCTACGCCCAACTCGAAGCCCAGCGTCGCAGTACTTCCGCGCCGCAACGCCGACTTGGCACTCTGCCGTCACGTCATGCGAATGAAACCCGGCCTTTAATACGCTCCATATTAAAAGATATCATTTTCCCATCAGTTCCGGCCAAGCCCGTCGCCCTGTTCATTTACATGTATGTCATACGTCTGGGGCTGCTTGACGGACAGGTCGGGCTGCGCTTCTGCTTCTATCACGCCTGGTACGAAGCCACTGTGACCGCCCTTCAGGCCAATATGGACACGGACGAGTGAAAGGCATATCGATGGAAGCACGCATGGCACGCCGAGCGGTCGGTGATGTAGTCTCCGTCTGCCGAAGCACATCCCCCTCCACAGCAACGCGTTGGTTGGCCGCACTGATGGTCAGCCTGCCCGAGTGTGCGGAATCCCGGTCACTGCGTCCGGCCGACCGCACGTGGGCACGGTCCGGGGCATCCTTCCGGACCTCTACCGGAGCGGTCGTGTCGCTGCCGGCCGCCTACACGTCCGGCGCCCGTGAGATGTACTGCCGGAAGGTCTACCTCCGTAGCGGGCTGACGATGCCATCCACCGGCTGGGTGATCGATCTCGGCGCCAACCAGGGCCTCTTCGCCGTCTGGGCCGCCTTGAGTGGTGCCCAGGTCGTGGCGGTGGAGGCACAACAGGGCTTTGCTGCGGAGATTGAACGCCTGGCCGCTCACAACGGCGTAATGAAACAGATTCACGTTGAGATTGCCATGGCCGGTGGAGTCACCGCATCCGGCGCCACCGTGGGCGTCGTCGCAGATGAGCAGCGATGGTCGGCGACGTCGCACGGCGCTCCGACGAGGCCTCCTGACGTGTCCGTTCCCGACCTTATGTCGACCTATCAAATCGACCGCATTGGCCTGCTGAAGGTGGATATCGAGGGCGGCGAGTTCGCGATATTCGCCGACAGCGATCTGCACTGGCTAGCACGGGTCAACCAACTTGCCCTAGAGCTTCACCTCGATTATGGCGATGCCGTCTCGCTGGTTGAGAAACTAGGGCACCATGGTTTCGCTGTTGCCTTGCAAGACAACGATGGTAATCGGGTAGCGGCCACATCTCCCCGTCTTGAGTATGCCTACTGCACTCGCCTGCAAAGCTAGGCACGCGTTCGCAGCCAAGCGATAGCCTCTGCGCCGTCCCAAACGAAAGCGGGTCTTGGAAGTCAACCGGGACGTGGTTACTTCCGGTCACCTTGAGTGATGTGCAGGGGTTGTCCAGCATGCCTGCGGCGTGGCGCGCTGATAGAGGAGCCCGCGGCTCCTGCGATCTTGGGCCGTACCAGTGGCATACCTGCTTTCATGACCTGTCCGGGGACCAGGGCATGCTCGGCCAGGTTGAAGGCCGCACCGCCGATGACACCGCGTACTGGCTGGCCGGCGCCGCGCCGGCCTGGCGAGACGGGGTGCAGGCCGTCGCCATCGACATGTGCACGATCTGCCTGCCGGCAGTGCGGAGGATGCTGCCCCGCGCGCAGGTCGCCGTGGACCTGGTCCACGTCGTGCAGCTGGCCGTCAAGACGCTGGGGGACGTCCGTCGCCGCGCCATCCGGGAGAAATACGGCCGCCGCGGGAAATCCGGCGACCCCGAGTACGGGGTCAGGAACCTGTTGACCCGCAACCTGGCGCACCTAACCCCGGACCAGTTCGCGAAGATCATCGCCACCATGGACGCCGACGTGGACGGGCAGCAGATCGCCATCGCCTGGATCGCGAAGGAGGAACTCCGCGACGCGCTGAACCTCCGCGCCCGCGTCACCGGCAGCACACCGTGCGAGCAGCAGGTCCGCGGCCGGCTGTTCACCTTTCTGCGACTGGTGCGCGCAGCACGAGGACCTCCCCAGGCTGATCAGCCTCGCGGGCACCATCTCCCGCTGGGAAGACCAGATCGCCTGCGCCGTGCTGACCGGCGTCACCAGCGCCCGCTCCGAAAGCCTCAACTGGATCGCCAGGCTCGAAGCACGCCTCGCCTGCGGGTTCCGCAACCCGGCGAACCAGCGCAGGCGCGTCCGCATCGCCTGCACCCGGGACCACGAAGGCACCACTCACGCACGGCAACCGGAAGAAGAATGCCAACAGTAAAGAGTCAACTACCCAATCCCGGTTGTAACTGGTCAGGTCCATTTGTCTGCGGGTCGGCTGTGCGGGGCTGAACCGGCACGCCGGTGATGCCATGGTGCGCGCACCGGGTGATCTTGCGCTGTAATGTCCGGGTATGCCCGGTTGTCATGCTGGTTCTGGCGGTGAGGTGCTGGCCGCGCTGGTGGCCTCGCTGCGCCGTGAGCTGGCTGATTCGCAGGCCGCATTAGCGGAGGCCGCTGCGGAACTGGCGCGGGCTCGGGAGCGGATCGCGGAGCTTGAGGCCCGGCTGGGGCAGACGCCGCGGAATTCCTCGAAGCCGCCATCGAGCGAGGGGCTGGGCAAGCCGCCGCCGATGCCGCGGTCGCTGCGGAAGAAGAGCGGCCGCAGGCCCGGCGGGCAGGCCGGGCATGAGGGCCGGACGTTAGCGCAGGTGGCCAGGCCGGACCGGGAAGTGCCGCATGAGCCGGCCTGCTGCGGCAGGTGCGGGGCGGGCCTGGCGGGCACGGCCCCGGAGGGGGCAGAGGCCCCGGCGCAGTACGGGCCGCGGATCGCCGCGATCATCATCTACCCGTATTTCGGGCAGTTCCTGCCGGGGAAGCGCACCACGCAGGCGCTGGCCGGGCTGTTTGGCATCCCGCTGTCGCCGGGACGGTCGCGGGCATCACATCCCGGTCTGCCGGGCGCCTGGATGGCTTCCTGGAGCGGGCCCGGGAGGAGATCGCCGCCGGTCCGGTGGCCGGGTTCGATGAGACGGGGTTCCGCGTGGAGGGCAGGCTGCACTGGGTGCACTGTGCCCGCACCGGCAAGTACACCCTGCTGACGGTGCATCCCTGGCGCGGCGCTGAGGCGATGGAGGCGATGGGCGTGCTTCCGTTTCTCCCCGGGGCAGATCAGTTCATGACGCCCGGCCCCGTATGACACTTACACCGCCCCTGAGCACCAGCTGTGCTGTGCCCGCGCGCTGCGGGAACTCCAGGCCGTCGCGGACTGCGCGCCTGGCGGTGACTGGTGCCGGGCCACCCAGGCCGCCGAGGCGCTCACCGGGATGCAGCAGCTGGTGAGCGCGGCAATCGCGGACGACCCGGACGCCGCGGACCCGGACGCGCTGGCCGGACTGGTCACCCGCTACCGGTCCGCGGCGCTGATCGGGGCCAGCCAGACCGCCGCCCGCTCCGGCAGGCTGATGAAAAAGCACAACGCCCTGGCCCGCCGCCTGCTGGCCCGCCAGGACGACTACCTGCACTTCACCCGGGACTGGCGGGTGCCCCCGGACAACAATGGATCCGAGCGCGACATCCGCATGATCAAGCTGAAACAGAAAATATCCGGATGCCTGCGTACCCTCACCGGCGCCCGGCAATTCCGCGCGATCCGAAGCTACCTGCCGACCGCAGCCAAGCACGGACTCAGCTTCTTCGACGCCCTCGTCACGCTCACCGAAGGCCAGCCCTGGATGCCCGCCGCTACCTGATCACGCTCGGCCGATCCGGAGCCGATCCGGACACCTGACCAGTTACTCCCGGTTAACCTCGAAGGCCCACGAAAGCAACCGCACTTGGTGTGGATAGAGTTTACATCAGTCGACTGAGGACCAGTTCCGAATATCGCACAGGAGAAAGGCTCTCGTAAGCCCACGCGGCGGCATCATTTCCCATCTTGGCCAGCCGCTTGGCATCGCCAAGTAGCTCACGCAGCACATTAGCCAGCGTTTCTGCTTTCTCGTCGACCGGAGCTACGCCGGTTACCCCCTCGACGAACGCCTCATGTGACCCACCATATGCTGGGGCAACTACAGGCGCTCCCGCCAGCTGGGCTTCTTGCAGCACGATGCCATAGCCTTCGCCACAGGGTCTGCGGCCCCCGCGCATCCTGGTGGCCAGCACAAAGACTCTTGCTGCGGCGAACTGGCTCGCCAGTTCCGAATCTGAGAGCCCGACGCGTAGATGACAGAAAGTATGGCTACTAAGCAGCTCTCGCAGTTCCCTCGGGGCCTCGCCGGTCCCGCAGATAACCAAGCTCAAGTCAGGCCGGTCGAGCGAGGCTACCGCGCTGACAATTTCCGGAAGCCCTTTTTCCTTCCAGGCTGCTAGCCGAAAAGCAGTGACTATCGCCTGACGCCCCTGGCTTCCGCGCTCACGACGAGCTTCCACTAGCGTCTGATACCAGTGGTTCGCCAACCCAGGAGGCACCACAGTTGCATGGCCCATATGCGACAACGCTCCGGCGGTGTAGTTGCTGACAGCCACAGCCCGGACGCCCGGGTACCGCATTGCGCGACTCTCCGCGAGCTGCCTCACGCCGCGTCGCCTATTCCATACATCGCTGCCGTGAAATAGGACAGAGGTGCCCTCTATGTGGGGTTGGCGGTTGAGAACCACCGCGAGTGGAAGTAACGCCCGATGCGCGAGGATCAAGCGCGTGGTAGACGGATTGGCCTTCAGATAATTCTGCGCGGCCATCAACAATGTCGCGTAGGCCTTAAGGCCAGAACCCTGAAGATCCATACGCCGATAAGCTAGACCGCTGGACTGCAGTACCCATTCCACGGTCGCCGCGTAGCGTTCTATTCCCCCCCCAAGACCCCGCGACGGCGTGAGGAGAAGTACCTTATCCGTCATCTGGGCCTCCGGTGTGGAAACGCAATTGATAGCGCCGAGTCGTCAATCGTCGGCATGACGTTACAGAGCATCAATGATCACTTGGAGCAATCGATGTATTTTCCGCAGATTAATTTTCCGCTTCACGGCAATTTAGGCCAAACTACGCGAGCCTGTTGAGGCGGTTTGCGCCACTAGCCGCGCCCAACCACCGAGCGGGCAATCTTGCGCGTCCAACGAGCATCGTTCTAGTCTCCATTCAGCCACATTGGCTCAGTAAGCAGCGCATCCATGCCATCCGGCCACAACAGCCAACCGTCTAGAATACCCCGTGTTGCGGCCCTTGCATGTGGCGGCCAACGCCGCTTCAGCACATCTGCCGCTGCAACTCTGAACAAGCAGACGAGGAAGTATGTCGTAAGCAACGCCTGGATCCCCCGACCATAATACCTCCGGGCAAACCAGAGATTATTGCGCGGCGAATAGTACGCCGCTATAGTTGAGGTCCTGGTGGATTCGCCGGTATGAAATGCGATAGCGGATGGGACGGTTACCACGCGCCAGCCGCTTCTCTTGGCTCTCATGGAAATGTCCACGTCTTCTAATCCAAGGAAATAGCTTCCGTCCCATCCAATGTCTTTTATTACCTCATGTCGGCAAAAGATCGCCCCCCCAGAAGCCCAGTCATTGTCGAGTAGATCGACCGGGTGGCTTGCATGGTCTTTTATATGGCCCTTCTTTAACGGAACCTGAATCGGCAACCGCAGGATACGACTGTACGTGCGAATGCAATGGGTATATTTCCAGTCTACTACCGGCTTGCCTGAACGTGGATGATAAATGTATGGAGATGCAATTCCGACATTATCGATATCGAATGCTGCACGACAGCACTCGACGGACGCACTATCCATAGTTACATGTGCGTTGAAGAATGCGTATACGTCGGACCGACAGCTCATTGCACCTAGCTGACATGCCCCCCCAAATCCAATGTTCCTGGGCGGCACCAACCATATACATTTAACATCCTTCAGATCATCAGGACGCTGGCATCGATCATTTGCTACCACGATGACATTCGCAAACACACCGAGCTTGCAGTGGTTCAGGACGGCCCGAACCGTCCGTCGCGGATCTCCATGGTGGACAATCACCGCGGTGACCCTACGCGCTGCCACGTTCTCTTGTTCGCTCTGATACAAGCCGCCGTACCTCCGGATTAATCAGCGCCTCTGGGAAGGCCGCTCCCTCGCAGCTAGCCGGTCTGCGGATGCTATATGTCGCCAAATGACCATTTGCGAACCTTTTAGCGTGCAATCCCCGCCTCACCTTACGAAAGATGGTACACGATCTAGGCTGGCGGCCTCGCCGTACTCCAGATAGAAGGCTTGACTCTAATTTCAGATGGCGGCGTAGTTATCTTCCTATCGACGAGTAGGCCGATAGGTACGCAAAGCTTGGATGAGGATAGCCGAGGTCAAGATGCATGAGGCTGGCGGCGAAACGTCGCCGTCGTGATCACGAGCCACGTGAGGGTCAGCGACGGGAGCGCCAGCAGGATGCCCGTGATGGCGCCCTCCGGTGTGGCCAGCGTCGGCCAGAGCAAGACGACCAGCAGCGCGGCCGGAGGGCTCTGTTGCACATCTAGCACGTCATCCAGGACGCGCATAAGCCACCCCAGCGCGAGCATTCCCATGATCACGGGTATCCAGCCGCCATAACGGTAGAGGTCAGCCTGCGGAGTGATCGCGGTGGCGTTGACGAGCTCCGCTGGGGTACCGTAATACTCCTGGGAGAACTGATAACCTGGGTCCAGGATGGGCTTACCGGGCCAAATCGCCCGGGGGATAAGAGCCGCTGCCAATGTCGCCGGTATTTGTGCAGGGCTTGCGTATTGGACCTGGGACGGGGTTTTTTGCAAGACGATCGCGGAAGCATTGATTTCCTGAAGCCGTTGCGCAAGGTAGCTCACAGATTTCGGGATCGTGTCTATAGACGCGACACTGGCCGCGGCTCCGACGGCAGCGGGCGCCGCGGCAGCTGCGGCTTGGGGGCCTAGGTCTGCAGGTCCGCCGCGGATCTCGGCGCGGTAGGCGACGGTAAAGGGAATGACAATTAGCAGGAAGAGCGCTGTGGCAACAAGGATCAGCCCGCGCGGCATCCCCCGCCCGGCCGATGCCCGCGCTACTGCGACGGCTACCACGGCGGTGATGAACTGCCCCTTCTGACCCATAACCGCAGCTGACGCGATTTCAGCGGCGAGCAGGAAGGCGAGTGTGGCCTTTGCGCCGCTGGCCCGCTCCCGGAACAGCCGCAGGCCCGCGGCGGTGATGGCGAGGGGGCAGGCAAAGGTTGCGAGGCTGAGCTCCTGCTGGTACCAGGCAGCGGAGCTGACGGTGGCGATGGCATTGCCCGCGTAGCCGAAACGCCCGGTCAGGATGGCGCCAGCGAGCCTCGCTGAGGTTCCGGCGGCATACAGCAGCCACGGTGCCTTCGCGCTGCGGACAATCCCGGGGCGCCGCCCTACGATCTTCTGCATGAACTCCCCGCCGGCTACCACCGCAAGCCTGCGGGGAACTGAGCAGTACGCGATTGCCCAGGCGGTCACTGCGACGGCTGTGAGCCACTCGGCGCGAGTGACGCTGGAGGGAAGGATCTGCGCCGCCAGCCCGGACTGCCGACGGTCCCAGGTGATGCTCCCGAGCCCATCAGTCAGCGCGCACCACAGCAGGAACCACGAGCCCATCTTCCATTGCGCCAGGCCGAGGCCGTCTCGTCCCGCCAGTCCGGAGCAGGCCGCTAACAGTGCGCCGCACCACGCCGCGAGAGCCACGCCCCCCCGTGCCGCAGCGGTGGCGGGAAGCGGCGTTGAGAGCGCCTCGCCCGCGACAACGACAGCCACGCCGGCCAACACGGCCACAGCCGCCGCCCGCAGCAGGGGGACCGCCAGCGGCGATGCGGATAATGGCCGGTACGCGCTCATGCCAGGATGCTATGCGTTGCCAGAACACTACGTAAGGTAAACAGTCGAAGACCCTCCTACTGCCCGGGCCCAGATGTCCGGAAGTCAGCTGACCGCAGGCCTGCGACCTGCGGATATTACTGGCCCGGTTCCTTGCGGAAACTGTTAGCTTGTGATATAATTTCTGCCGCCGCGATCCTGGAGGGCATGCCGGAGCCGAGGGACCTGCGCCGGGTCACCGCCGATGGCGCCACTTGTATGCCCGTTCCGGTCCTTCGTCGCGCCGGCGGCGGCCAGGATCGCGGTCGCGTCCACCCGGCTGGCGAAGGCGTGCAGCAGCATCGCGCCCGCCTACCGGGAGTACAAGCTGCCCCCGGCGATCGCCGGCCCGGCCCCGCCCCGCCAGCCGGGACCAGGCTGGTGCCGGCAGCGGGCACCATGCGGTGGCTGAGCTGATGGACTTGCCGGAGTGCTACGTGGCCACGCTGCGCAGGAGGGCACCGCCGGGGTGATCCGGCAGCCCGGCGCGCGGCGCAAGCTGGCCGGGGCAGCCTGGGCGCGGGCGGTCGCGCAGCGGGCCGCAGGCGTGGCGGACGCGGAGATCGCCCGCAGGCTGGGGGCGGCCCAGGCGGCCGTGCTGCGCCGGCTGGGCCCCCCGCGACGCGCAGCAGCAGGAGCTGCCGGCCCCGGAGCCTGACCCGGCAGCCGGGTCAGGGCCTTCACCCAGGCCGGATCTGATCCTGGCCGGGGCGGCGGCGCTGTTCAGCTATCAGTTGCGGTGACAACCCGATGCAGGTAACCCCGAGGCCGATGCCGGGATGCGGAACGTCGCGGTGGTGACGCTGCGGCAGCTGGGCTACTCCGGCCACCCAGTCGGCATTCTCCTGGCGGCAGCGGGTGAATACCTGCGGGCAGGCGCCACCGCGGCCGAACCCGAGCATAATCGCCGTGCCGGGCGGGGCGGCTTAAGCGCGAGGCAGGCACTGGTGACCGACAGCAGCGCCACGTCGCCGTACCGGACACCTGCTGGCGCGCGCCGCTCGCGGTCCCCGCGCACCTGCCAGTCCTGACCACGATCACCGTCTGCGGGAAGACCCGCAAGATCGCCCGGGCCGGGGAGATAGCGGACCTGAAAGACTACGGCCCGGCCCGGCAGATCACCTTGCTCGAGCACGCGCAGGCTGCGCCGCAGATCCTGACCTCCGCCATGGACTGCTGCCCGGCGGAGATTCTCTCGTGGCTGACGTCACGGTGGCGGGAGGAGAACTTCCTCAGATACGCCTCGGAAACCACGGGGTCGACAAGATCTGCGACTACATCGCCGCCATCGAGACCAGCACCAAGATCGCGGATAACCCCGGCCCGCCGGGCCGCGAGCACCGCGGCCCGCCAGGCCCGGAAGGCACTCGCCGCCGCCCGCGCCGACATGGCTGTCATGCTCGCCGACCCCGCCATCGGCGCCGCCGCCAGAAACACCAGGCTGATCCCCGCCGCCCAGAAGGAGATCACCCGGGCGGAGACGACGCTCGCCAGAGCCGGGGCCGGACGGGACAATATCCCCGCGAAACTCCCCGCCAGCGTCATCGGCCCCGACGCGAGAACCGCGCTGCCGCGCACCCGCCGGCGCGGCCTGCAGATGGTCCTTCGGCTGCTCGCGCACAACGCCGGGCACTGGATGTCAGACCACCTCAGCGCCTGCCTCCGTGACGACCGCGAATACCGCGCGATCACCCGCCAGACCATCATCCGGGACCTGGCCGGGGCCTGGCCGGGACCATCACCTGCACCCCCCGCCGCGATCACCGTCGAACTCGCCCGGCCCGACGAGCCCCGCATCGCCCGCGCCCTGACCCTGCTCCTCGACGAAATCAGCCAGGACCCGCCCAGCCTGCCCGGCGACACCCGGCCCATCACCTACCAACTGGCCGCGGGACCCCCAGAATTTAACAACTGACCACCAGCAACTTCCGGACATCTGGGGCCGAGTTCGTAGCAGATCCTGGCAAGGCTCGAAAGATCGTCGATCAGGCCACTGACCTGACCGGATCCCGCCAGGTGACACCGCACAGGCTCAGGCCCACTGCCCTAACTTTCCGGAGTTTTGAGACTTGGCGTCCGGTTTTCTGAGGCCTGGTCACGGTCCGGCGGCGTGTTGGTCGCGGTGGCGTTATGTGGTGCGGCGGTCCCTGAAATAGAACAAAGCTCCTGGCAGGACGAGGTTGCCGACACCCATTTCGCCACACCTGAAGCTTTGCTGCCTGCCCAGGCTGCCATGCTGATCACGCCGTCGTCCATCCCGCCGGCGCCGGCCGGGGACAGCGATGCTGTTCCAGGAGCGGACCTCGCGGAACGGGTGCTGTCCGGGCCGGGGTCGGGCGAGCCTGCTGGAAGCGCTCCTGGCCGATGGCGTGATCGCGCGGGCGCTGGAGGAAGCGCCGCACGGGCACTGCCATGACCGGACGCTGACCGGGAAGATGACCGTGACCTGCGTCCTGGTCGCCTGCCTGTTCCCCGGCGCGGGCTATAACACGGTGCTGGCCACGGCATTCGGCCTGCACCTCAGGCCGGGCACGCAGGTGCCGTCCGGGCCGGCGTTCTCCAAGGCCCGCGCGCTGCTCGGCGAGCAGGTCATGAAGCGCCTGTTCGAGCTGGACGCCGCCCGGAGCGACGCGGACCCCAGCATCGCGCGGCTGTGGTGGAGGTCACCGCGCTGGACGGCACCACGATGGAACTGGCCAGGAACGCCGTGCTCGCTGACGTGCTCGGGGCCGGGCAGTACTTCAGCGTCTTGAACTGCGCCTCGCTGTACGGGTTGTCATTGCTGACCTTCGGCCGGGAATGCGATTGAAGGATCGCCAGGTCCGACAGCAGCGCCGAGACCGGCCTGGACGTCATCGAGGTCCCCCGGTCCGCGTGGATGGCATGCGGGGCGACGCCGTCGTTCAGGCGGATCGCCTCGGTCATGAAGTCTTTCGCCAGCTCGCCCAGCTCGGTGGCGTGCACCTCGAAATGAACAGCGCACCGGGAGAAAATATCAGTTATCACGTACAGGTGGTAATACACGCCCCGCCCCGGGCCTGCCAGCTTGGTAATGTCCCATGACCACACCTCGTTCGGGCCGGTGGCGATGAGCTCCGGTTTCTTACGCGCAGGATGAGCAGCCTGCGCACGGCGCTCGCGGACCTGCCCGGCCTCGCGGAGCAGCCGGTACATCGTGGAGACCGAGGCCAGGCAGGTGCCCTCATCGATCAGCAGGGCCCATGCCTGCCGCGGGGCCTTGTCCCGGAACCGGGGACTATCCAGGACGGCAAGCAGTTCGCCGCGCTCGGCGGCGGACAGCGCATTCGGCGCGGCCGGCCGCCGCTCCCGGCACCCGGACCGGATGCCATTGCGCCCGCGGTAAACAGCGGCACGTGATTTCCCGGTCAGCTCGCACGCCTTTTTCACGCCAGTCACCGGTTCCAGCAGGTCGAATGTTTCCTCGCTTACCTGGCGGACGGCCTCGGCGAATCCGCGCTCCCGGAGAGCAGCTCCAGAAGCGCAAGCGCTTTTCCCATGATATCCAGCGCAGCGCGGGTCTGGTCCAGTTTCACCTCAGCCTTCGCCAGCCGCTTCCGCAGCCGCTCATTCTCCGCCTCTGCGCCCGGGCGGCCCTTATGCACTGCCGCGGGAACGGCAGCGGCTGAGGATTTAAGCGCCCCGGAATCACGCGCCTTGCGCCAGTAGCTGATATGCGAGTCATACAGGCCCTCGCCGCGCAGCAGCGCCCCTTTCGCGCCC
>DATKRH010000032.1:0-11022 GCA_035532295.1 Streptosporangiaceae bacterium
CCCGCCCGCTGGCGGGAAGCCCGAGCCCGGCGGCACGATCGCCCGCCGGAAGCCCAGGCGCTGGGCCTCGGCGAGCCTGCGCTGCACCCCCGTGACGCGGCGGATCTCCCCGGCCAGGCCGACCTCGCCGATGGCGACGACGTCGCGGGGCACGCTGGCGTCCGCCGTCGCGCTGGCCAGGGCCAGCGCGACGGCCAGGTCCACCGATGGCTCGGTCAGCCGGACCCCGCCGACGGTGGCCGCGTAGACATCCTGCCGGCCGATGGAGACGCCGGCCCGCCGCTGCAGCACCGCGACCACCATGCCGACCCTGGAGGTGTCGAGACCGGAGGTAACCCGGCGGGCCAGCTCCCCGGCGGCCGGGCAGACGAGCGTCTGCACCTCCGCCACCAGCGGGCGGCGCCCCTCCAGGGTCACGGTCACGCAGGTCCCGGGCACCGGGTCGTCGCGCTGCGACAGGAACAGGCCGCTCGGGTCCGGCAGGCCGACCAGGCCGTACTCGCCGAGCTCGAAGCAGCCGATCTCGTCGGTCGGGCCGAACCGGTTCTTGAGCGCCCGGACCATCCTGAGCTGGCCCCGGGAATCCCCGTCGAAGGTCAGCACCACGTCGACCAGGTGCTCCAGCGTGCGCGGCCCGGCGACCGAGCCGTCCTTGGTCACGTGGCCCACCAGCACGGTCGTCAGGGTCCGCTGCTTGGCCAGCGCGGTGAGCGCGGCGGTAATCTCGCGGACCTGCGTGACGCCGCCCGGCACCCCGTCGAGCCCGGCGGCGCTGATGGTCTGCACTGAGTCGACGATCAGCAGCGTCGGGTCGACCGCTTCGACGTGCGCGAGCAGCGCGGCGAAATCGGTCTCCGCGGCGAGGAACAGGCGGTCGTGGATCGCGCCGACCCGGTCGGCCCGCTGCCGGACCTGGGCCGCCGACTCCTCGCCCGTCACGTACAGGACGGGTCCGGACGCCGCGGCCAGCGCCCCGGCCTCCAGCAGCAGGGTCGACTTGCCGACGCCCGGCTCCCCGGCCAGCAGCACGACGGCGCCGGGCACGAAGCCGCCGCCCAGGACGCGGTCCAGCTCGTCCATGCCGGTCGGCCGGGCCCGGGCCGCGTCGGCGTCTACCCGCCCGATCGGGACGGCGGCGACCCTGGGAGTGCCGGCCCGCAGCGGCACGCGCGTCGACCCGGGCGTCACGATCGCGTGCCCGGCCGGCGGGGCCTGGGTCAGGCTTCCCCACTCCTGGCATTCCCCGCAGCGGCCCGCCCACTTCGTGCTCCGCCAGCCGCATTCGGAGCACTCATATACCGCCACTGCCGCCAGCTTGCCCATGACCCGAACCGTAACGGCCGCCTCCGACAGCCACCGACGGCCTCACAGCCACCGCACAGCCACACGCCACGGGTGCACGTCAGATTCGTAGGGGATCTTGGTTGTGGCTGGCCGTGAGCCTATTCTGAGTGTAGTTGGTCACTCAGAATGGGAGGCAGTGTGCCGGAGGGTGCTGATGAGCTGGCGGGACTCGAGCGCCGGCGCGAGGAGCTGTACCGGGAGCTGGGCCAGGTCGGGGACTTCCGGCGGGGGTCGCTGAACGGGGTGCGCCGTAAGTGCGGCAAGCCAGGCTGCGCGTGCGCGTCCCCGGATCATCCCGGTCATGGGCCGCAGTGGAACCTGACGCGGAAGGTGGAAGGGCGGACGCGGGCGGTGCACCTGAGGCCGGGGCCGGAGCTGGAGAAGGCCCGGCGTGAGGTCGCGGAGTACGGGCGGTTCCGGGGCCTGGTGAGCCAGGTGACGGAGGTGAACGAGGCGATCTGCCAGGCCCGCCCGGCGGTGGCGGGCGAGGCCGGCGGTGATGCCCCTCCCGGGCCGGGAGGGGAAAAGGGGGGCTCCGGGCGGCGCTCGCGCGGGAGAAGGCCGCCGGGCTAGGCCGGCTGGCCGCCGAGGCGGCCAGGGTCCCGGGCCGCGGCGATGCCGGGATGGAGGCAGCGGAGGCGGTGATCCGGGCCGGGCTGCCGCGGCTGGGCGGGAGCGTGCTGGAGCAGCTGCTGGCCGCCGACCGCGGCTACCGCGGCCCGCGGGTGCCGTGCGGGCGGGGGCACGAGGCGGAATTCGTCTCCTGCCGGGACAAGGTCATCGACACGGTGCTCGGCCCGGTCGCCCTGACGCGGGCCTGGTATCACTGCGCGGCCTGCGGGCGCGGCCTCGCGCCGCGCGACGCCGAGCTCGGCGTCGCAGGGGAGGGCATGTCGCCGGGCCTGGGACCGCGCCCGGCTCATCGCCGCCAGGAAACTGGTGCCGCTCCCGCCCTCGCCGCTGCCGGGCAAGCTCTGCGCGGTGATCGACGGCACCGGCGTCCCCATGACCTCCAGGGAGACGGCCGGGCGGGACGGGAAGGGCGAGGACGGCCGCGCCCGCACCCGCGAGGCCAGGCTTGCCGTCTTCTTCACCCGGGACGGGCTGGACAAGGACGGCTACCCGGTCCGCGGCCGGGACTCCTCCAGCGTCATCGCCGCCTTCGAGCCCGCCGCCGTCTTCGGCGAGCTCGTGAAGGCCGAGGGCATCCGCCGCGGCGCGGACCACGTCCGCCAGCTCACCATCCTCGGCGACGGCGCCGCCTGGATCTGGGGCATCGCCACCGCCAGGTTCCCCCGAAGCCACCCAGGTCGTCGGCCTGTTCCGCGCCCGCGAGCACCTGCACGACCTCGCCCGCATGTCCGTGATGCCTCTCGTCTACGGAGGGCTGCGCCTTTCGATGCTGGGCACCGATGCAGCTGGGCGCCGCAGCCGCGTACGGGAGATCTGGGCCTGCACGCCGCGGCGCGGAAGGTCGCAGCCGGCGATCTCCTTGGTGCGCGGCGGGTCGCCGTCGCCGCTCCGCCGATTCCCGGTACGGTGCGGCGGGTGACCGCTGAGATGGATGTCAGCTACATCTGGAACGAGGCACCAGTGCCTGAGGGACTGGAGATCGCGAAGGTGTACGGGTTCCTGATCTGCCCGGACACGGCCCGGGTCCTCGTCCAGGAATGCGAAGGCAGTTTCAATCTGCCCGGCGGCAGCCCGGAGCCTGTCGACGCGGATCTGTCCGCGACGCTTGCGCGGGAGGCGCTGGAGGAGAGCCAGGTCGTCGTGTCCCGGACGGCATATCTGGGCTATCAGGAAGTGCGCAGGCCAGGGTGGGCTCCTTATGCGCAGGTCCGGATGGCCGGCCTGATCGAGGGGTTCAGGTCGCGCTGCCCGGATGCCGACAGCGGTCGGCTGCTGCGGCGGCTGATGTGCCCGCTGGCGGATGTGCCGGCCGTCCTGGGCTGGGGCGAGATCATGGAGGCCCAGGCTGCGCTGGCTGCGCGGACCGTGCAGCTGCTCTGGCGCATTCCGGCCGGCACGCCGCGGCCAGCGGGGTACGCGGACTGAGCAGGTGATGGTCTGCCTGATCGCCTGGGTTGCGCTGGCCTCACTTTCCGCGGATCGCCCATGGGGCGTGAGCTGACAGGAATTCCCTGACGGCCCGGTCGTGGTTGAAGCGGGTTGCGGCGAGGTGGCGTCCGGCCGCCCGGAGCCGGCTGCGTGTCGCGGTGTCGGCGGACAGGGCGCGGTATATCGCCGTGGCCAGGGATTGAGGATCTGCGGGGTCGGCGGTGTATCCGGTACGGCCGTCGATGACAAGCTCGGCGAGGCCGCCGGCGGTAGTGGCGACGACGGGCGCTGCTCCGGCGACGAATGCTTCAAGCGGTATCCGGCCGAAGGGTTCTGCCCTGGACGGGACGACGACTGCGGCGAGCGCGGGGTGGAGCAGCAGGGTCCGCAGCGCTGGTGTGAAGCGGGTGATCAGCGTGGCGTCCAGGTGCCCGGATCTGATCCGGTGGGCGAGGTGGCGCTGGTAGGCGCTGGGCTCGGTGTCCTCGGTGACGGCTGCGATTACGGCGTGGGGCACGGTGGCCTGGCGGGCGTGGAGCAGGGCGAGGGCGTCGAGCAGGTCGTCGAAGCCCTTGTAGGGCTGGGCGCGGCCCATGGCGAGGATGAAGGCGGCGCGGGCGCAGGGGGGAAGCAGGGACATGTCCGGCGGCGGGGTGTGCTGCCATTCGCCGGCGGTGACCCCGTCGGGCAGGTCGATCAGGGAGCTGCCCGGGATGTGGTAGTCCTCGGCGAGATGGCGCCGCATGTGGGCCGAGATCGCCGCTATCCGCCCGCCTACGGCTGCGGTGGCGTGCAGTCCTTCCTGGTCCCAGCTGACCCGGTCGCTGTCGCCGGGGGCGTGCAGGGCCGCGGTTGACCGGACGACGGCCACTACGGCAGGCCGGGCGGGCGGGGGCAGTTGCCCGGACAGGCCGTAGAACGGGGTGTCGAAGGCGGCGATGAGGAGCTGGCTGGCGTGCGGCAGCACCTCGTCGCGGATGACCCGGGCAGCGGAGGCGCTGGCCCGCTGGAAGGCGGCCACGTCGCCGAACCGGGCGTGCCCGCCGGTGCCGTTGTCCACGGGGAAGACCTCGCCGTCCGCTGCCTTGATGATCGCTTGCATCTCGGCGTGCCAGGCCGGGCTGTACTCGGCGCTGGCGGGCACCAGCCTGACCGGAAGGATGACGAGCCGGACTCCGGGCACGATCATCTGGGTCAGTGCGGTCAGGAAGGCCCGGTTGGCGCTGCCGGCTCCGGTCCCGAAGCTGCAGAAGCCGTCGTGCAGCGCCACCGCGATTGCTGGCGTCCTGCCGGGGCCGGTCACTGTCCGGTCCCGAGTTCGCGGAGCAGCCGCAACCGGGATTGCAGGCCGCCCGTGCCGGGCACGCGATGCCAGGCCGGCGCGAGCAGGGCCGTGCCCAGTCGGGGATGGGCGGCGCTGATGACCTGGGCGGGCCAGGTGTAGAAGTACCGCAGCCGGTCTAGTGGCTCCGGGTGGCTCCAGGGGTGGTCGTCTTGCAGCACGCCCGCCCGGCGGCGCAGGCTGGTCGCTGCGGTGACGTGGAAGATCACGTAGCTATCGCCGAGCAGGAGGTGACCAGCGGCGAGGGCGCCCTGTGCCCATGCGCAGCGCTGGCGCAGCAGCCGCCCGCCGTCGTGGTCAGCGATCGAGTAGGCGTAGGCGAGGGCGCTGAGCCAGTCCCGGTCTAAGTAGACGGCCTGGCCGCCGCGCCGGGCGGCGGTGGCCTGGCTTGCCTTGCGGAGCCAGTTCGCGTCGTGGGCAGCGCCGTCGGCAGCGCCGGGATGACCGCTCAGCGGGATAGTGGCGCCTCCGGGCGTGGTGTACTCGCCGAGAACCGCAGCGCCGTCTGCGGCGAGGGCAGCGGCAAGAGTGGTTTTGCCCGCGCCGGGCATTCCCTCCAGCACGACCAGCCGCCCCGCCGGTTGGCCGGCGTTATCCTGCCGGTCAGAAGAGGGTGCGCTGATCATCGCTGGCCTCCTTCGGCCGGGTCCGGGAGATGACCGTGAGCCCGTCCGCAGACGGGGAGCCCGCGGATGCCGGGCCTGCGGGCGGGCTGGCGGCGAGTTCCCATCCGGCGATCCGCCGCATGTCGAGCAGGAGCGGCGTTCCGGTGGTGGTGAGCAGGATCTGCCGGCCGACGACGGCGGTCAGCGCGCCGGCCAGTCGCGCGCCGCTGGTGACGGCGGTGACTTCGTCCCAGCCTGCGGGGAGTGCGCGGTCAAGCCCGAAGCCGGCGGCCTGGTCGATGACGGGACCGGGAGTCTCCCTGGCCCCGCCGGGCCAGGTCACCTGCCCGGAGATCCGCGCCCGCGCGGCGGTGACCTCTGCGGCCCTGCTGGCGGCGTCGGGAAGGCTCCACCAGGCGGTGGTCTTGGCGCGGGCCGGGATGCGCTCCCGGGCCAGGCCGGCACCGGAGATGAGGCGCTCGGCGCGGCGGATGCCGGAGTAGGAGCCGGCCGCGAGCATGGCATACGTAATCGCGCCTTGCTCCAGTAGCCGGTCGCGGCCGCGGTCGGCTGCCGTCAGGCCGATCTTGAGCAGGCCGGGCCCGAACCAGGCGAGGTACAAGCCGAAGGTCCGGCCGTCGTCGGTGACGGCGTCCCGGGCGAGCGCCTTGCCCGGATCGGCTGCGGCGCACGCGCCGCATTGCGGGTCGGTGCCGTCTTCCAGGCTCGAGTTCAGCGGGCAGCCGATGCGGCCGGTGCCTGTCCAGATGCCGCAGCACCGCCGCGGGCCCCGCAGCGTCCAGTCGATCCGCTGCCCGAGTGGGAGTACCCGCCTGTGCTCTGCCTGTCTCGGCCCGGCGTGTCCGGGGCGTAGCCGGCCGTCAGGCACCGCCGTGAGGACGGGGCTCCCTGATTCCCAGTGCAGTCCGGTAGAACGCCAGGCGGTCAGCTGTTCCGTCACGGGCGTGCCTTTCGTAGAGACCGGCGAGCATGTCCTGCCCGGCTAGGTGCCGGATGTCGGCCAGTGCCTCAGCGGGATTGTCGGCCATGTGCAGGTGGTTGCGCATGCCGTCGGTGGCGCCGAGGTCCTGGCGCAGCCGCCTCTTGAAGAGTGCAGGATCATCGTGGCCCCCGTCCCGCCACCGCAGGACCAGGATCTGCACCGGCGCTCTGGTCAGGAAGGCATCGACGGCGCCGACGAACGCAGCGCCGTAGGCCTCGGGGTAGAGCCGGCGGACGTCTGCGGTGGCCAGCGTCTCCTCGCGGTCCTGCAGGATCTTGTGGGTGCGCTGCAAGCGGGCGCGCAGCGCCTGCGCCGGGGCTCCCGGCTTGATCAGCGCGAGGGTCAGCGGCAGCGCGGGCCAGGTCACCGGCGCGGCCGGGGCGCGCATCCGCACCGCCCAGTCCAGCAGGCATCCGCAGGCCCGGCGGCCCGCCGTCATGCCGGGATGCCGCGGCGGGTCCGCGGCGGCCATCTCGCTGGCGTCATCAGCACAGGCGGTGCAGAACGCGCCGGGCACCCGGCCGGTGACGCCGAGCTGGCCGGCGGGGATGGCGGTCCGGAAGGCCACCCACCACAGGTCCCACGGGCTGTTCAGGGCCACCTCCGGTGCCTCGCCGCCGGCCCTGGCGAGGCGGGTTTCCAGGACGTAGCCGAGCAGGGCCTGCGGCAGGCTCCTGGCCGGCCGGCAGCCGGCGGCCGGCGGCGCCGGGCGGGTAGTCATTGCGGCACCCGGGCCGGGATCACCGCAGTGACCGTGGCGGAAGTGTCGGATGCCTCAGCCAGGGTGAGGTCCACCCGGGTGAGCCCGGCTTCGTCTTTCAGGCGGGGCAGGAGCTGGCTGAGCAGCCAGCCGGCGACCGCCTCGGTGGTGGTATTAGCGACGGGCAGCAGTGTGACGTGTGCTGCGGGAAAGCTGAACCGGGTGGCGCCGCATTCGATGAATACCTGGCCGTCCTCGACCCGGCATGATCCGCCCGGCGGGTGCTGGGGCATGAGGGTCCGGCGGCGCAGCGGCGCGATCACCTCGCGGAGCGCCTGCTTGATCACGCGGAAGTCCGCGAGCATCCCGGCGGCGCCCGCGTCGCCGTGCAGCCGCAGGCCCGCGATGTAGGTGTGACCGTGCAGTGGCTCGAACTGCCCGTCGTGCACGCCGGCGTGCGCGGCGCTGAACTCGAACGGGCCTCCGCTGATCTCGATGATGACGGGCACGGTGGCCTCCCAGGCTCAGGGGTTCAGTGGCGGATGCCCGCGAGGAAGAAGAACTCCTCGCGGGCCCGGGCGTCGGTCAGCAGCAGGCCGTGCAATGCGGACGTGACGGTCGTCGAGCCGATCGCGCGGGCACCCCGAAGCGTCATGCACATGTGCTCGGCGACCAGGACCACCCCGACGCCCTTGGGCTCAAGACTGGCGTTCAGCCAGTTGGCTACCTGCTGGGTGAGCCGTTCCTGAACCTGGGGCCGGTGGGCGAACAGTTCCACGACCCGGGCGAGCTTGGACAGCCCGAGGATCCGATCGCCCGGCAGGTAGGCGACATAAGCCCGCCCGACGAACGGCAGGAAATGATGCTCGCACAGGGACCGGAAGCCGATCTCCCGCTCGATGACCAGCTGCTCGTATCCCTCGTCATTGCAGAAAGTTGTCACGTCGAAGTCCCGCGGCGTGAGCATCTCATCCAGCGCCCGCGCCATCCGGGCGGGCGTCTCGGCGAGGCTGCCACTCCGCACATCAACGCCGAGCGCTGTCAGCAGCGCCGCGGCAGCGGACCGGGCGGCGCCCAGGTCCCGGGCCGCAGCCTCGTGGCGGGCCGGCAGCTCGGCGACGTGCCCGGGTGCGGCGGTCATGACGCGAGCCCGCAGGGGAAATCCGCAGGGGTTCGCTCGATGGTCACGCCGACGCTGTCGGCGAACCGCAGCGCGCCGGGCTTGCGAACCGTCACCCGCGCATACGGGGCCTGGCAATCGCCGACCAGCTTCCGGGCGACCGCGGTCGCGAGCGCCTCCACGGTCCGGTACGACGACGCTTCCACCAGGGCAATCACGGCCTTTGCGGCGGTGCGGTAATTCCAGGCGCCGGCGATGTCGTCGGTCGCGGCGGCAGGCCGGATATCGAGGCCGACCCGCAGGTCCACCACGACGTCGGACCGGTCCCGGCGCTCCTCGTCACGGCATCCGATCACGCACCGCAGGCGCAGCGCATCAATCTCTATGACGTCCACCCCCGCCTCCTCTCGCTTATGGCTAGCCGCCCGCAGCGGCAGGGCTTACGCTGCGGGCAACTGCCTCCTTACTCACGGTCGACTACGGGCGGCCCGATTCCCGGGGGGCGGCTGTTGCTGTCTTGTTGCCGCAACATGTGAAGGGAGCCCGGCGTGCAGCCTGACCCGCCCGGCGGCAGCGCCCAGATGTTCGGCCTCGTCCTGCGGCAGCTGCGCGGCCAGGCGGGCTTATCCCTGCGCGAGCTGGGCAAGCGCGCGCTGTATGACTACACCCGGCTGTCTCGCGCGGAGAACGGCGAGACCCTGATCCCGGCGGAGAAAGTCCGGCTGCTCGACGAAGTCCTGCAGGCTGGCGGCCTGCTCATCGCGCTGCGCGAGGCGGCGGGTACAGCCGTGCCAGTCTTAGCGCCAGGGCCGGGTAGCGTCGAGGCCAGCGAATCCGTCACGCTGGAAGTCCGGCTACCCGACGGAGGGATCGTCCACGTGGCCATGTCACGCCGCCAGTTCAGCCAGCTCCTCGCCACCGCAGCGCTGTCACCGGTACTTCCCGTAGTCGCCGGTCCCGGTGAGACCAGCAGGCTCACCCGCGTGATCGAGCAGCCAGCGCTGCTCGACGGCGAAGTCATCGGCTATTTCCGCCGGATACTGGCCGAGCATTACGCTGCCGACAAGATGCTGGGCCCCCGCCGCCTGATCCGCCCCGTGCTCGCCCAGATCGAGGTCATCGACGGGCTGCGGCGGGGCGCCCGGCCCCCGTACGCGCAGCCCCTGCTCCGCGTTCTGGCGCAGTACGGCGAGATGGCCGGATGGCTCCAGCAGGACATCGGGAATTTCAGCGCCGCGGCGAACTGGACCCGGCAGGCCGCCGAGTGGGCACACTGCGCCGGAGATACCCAGCTCGCCGCCTACATGCTGGTGCGCCAGTCCAACATCGCCTGCCTCACCGACGACTACGGCGGCGTCGTCCAGCTAGCCGCTGCCGCCCGCCGCCTGCCCGGGCCCATCGAGCCCAGGCTCACCGCGCTGGCCAGCCAGCAAGAAGCCCGCGGGCACGCCCTACTCGGCGACTTCCGGACTTGCTTCACCCTCCTGGACAAGGCAGCAGATATCCTCGGCGGCCATCCCGCGCCAGCGGAACCAAGCGCGCCGGTCTACCTCCATCACTACGACCTCGGCGTGCTGCAGGAACAGGCCGCGGCCTGCTACCGCGCGGCGGGCCAGGCTGACACCGCCATCTCCATCCTGGAAGACAAGATCAGCGCTATGCCCGTGAGCCTCACCCGGGACCGAGGTCACCTCACCGCCAAACTCGCCGTCGTCGTGGCCCAGAGCCGGCAGCCCGACCCCAGCCGCGCCGCAGAGCTCGGCATGACCGCCATCGACGCCGCGCGGCACACCGGATCCGCCCGGATCCTGCGTGAGCTGCGCACCCTGTCGGATGAGCTGTCTGCCCGGTGGCCCGACCGCCGAGAATCCCGCGCCTTCCGCGACGCGCTCGCCGCCGCGACTCCCGCACCCTGACGCGACGGAGGTTGTTCTCCGGACGCACAGCGAACACGGGCGGCGCGTTCCCTATGCCCAGATGCCCTGGTTAACGTGTCGCGTGGTCGACGTCTGCCTCATATCTCGACACGGGTGGCAGACCCCTCATCCGAGCCCGCGGAAGTTCCCGGCGCGATACAGCGCACCGGGATGCAGGCGTGGCGTTACCTGCCTAGATTGGGCTCGCTGGCCGGGCTGTCAGAGATCTTCACTGTCGTGATCGACACGTCGGTGATTACCAGTGACGTGATCGCGACGCTCAAGGGAAAGCTGCCGTCCCCGTTGTTCCTCGCGATGAAAACAGGGCTGGTACGCGGGTTCATGGCGCACCACACCTGGGCGGAGGTCCCCCGGGTCCTGGCCAAGCGGGCCCCGAGGGAAGGCGTAGACCCTCAGGCCGCTGAGGGCCTGTGGTGGAACTCCTACGTGAAGGCAATCCGGTTCGTCCCTACTGGAGACCTGCCCCACGGTGATCCTGAGCTTTCACGAGCGCTGGCCGAACGTGACGCAACAGACGTGCCGACGCTGAAGGTCCTCAGCTTGATCGCTCCTACGGTGCTGCTCACAGCCGACCGGGACCTCAAGGACATCGGCCTGGCATACGAGCGCTGGCGGGAAGTCCCGGAGGGCTCAGCCCCCCAGTCAGCCAGGCACTCGGAACCATCGGACACGCTTTCATCAGCTTGTTTGAGCAGTACACGGCTGCCTTCGCTATCTGGTCATCGGCCCAGCGGGGCCAGCCAGGCAAGATGCTGACCCACCGCGCCGTGCGGCTACTCGCTACGAGCCCGAAGCCGATGACCCGGACCGAGATCACGGCCAGGCTCAGGGAGGACGTCGCCGCGCACGGTCACCGTGCGGTAATGACAGCCTTGCATCTGACTCTCGGCCGTCACCAGGCGTTCCACGA
>DATKRH010000033.1:0-8192 GCA_035532295.1 Streptosporangiaceae bacterium
GGGACCGTAGGGTGGGAGACACCCTGGGCGCAGCATGGACGGGAGCGACGCGGTGCAGGTTCGGGATGTGATGACACCAGCTACAGTCACGGAGTCGCGCGGCGACAGCCTGCGGGCGGCGGCGGCGCAGATGTGGCGCCAGCAGACGGGCTCGCTGCTCGTGACGGAAGACGGCCGCCTCGCGGGGATCATCACCGAGCGAGATGTGCTCCGGGCTGTCGCGCTGGGCGCGGACCCGGACCAGAGCTCGGTGGATGAGGTGATGACCGCCGAGGTGTTCACGGTCCACCCGGACACCCAGCTCCAGGAGGCGGCCCGGCACATGGCGGCCCGCTGGATCAGGCACCTGCCGGTGGTGGATGGCGAGGAAATCGTCGGCGTGGTCAGCATGCGCGACGTGACGGGCGTGTTCGCGGCCATGGCGCCGGGCAGCGTGGAAGTGGAGCACGAGTTCGATCTGCTGGTACGCCAGCAGCGCCTGGCCAGGATCGAGCACGGCGACCTCGACTGACCAGCCCTGCCCAGCCCGGCTATAACCGGCGAGTCAGGGCAGGCGCATGGGCACGGTCAGGCCGTCCAGGGCGTGCGAGCACGGGCAGTCGCGGACTTCGGGGAGTGCGCCGATGATCCGCACCAGCAGCTCACGCAGCCGCACCATGTTCTTCGCGAAGATGGCGAACACCTCGCTGTGCGTGACTCCCTCGCCCTCCTCGACCCCGGCATCGGTGTCGGTGACCAGGGCGACGGGGGTGTAGCAGAGCGCCAGCTCGCGAGCCAGCCCAGCCTCGGGCTGGCCGGTCATGCCGATGATCGTCCAGCCCTGCTGTGCATACCAGCGGGACTCGGCCCGAGTGGAGAAACGGGGTCCGTCAATGACCACGAGCGTGCCGCCCGACGCCGCCTCCCAGCCACCCGCCTGGGCCGTCGCGACGACATGCGCCCGGCCCACCGGGCAGTAAGGGTCGGAGAACTGGACATGTACGGCCCCGCCCTCGTCGTAGAACGTCTGGGCCCGGCCGCGAGTCCGGTCCACGACCTGGTCGGGCACGACGAGGGCGCCCGGCCCGTGCGACGCGGTCAGCGAGCCGACGGCGCTGGGCGCGAGCACCTGGCGCACGCCCACGGACCGCAGGGCCCACAGGTTCGCGCGGTAAGGAATCCGGTGCGGCGGGAAGCGATGGTCGCGGCCGTGCCGGGGCACGAACGCTACCCGCCGTCCGGCGACCTCGCCGATGACGAGCGCGTCGCTGGGCGGGCCGAACGGGGTCTCGACGACGACCTCTTGTGCCGAGTCGAGGAACTCATAGAACCCGGACCCGCCGATGACACCGATGCTGGCCAGCTCGCTCACGGCGGCTTAGGCGACCTTCGAGCCCGACGACGAGGACGATCCAGAGGACGAGGACGAGGACGATCCAGAGGATCCAGAGGACGAGGTGGTCCCCGCCTTGTCACCGCCCGAGGAGCTGCCAGACCCGGACCCAGACCCAGACCCGGACTTGCTGCCCGACGACTCGCCGCTCGACCCGTTACTCGACGACTCGCTCGCGGACGACTTGTCGGAGCGGGCCCCGTCCTTCGCCCCGCCGTCTTTCGCCCCGCCGTCTTTCGCCCCGCCGTCTTTCGCCCCGCCGTCCTTCGCGGTGCCGTTCGCCCCTGCCGCCGCGGCCGCCGTGGCGCTGTTGCGGCTGTCGGTGCGGTAGAAGCCCGAGCCCTTGAAGACGATTCCGACCGGCGAGAAGACCTTGCGCAGCCTGCCCCCGCACGTCGTGCAGACCGACAGCGCATCGTCGGTGAACTTCTGGACAACCTCGGTCCGGTCACCGCAGTCGGTGCAGGCGTACTGATACGTCGGCACAGTGTCCTCCCTCTGCGGCGTTAGCACTCGCCGCGCTCAACTGCTAGATGGTAGCAACGGCTGGGGCAGGCTCGTGATTCCATGGCTGGGCCGGGCCACCGCGCGGACCCGCTGATCGCGGGCGCCGGCCGGGACATCCGCGAGCAGTTCCTCGTCATAGAGCAGCGCGACGGTGGGGACCGCCGGGCCGACCCGGGCCAGCGCCCGGTCATAGGACCCGCCGCCGCGCCCGAGCCGGTGGCCCCGCCGGTCGGCCGCCAGGGCCGGAACGATGATCAGGTCGGCGCTGGCGATCGCGGCCACGCCGCGCGCTGGCTCGGTGGGCTGCAGCAGCCCGCGCGGGCCCGTGACCAGCGAGTCCGGGCCCTCATACGAGGCCCAGTCCAGGTCGTTGTCCGGCCGCAGCAGCGGGAGCAGCACATAACTGCCCCGCTTCCACAGGGCGAAGATCAGCCCGCGGGTCTCGGGCTCGCTGCCGACCGAGACGTAGGCGGCCACCGCCCCGGCCATCTGCGTCTGCGGCGCGTCGAGAACCGCGTCCCGCAGCTGTCGCCCGGCCGCGGCGCGCTGGTCCAGGCTCAGTAGGCGGCGGGCGGCCAGCACCGTGGTCCGCAGCTCCGTTTTCCTGGCCCCTAGCTGGGTAGCCTCATCATCCTTATCATTCGCGCGACCTGGCGACGACGCACCATCCTTGCCCATGCCGTGCACATATCCTCCCGGCCGCTAGCTAAGGTTCTCAGCATGGCTTATTCACCAGCAGTTACCAAGGCGGTCATTCCCGTCGCCGGCCTGGGGACCCGGTTCCTGCCGGCGACCAAGGCGATGCCCAAGGAGATGCTGCCGGTTATCGACACTCCGGCGATTCACTACGTGGTCGAAGAGGCGGTCACGGCCGGGATCGGCGATGTGCTGCTGGTGACCGGGCGGGGCAAGAACTCCATTGAGAGCTACTTCGACCGGAATGCGGAGCTCGAGGACGCGCTGACCGCCAAGGGCGATGAAGCCGGGCTGGCCCGGATCAGGGCCAGCAACGACATGGCCGCGGTCCATTCCGTCCGCCAGGGTGACCCGCGCGGCCTCGGCCACGCGGTGCTCTGCGCGGCCGAGCATGTCGGGGATAAGCCGTTCGCCGTGCTCCTCGGCGATGACTTCATTCATCCCGACGACCTGCTGCTGCAGCGCATGATCGCCGTCCAGCGGCAGCGCGGCGGCAGCGTGGTGGCACTGATGGAGGTCGAGCCCGAGCAGGTGTCGTCCTACGGCTGCGTGGCGATGAAGCCGACCGACGAGGACGACGTCGTGGCCGTGACCGACCTGGTCGAGAAGCCTAGCGTGGGCGACGCGCCGTCGAACTGGATCGTTATCGGACGTTATGTCTGTCATCCTTCCATTTTCGGCGTCCTGCGCGAGACTCCGCCGGGGCGGGGCGGCGAGATTCAGCTCACCGACGCGCTGCGGACCCTGGCCCATGCCGACGGCCCGGACGACGACCGCGGCGGCGTGCACGGCGTGCTGTTCACCGGCCGCCGCTACGACACCGGCAACAAGCTGGACTACCTGCGCACCCAGGTCCAGTTCGCCTGCGAGCGGGATGACATCGCCCCGGAGTTCGTGCCCTGGCTGCGCAGCTACCTCGACAGTTTGCCGGAGGCCGGCCAGGGCGGCTGACCGACCCGGCGTAGCCTCTCCTGCAGATGCCAGCAGAACGGGCAAGCGCGGGCGGGCAGGGCCGGTCAGGGCGGTTAAGGGAATAGTGGGCAATCCGCGATGGATTCGGTAGACAGTTATCTGAGTGACATCCTGGCGGCGATCGTGCCGCTGGCGGCGCGCGAGCTGGCCCTGGCTGACGCCTACGGCGCCGTGCTGGACGCCGACGTCACCGCCCGGTGGCCGCTGCCGGCCTTCGACAACTCGGCCATGGACGGCTATGCGGTCCTGGCCAGCGACGTGGCGGCCGCCAGCCCGCGGGCGCCGGTGACGCTGCCGGTGGACGGCGAGATCGCGGCGGGCGATACGGGCAGCCGCGAGCTCACGCCGGGCTCCTGCATCCGGATCATGACGGGCGCGGCGATGCCGGCGGTGGCCGACGCGGTCGTGCCGGTGGAACTGACCGACGGCGGCACGCAGCGGGTCGTGATCCGCGGGCAGGTGGCCGCCGGTGCCTCGGTTCGTCGTCGCGGTGGCGACGCGGCCCCCGGCGACCTGCTGCTGGCCGCCGGCACCCGGATCGGCCCGGTCCAGCTGGGCCTGCTCGCCGCGGCCGGCCTGGGCAGCGTCCTGGCCCGGCCCCGGCCCCGCGTCACGGTGATCTCGACCGGTGACGAGCTGATCGAGCCGGGGCAGCCGCTCGTCCCCGGCCAGATCTGGGAGTCCAACAGCGTGATGCTCGCCGCCGCCGCACGCCAGGCCGGCTGCGAGGCCCGGCGCTACCCGGTCGTCCGCGATGACGCCGACGCCGTGCTGGCCGCCGTCGCGGACGCGCTGACCGGGGCAGACCTGCTGGTCACCAGCGGCGGCGTCAGCATGGGCGCCGAGCATGACGTCGTCAAGGCGGCCCTGTCCAAGCTCGGCACCGTGGCCTTCCGCCAGGTGGCGATGCAGCCGGGCATGCCGCAGGGTTTCGGGGTGGTCGGTGCCGGCACCCCCATCTTCACCCTGCCGGGAAACCCGGTCAGCGCCTACGTCTCGTTTTCGCTGTTTGTCGCGCCAGCCCTGGACGCGCTACAAAATTCTCATTCGCAACGCTCCGTTCCGGTCCGTGCCGTTCTCACCGCGCCGGCGCGCTCGCCGCAGGGCAAGAGGTCGTTCCTGCGCGGGATCCTGGACCGCCAGTCCGGCGCGGTGGCGCAGGTCACCCCCGTCCTGGGTCAGGCGTCCCATCAGCTGGCGTCGCTGGCCCGGGCCAATGCCCTGATCGTCGTGCCGGAGCCGGTGACGGCCCTGGCCGCCGGCGACCCTGTCGACGTGCTGGAGCTGCCATGACTGACTCGGGCCTGACGCACCTGGATTCCGCCGGGCAGGCGCGGATGGTGGACGTGTCCGGCAAGGACGTGACGGCGCGAGCCGCCACGGCGACCGGCCGGGTGCTGCTGTCCCCCGTCGCCGTAGCCGCCCTGCGCGAGGGAACGGTGCCCAAGGGCGACGCCCTCGCCGTCGCGCGGATCGCCGGGATCCAGGGCGCCAAGCGCACCCCGGACCTGATCCCGCTCTGCCACCCGATCGGCCTGCACTCGGTCACCGTCGACCTGACGGTGACCGACGACGGGGTCGCGATCACGGCCGTCACCCGGACCGCGGACCGGACCGGGGTGGAGATGGAGGCGCTGACCGCGGTGGCCGCCAGCGGGCTCGCGCTGATCGACATGATCAAGGCTGTCGACCCCGCCGCCGTCATCACCGACATCCGTGTCGAGGAGAAAACCGGCGGCAAGACCGGCACCTGGCGGCGCCCATGATCCGGGCCCTGGCCATCACCGTCTCCAACCGCGCCTCGGCCGGGATCTACCCGGACAAGTCCGGGCCGGTGCTCGCCGACCTGCTCCGCGAGGCCGGCTGCGAGGTCAGCGGCCCCATGGTGATCCCCGATGGCAGCGCCGTCGAGTTGGCGCTGCAGGACGCCGTCTCGGCCGGCTACGACGTGGTGGTCACCACCGGCGGCACCGGCCTGACGCCCGGCGACGCCACCCCGGAGATGACCCGGCTGCTGATCGACCGGGAGGTTCCCGGCATCGCCGAGGCCATCCGGGCCGTGGGCAGCGCCGCCGGGGTTCCCGCGGCGGCGCTATCGCGCGGCTTGGCCGGCGTCGCCGGATCGACGCTGATCGTCAACCTGCCCGGCTCCACCGGCGGCGTCCGGGACGGCATGTCCGTGCTCGCCGGGCTGCTCGCGCACGCGGTGGACCAGATCAGGGGCGGCGATCATCCCCGCCCGGCGCCACCAGGGTGACCCGGGCCGCCGGCGGGGAATGCTGGCGAGCAGCTGATATCCGGACCGATTGGTTCGGTGAGCGGATAGCGCCACGAGGGATCGTCACGCAATGATTGGTTTCGTGGGACGCACGCGAGGCTGGCCGGTGACCCTCACCGAGCCCAGCCTCCTGAACACCGCGGTGGGACTGCGCCCGATTCGCGTCAAGGACGCGACGGCCTGGCGTGACGCGCGCGTGCGCAACGCCGCCTGGCTGCGGCCCTGGGAGCCGACCAACCCCGAGACGCCGCTGTACCGGACCACGCTCGGCCCTTACGTGGCGATGGCCAGGACGATGCGGCGCGAGGCCCGGCAGGGGCTGACCCTGCCCTGGGTCGTTACCTATGACGGGCGATTCGCCGGCCAGCTGACCGTGGGCGGCATCGTCTGGGGATCGGCCCGGTCGGCGCAGGTCGGGTACTGGATCGACGAGGCGTGCGCCGGCCACGGGATCATCCCGACGGCGCTGGCGATGGCGATGGACCACTGCTTCTTCGGGGTGGGGCTGCACCGGGTAGAGGCGACCATCCGGCCGGATAATCAGGCCAGCCGCCGCGTCGTGGAAAAGCTCGGCTTCCGCGAGGAGGGCGTCCGCCGCCGGAGCCTGCATATCGACGGAGCCTGGCGTGATCACGTCTGCTACGCGCTCACCGTCGAGGATGTCCAAGGCGGCCTGCTCGCCCGGTGGCGCAGCATCGTCCAGGCGCAGCGCTCGCGCGCCAGCTCACCCGGAGCCTGAACGGATCAGCGGCCGCCGGGACGAGGGCGGTGGTGCAGCGCGTAGGCAACGTTGATGACCGCGATGGCGGCCCAGGCCAGCAGCAGGCCGCCGAATTCCGCCGCGCCAGAGGTGTTGTGCCCCGCCGCGACCACGATCGCCGTGATCGGGATGCCGACGATCAGCGACATGATGGCCAGCGCGAACGAGTGGTCGCGGGCCGCCAGCCGTGGCGCCACGGGCTGGGTCCGCGCCAGGCGGGCGTCTACCCGGGCGTCGATCTCCCGGCCGACCTTGTCCAGGAAGGACTCCACGACCGCGTCGCGGTAGGCAGGGCCGAGTTCGCTGTGCACCTCGGCAGCGGCCCGGAGTTCCTCCGGGCTAAGGGATGAAGTGCTCACGGAAACAAGATATATCTCACAACTGCCGCCGGGGCCAAGAGCCGCGCGAAAACCGGGCGAAGAGCCGCTTGAAAGCCCGTGTCCGCTGAGGTAACGGGGCTATCTCGCGACACACCGCCGGCAGTGCTCGCCAGGCCCCGCGCCGGCCCCTACCGTGCGTGACGTGACCTCGCCCGTTTCCCGACCATGCTCGGCGGGTGATCTGTCGTTGGCGTGGCGCGGCTGGGATCGCGAGGCGGTGCCATGAGCAGCGCGATCCTCTACCTGGCCATCGTGGCCATCTGGGCGTTCCTGCTGGTTCCCCGGTGGGTGCGCCGGCCTCACACGGCCTTTTTCGCGGGGACCGAGCCCGCTGGTCATGACGCTGCGGACGGTGACGAGCCGGCGCTGGCCCCGGAAGAGGTCGGCGACGCCGACGGGGAGTCGGCCGCGCCGAGGCTCGGCGTCCTGCGGGCGGTCGGGCTGCTCGGCGGCCGGAGCGCGTCGGCCGACTGGCGTGCGCCCGGGCAGGGGCGGGAACACGAGGCCGAGGACGACCAGCCCGAGCCGGACACCTCCCCCCTGCCGAGAATCACCGCTCCCCGGTCCGACGCGGCACCCGCTCCGGCCGACGCGTCAGCGGCCCGCTCAGCTTCGCGGGCGGCCAACCCTGGGCCGGCGGGGCCTGCTGGCCCGTCCCGGCCGCCGCGGCCCGCCCGGCCTCCCATCAGCCGGACCAAGATCGTCCAGGCACGCCGGAGGCTGCTCACCACCCTCGTCCTGCTCGCCTTCGCCGCGGCGACGTGCACGGCGCTCGGGCTGACGTCCCCGTGGGTCTGCGTACCGCCCGCCGGAATGCTCGGCATGTATCTCCTCCTCCTGCGCGAGGCCGCCCTCGCCGACGCCGAGACAGCGCGCTGGCGGGCAGAACAGGCGGATGCCGCGCGCCGGCACGCTCGGGCCCGCGCCCGCCAGGCCTGGGCGGCCCGCACCCCGCAGCCCACCGCGGAGGTCATCGACATCTCGGCCCGCCTCGGCGACCAGCTCTACGACCAGTACGCGGACGCGACCGTCCGCGCCGTCGGCGACTGACGGCTTCGATTGCTGGTGCGCTTGCGCTCAGGACGGCCGCGCAGGCACGTTACTGATGCACGGAAGGGTCCGCGGGTTTGCTACGCTGGCGTCCGGTCTTGGGGCTGTAGCGCAGTCCGGTAGCGCACCTCGTTCGCATCGAGGGGGTCAGGGGTTCGAATCCCCTCAGCTCCACCC
>DATKRH010000034.1:0-2234 GCA_035532295.1 Streptosporangiaceae bacterium
CATCGCCACGTTCCGGGATGCGCTGCCGCCGGGCAGTTACCTCGTGCTGTCGCACGGGACCGGTGATTTCCGCGCCGAGGCCGCCGAGACGGCGGCAGCCGTGTACGACCAGGCCACGTCTGCCGTGACGCTGCGCAGCCACGCGGAGGTTGCCGCGCTGTTCGAGGGCTGGGACCTGGTGGAGCCGGGCCTGGTTCAGGTGCCTTTGTGGCGGCCGGACGGCAGACGACCCAGCCCGAAGGAACTCAGCAAGGCGTGGATCTATGGCGGCGCCGGCCGCCGCAGCGCGTAAGGCGCAAACGTCGGCTCTGGAATCGGCCAGAAGCCTCAGCTGAGGCCGCCGGGCAGACTGCGCAACCCGGTGGTGATGGTCTCACGGCAAAACTCCTCGATCCGCTCATCCAGGTCACGGGCTAGCGATGAGCTGCGGAACATCGAATGAGCCAGTTCAGCACGGACGGCGGCCATCCGCTGGGGCAGTTCCAGCGTCCTTTTGGAGGCTGGAAGCGACAGCACCGGCTCGACCGCTACCACTGCTGCATCGAGCGCACCGGCCCGCAGGCGGGCAGTACCAAGGTCAATGCGGGCTCGTGCCTCTAGCGTGTACCGGTACGCCTCGCCCGGCTCGCGGGCCTCGTAGAGTTCTGTGGCGCGGTCCAGTTCGGCCGCGGCGTCACGTTCGGCACCTTGTATCTCGATCAGGGCAGAGCCAGCCAGGGAGTGTTCGCTGGCGCGGCTGAGGCGAAACTCGCCACCGATTTCCAGAAGGTCGTCGCTGTACTCGCGGTCGTACGCGTCGTGGGCAGCCGTGATCGCCTGTCGTGCCGAGTCGGCCTCGCCCAGCCGGGCCGCTGCCCGGGCGTACTTGAGATGGAGCTGCGCAGCGGTCGGGCCATCCGCCAGGTACTGCAGGCCGCTCAGGGCCAGCTCGGCAGCCCTCCGAGACTGATCGTGCCAGTAGGCGATGTCAGTGAACGAGAGGCGCAGCTGGGCCATGAGAGGCCGATGATCAATGGCGACAGCGAACGCCCAGCCGGCACGGGCTAGTTCCTCCGCCGCCTGCGGGCTGTTCAGGTCCGACGCGACGTTAGCCATCAGGCAGTTGACGCAGCCGAGAAGAAAGTAGAGCTGGGTCGCGTCACGGGGCCACATGCGCCGGTCGAGAGCGTCGTGCATCCGAGCTCGCACCCGGCGCATTTCCAGGAACAGGGGGAATGGCTCGCCGGTCATGTAGTCCCGCGAGAGCCGGGTCACGTCCGAGCGGAGCTGCTCCAGAGTGGCCTCGCCAATGCCGCGCTCTTCGGCGCGCTCGGCGCTCTCGCTGCCCTCGTGTGCGGCCATCAGCACCTCTCGCCTGACCGTGAACTCGCCTGCGGCGGGCTCTTGCAATCCACGGTAAGCGATGGCAACGAGTACCGGCAGGCGAGGGTCGCTCAACAGGCCAGGTGCGGGCGGGACCTGTGCGAGCGGTGGGGTCAGGGGTGAGCCAGGTGCGGTTGGCATGCTGGTTCCGGGTGCCGGGGCAGTTGATTGTTCACCGGCTGGCTGTCCGGGGCCGAAGTGGCTGGGCGGGATGGCTAAGGCCTGGCAGTAGCAGAGCTTGTAGCGCTCGGACACGCCATCGGCGCCGCGTTCCCAGCGGTAGATGTTGTGGCACATGCTGCTGAGGCCGGGCATCGACTTGTCGCCCTTGGCCTCGCCGGCGCGGATGAGCTGGCGGGCCATCTCGGGCCGGGTCCAGCCGCGGGCCTCTCGCTGCTGGCGCAGCCACGCGCCGAGTTCACTGGACATCGCATCTTCTTTCGCGGCATGGAGCGTTGGCGGGGGCATGGTGGGTGTCACCGGATGTCCGTGCGTGTCCCTCCGGGCCGCCGCCGCCGGGGGACACGACTGGGGGGCTGGCGGTCAGGGGAGGAGTCCGTCGGCGAGGCCGGCCTTGGCGCCCTGGATGAAAGCCCGGATCTCGGCGGGCTCCAGGATGAGCGCGGGGCTGGCGGGGTCGGTGGACTGGCGCAGGGCGACCCTGCCGCCGGGGAGCTTCCTGGCCTCCAGGCAGGCGCCGCCGTTGTCGCTCCACGGCTTGAACCAGCCGTCCGGTCCGAGGTCGGCGGCGGGCATGCCGTTGCGGATGCGCTGGGTGTCCATTCTTAGATCTCCTTCATGATGTCGCGGAGGATGCCGGCAGTCTGCTCGGGTGGTGCAGCCTGCGCGCACATGTGGTCGAGGGCCTCGGT
>DATKRH010000035.1:0-70624 GCA_035532295.1 Streptosporangiaceae bacterium
GGCGCCGCCGCCGCCGAGCAGGCCTGGGCCGCCGGCCGCGCCGCCGGCGACGGCCAGCCCGGCTGGGCCGCCTCCCGCGCCGCCGCCCGCGCCTACGCCTGCGACGCCCAGCTCGCCCCGATGGTCACCGGCCACGTCAGCCGCGCCGCGCTGGCGAAGCTCACCGCCGAGTTCCTCGCCGCCCTCCGCGCCAGCCCCGGCCAGGCACCCGGCCGCGCCCACCGCTGCACCCGCGGCGGCCGCACCTGCCCGCCAGCCCCCGCCAGCCTGCCCCCCCGGACCCTGGCCCGCCTCCAGGACCTCATCCTCGCCCACGCCGCCGACGTGCTGTCCGGCCCCGCCGGGCTCGCCTCATTCCTGCGCGCCGGCCTGCTCGCCGCCGAGTTCCCGCCCGCCGTCAGCCTCCCCCTCGACGCCGGCACCGCCACCGCCACCGTCCCCCCGCACCTCCGCCGGGCCGTGATCGCCCGCGACCGGCACTGCGCCGCCCCCGGCTGCCGGCAGAAACCCGCCGCCTGCCACGTCCACCACATCAGGCCCAGATCCAAAGGCGGCACCACCAGCCTCACCAACCTCATCCTTCTCTGCCCCTTCCACCACCTCATCTGGATCCACAGATGGGGCTGGACCATCAAGCTCAACCCCGACGGCACCACCACCGCCACCAGCCCCGACCACACCAAAGTCCTCCACAGCCACGGACCACCCGAAGCCACCGCGGCGTAAGCCGCCCCGCTCGGGCCCTCGGCCCGGTGCAGCGTCTCATCGGCGCAGGGTGCCTGCCATGTCGTCGACCAGCTGTGCGCAGAGTGAAATCGGGCGTTGCCCGGCACAGCGTCCAGTCATGGCCAGGAAGGCAAGTCACTCGGGGCTGGTGAGCAGCAGTGCCAGAGTGGGGCAGGAATTCACGGCGCGCTGGGCCAGCGGGAGCAGTTGATCGGGCACCGGGCCGGGAGCGATCAGCGGGTAGCCCCAGGGGTCGGCGGCGATGAGTTCGGGCAGCAGTTCGATGCACATGCCGTGCCCCTGGCAGGCGACCGGGTTCACCTTCAGCATGCGCGGCCGGTCCCGGCGGCTGTTCTCGGCACGGCTCATGCGAGTGTCTCCGGCCGCGAGCGCGGGTCTGGCCGCGCGGGCTCCGGCAGCGGCCGCACGGGCAGCGGCAGCGGCAGCACGGGCAGCCGGTCGGCGCGGCCGCAAGGCCCGTGGCTGGCGTGATACCGCAGGTCGGCCGCGAAGATCGTCAGGGTGCTGCCGACCAGGCCGGCGGTGCCGTCCGGCAAGTGACAGGCGCCCCGGCCGCTGACCAGGGTCAGTAGCTGGTGGGTCCAGCGGAGCAGGTCGTCGGCGGGCCGGCCGAACGCGACGTGCCCCAGGGCATCGGCCAGTGCGGGGAGGCCGTTGCTGCACGGGCCGCATTGCCCGGCGCTCTGGCTGGCCAGGTAGCCGGTCACGCGCGCGGTCTCGGCCAGCGGGCAGGCGGACTGCGGCAGCACGACCAGCACGCCGGGGCCCAGCGTCGCTCCGGCGGCCCGCAGGGCCTGGTCGGTGAGCTGCACGCGGGCGGCGGCGGGCAGCGGCAGCCAGCCGCCGAAATACCCGCCGGCCAGGACGGCCTGCGGCGGCTCGGCGAAGCCGCCGGCCCAGTCCAGCAGCGTCTCGATGGCGGTGCCGAGCTCGGCTTCGTAGACCCCGGGCCGGGCGACGGCGCCGCTCACGGTCACCAGCGCGGTGCCGGGCGCGGACGGCGCGCCGGCCTCGCGGAACCATTCCGGGCCATGTCGCGCGATGAGCGCGATGTTGGCGAGTGTCTCCACGTTCTGGACGAGGGTGGGATGCCGCCGCACGCCGCGCTCGGACGGCCGGGGCGGAACGAACGCCGGCCGCGGGCCGGTCCCGTTCAGCAGGCCGACCAGCGCGGTCTCCTGGCTCGCCACGTACCCGCCGGGAACCTCGACGACCTGGACGGGCACGCGGTTGAGGCCGGCTCGCTCCCGGCTGGTGACCGCCTCGCGCAGGGGGTCGGCATCGTGGTGCACGCACAGGTAGGCGCTGGTCGCGCCGACGGCCTCGGCGGCCAGGACGATGCCGTCGAGCACCAGGTGCGGCGCGCGGCGCAACAGCAGCCGGTCCTTGCCGCTGGCCGGCTCGGACTCCGCGCCGTTGGCGATGACGACCGTGCCGACCTGGCTGCCGAACGGGCCGCCCCGGCGCCCGGTCTCGGCGACTGCCCGCATCTTGCGGCCGGCGGGGAACCCCGCGCCGCCGCGCCCGGCTAGCCCGGATTGCTCAACTGCGACGATCAGCGGGGCGGGGCCGGCCGTGTCGTACGCGGTTTCGGCGAATGGCGGCGGTCCGTAGGCGCTGAGGTGCTCCGCCAGGGTCACCTGCGGGGTGCCGGGCAGCAGCCGCGCGGCCCGGCTAGACATCGCGGGTGGCCCCCGGGCCGGGGCGGGTGGCTCCCGGACCGGGGCGCGTGGCCCAAGGACCGGGGCGGGTGGCCCCCTCGCGCCCCTGATCGATGCGCGGGGCCAGCGGGCCGGCCGCATGATTCAGCAGGGTGGGCGGTGTTCCGGCGCGCCGCGCCCAGCCCGGCTTGAGCGGCCCGGCCGACAGCCACGCGCCGGCCGCGAGCAGAGCCAGGACGAGGGCCACGGCCCCGGCTACCCGCGCGACCGGCCGGCCGGGCCAGCCGACCGCAAGCCGCCATCCGGCCAGTGCCGTCACGACGGCGACGCACAGCAGCGTCAGCAGCAGGACCCAGCGGACCGGGGTGTCCGATCCGGTGCCGAGCCCGTGCAGCAGCGCGACCGGCCAGCAGGCGTAGGCGGTCCAGTGCACGACTCGCCACGTCCGGTAGCTCATCCGGGACCTCAGCAGGCTGGTGATCGTCAGCGCCAGCAGCAGGTCGAACGCGACCGTGCCCAGGCCCAGCCAGAGCGGCCGGTAGGCGGAGATGAACGGGATGAAGACGTCCTGAACGGGGATGTGGGCGTAGCTGTCGGTGACCGTGGTGAGGACGTGAATCGCGGTGAAGGCGAGCGCCAGGAGCGTGGCATTCCGGTGCAGTCCCAGGGTGACGAACCGCGGCAGGCCGGGGCGCTGGTAACCGACGGCGGACAGCAGCCCGCAGGCCATGCCGATCGTCAGCAGCAGCATCGCGACCAGGCCGGTGGCCCGGGTGACGTACCACAGCGGGGTGGAGGAGTTGACCACGATGGCCTCGGCGCGCGTCGGCAGCGCAGCGGCCAGGCTCAAGATCACGGGCGCCTCACGAGACCGCGCCTCACGAGACCGCGGCTCACGGGACCGCCCCTCACGAGACCGCGGCCGGGGGCTCGTCGCGGGGCCAGCCCGCCGTGGTCTCGACGGTCCCGTCCGGCCGTACCAGCCGGGCCGGCAGGCCGCTGCCGGCCAGCCAGCCGAGGGCGGCCTCGCCCCGGATGATGGCGGCGGTGCTGGCCGTGTTGGCGTCGACGCAGGTGCCCGCGGCCACGCTGACGGTGCGCCAGCAGGAGCGGGCGGACTGACCGGTCGCCGGGTCGATGATGTGATGCACCTGATGCTCGCCGGCGGCCCAGGTCCGCACGGTCGTGCTGGACGTGGCCAGGCCGCCTCCGGCGATGGCCACCGTCTGGCCGGGCGCGTCCGGCCCGGCCGCGTGGTCGTCGGTGACCCGGACGCGCCAGCCATCAGCGGGCGGCGGGCCCGCCACGGCGATGTCTCCGCCGAGGCTGACCAGGACGCCGCAGCCCAGTTGGTCAGCGAGCAGCGCCGCGCAGCGGTCGGCGGCCCACGCCTTCGCGGTGGCGCCGAGGTCCAGCCGGGCACCGTTGCTTAGCGCCGCCCGCAGGGTCGCCTGATCAAGTTCGACGCTTCGCCAGCCGGGCACCGGACCGAACCTGGCGGGCAGGCCGGCCGGGCCGGGGTTAATCGCCTTGACCTGCGCGAAGTCCCGGTCGTAGCCGAGGCCGACCAGGGCCTGGCCGCACGTCGGGTCGACGTCACCATCGGTCAGTGCGGCGGCGCGCAGGGCGGCGGCGATCAGGTCGGCGAACAGCGGGCTGACGGTCCTGCGGTCGCCGGCGGCCTCGTTGAGGGCGGTGAGCTCGGAATCGGGCCGGAACCTGCTGCAGGCCAGGTCGACGGCGGCCAGCTCCCGGTCGGCCAGCGCGCGGGCCGGGCCGAGGGCCTGCGCCGCGGTCACGAGCAGCACCGCCGTGGTGCCGAACACCTCGAAGGTATCCCTGGCGATCGCCGCAGTGGTCATGACGCGCCCGACGTGACCTGGCCGCCACCCTGGGCGGGCGCGGGCGGCTGGTGAGGAACCACGATCGTGCCCGACTGCCCCGGCGGCGCGGCTTGCCCTTGCGCGTGATGGCCGAACGCGACGGCGATGACGGCGGAGCAGATAACGCCGGCCATCCCGGCGCGCCAGGTGAGCCTGCTGATCTTGCGGATGCCGGCGTCGCGCCGGGCCGCGGCGGAGCGCAGGTCGCTGGAGAACATGGCGCCGACCTCCTGGCCGAGGTGCTAGCTGTCTCCTACTTTCTACCGCGCCGGCGCTGCTGCCGCTGCCAGGGGGAAGGCCATGGGCGGTGAGGGCGCTGAGTGGCCCTCCGGCTGGGGCGGCGGCTGGCCCTCCGGCTGGGGCGGCGGGGATTACTCGGTTGCCGGGCGGGCCAGTGTATTTTCGAGATCATGCGCGGATATACGCAAGACAAGGATGCCTACCTCAAGCGCCTGCGCAGGATCGAGGGCCAGATCCGGGGCCTGCAGCGGATGGTGGAGGAAGACACCTACTGCGTAGACGTGCTGACCCAGATCTCGGCGGCGACCAGGGCTCTGCAGGCGGTCGCCCTCGGGCTGCTCGAGGACCACCTCGGCCATTGCGTCACTCAGGCCATCGAGGCGGGCGGCCCCGATGCGCAGGAAAAGGTCAGGGAGGCGGCTGAGGCTATCTCCCGGCTGGTCAAGTCCTAGCTGGCCGGGCCGTCGGGGGCAGCGCGGTCGGGGGCAGCGCGGTCGGGGGCAGCGCCGTCGGTCAGCCGCGCGAACGCCTGCAGGTTCGCCAGGCTCTCCCCGCGCTTGACGCGCCAGGCGTGCTCCTTGCGGATGGCCGAGGCGAAGCCGAGCATGAGCGCCTGGTCGAAGGCCTCGTCCGCGTAGCTGAGCACGCAGCCCAGCAGCCGGTCGACCTCCTCCGTGCTGATCGCCGCCAGCGGCAGCCTGCCGACCAGGTAGACGTCGCCGACCGGGTCAAGCGCGAAGTGCACCCCGTACATCCGCCCGCTGCGCTCCAGCAGGAACCGGTAGAACGCGGCATGGTTCTCGTCGGGCTGACGGCAGAAGAACGCCTCGACATGCAGGCTGTGGGCGCCGGCGATGAGCCACGTCATCGTGGCCAGCTTGTGCTCGCCCGTCAACGACACCAGGCAAGCACCCGGCCGGGGAGACTCGAACTCCAGCCCGAGGCTGGTCAGGGCGGCCTGCAGGGCGCTGGCGTCAGCCTCGCTCACGCGTCTACCGCGGCGCCGGCCTCGCTCATGACGCCACTGTAGAGCTCGATCAGCCGGTCCACCGTTACCGACCAGCCGAAGCGGGAGGCGTGCTCGCGGGCGCCGCGCGACAGCCGCGCCAGGGTCTGCGGCGAGGCGATCAGCTCGCGGACCGCGCGGGCATAGCTCGCCGGGTCCCGGGAGTCGACCAGGACTCCCGAGACACCATGCCGGACGGCGGTGCGCAGCCCGCCCACGGCGGCGGCGACCACGGGCGTACCGCAGGCCTGCGCCTCGACCGCGACGAGCCCGAAGGACTCGGAGTACGAGGGCACCATCACGATGCTCGCCGCGCGGTACCAGTTCGCGAGCTCAGGCTGCGGGCAGGGCGGCTCCAGCCGGATCAGGCCGGCCAGCCCCAGCCGGTCAGCCAGTTCGATCAGCCCGTCCGGGTCGGCTCGCCCGGCGCCGCTCGGGCCGCCGACGAACGCGATGGTGAGCCTGTCGGCCAGGCCGGGCTCATCGGCGATCATCGCGGCAGCGGCGTGCAGCACGACGTCGGGCGCCTTGAGGGGCTGGACCCGGCCGGCGAACACGAGCACGACGCCGTCGGCGGGCAGGCCCAGCTGCTTCCTGGCTAGCTGCTGAGAGCCGGGCCGGAACACCGAGAGGCTGACACCCGGGTTGACAACGGTGACCCTGGCCGGGTCGGCGGCATAGCCGCTGATGAGCTGGCTGGCCTCGTCGTCGGTGTTGGCGACCAGCCGGTCGGCGGCGCCGATGACCTCGGTCTCGCCGCGCAGCCGGACCTCCGGCTCCAGGGCGTCACCGGCGGCGAGCGCCGCGTTCTTCACCTTCCCGAGGGTGTGCATGGACTGGATCAGCGGCACGCCCCACCGCTCCTT
Organism: Streptosporangiaceae bacterium; assembly: GCA_035532295.1. Taxonomy (GTDB): domain Bacteria; phylum Actinomycetota; class Actinomycetes; order Streptosporangiales; family Streptosporangiaceae; genus DASUBV01. The sequence continues at coordinate 6,404 of DATKRH010000035.1, forward strand.
GGCCACCGCGCCCACCTGACCGGAAAGCCAGTAATGCCCATGAACTAGGTCATAACGGCCGGGTGCGTGCGCGGCCTCGGCACGCAGCAACTCGAACGTGAACTGGCAGAGCTGGCCGGGCAGGTCGGACTTGTCCAGGTCCTCGAACGGCCCGGCGGTCAGGTGGCGGACCAGCACGCCGGGGGCAAGCTCGGCGACCGGCGGCTGCTCGCGGGAGACAGCCCGGGTGAAGATGTCCACCTCCACGCCGCGGGCCGCCAGGCGCTTGGCGACCTCGACCACGTAGACGTTCAGGCCGCCCGCGTCGCCGGTTCCGGGCTGCTCCAATGGTGACGTATGAACGCTGACGGTCGCGATCCGCCGGGGAAAGCGTCGCGGCACAGGCATGCACCTCCGGAGGAGGCAACTCCACGAGGGCCCAGCATGTTCCCGCCCGCCACGGCGGGTCCGCGCGGCCAGACCGGGGCCAGACCGCGGCCCGGGCCGCGTGCGGCGGGCACTAGGCTGGTGGGTCATGAGCACGCTGGTATTGCTTCGACACGGCGAGAGCGTATGGAACGCCGAGGGCCTGTTTACTGGCTGGGTGGATGTGGGCCTGTCGCCCGGCGGGGCGGCCGAGGCGGAGCGCGGGGGCACCATGCTCGCCGAGGCCGGCCTGCGTCCCGCCGTCGTGCACACCTCCGTGCTGACCAGGGCAATCCAGACGGCCAACCTCGCGCTGGAGGCGGCGGGCCTGCTCTGGGTTCCGGTCCAGCGGTCCTGGCGCCTGAACGAGCGCCATTACGGTGCCCTGCAGGGCCGGGACAAGTCGCAGACCAGGCAGGCGTACGGCGACGAGCAGTTCATGCTCTGGCGCCGTTCCTACGATGTGCCGCCGCCGCCGCTGCCGGATGACGATCCGATGTCACCCACGGCGGACCCGCGCTACGCGCTGCTGCCGGACGACCTCATGCCCCGGACGGAGTGCCTGCGCGACGTCGTCCAGCGGATGCTGCCGTACTGGCAGGACTCGATCATCCCGGCGCTGGCGGCTGGCCAGACCGTCCTGGTCGTCGCGCACGGCAACTCCCTGCGGGCCCTGGTCAAGCACCTGGACGGGATCGGCGACGCCGAGATCGCTCAGCTGAACATCCCGACCGGCATCCCCCTGGTCTACGAACTCGACGCGGGATTCCGGCCGGCGGTGCCGGGCGGGCGTTACCTGGACCCGGAGGCGGCGGCGCAGGCCGCGGAGGCAGTCGCGGCCCAGGGCCGTTAACTCGGGGTCCTCATTCGGGCGCCGTTAATGCGGGCAGCACCGGCCAGATGCCGTCAAACGGGTGCGTCGTCGGTATCGAGCCTGCGGCGTGAACGTAGACAGGATTCGTCGCGGCGGTGAACATTGCGCCAATACCCCAGGTCGGCGCACCCCGCCTTGTGTGCTGAGGCGGCACCCCCGCATACGATCGCACTGTGGACATGACGGTGAATACGGCCGGGTCCGCCCGCGATGATGCCGCAGCCGCGGCCAGCGTCGGGCAGCCGCAGCCGCCAGGCCTGCCTGCTGGCATCGATTCCGTACTGGCGGTGCTCTCCTCCTCGGCGGTCGTGCTGGACAGCGACGACCGGGTGCTGCGGGCCAGCGCGGCCGCGCGCTCCTTCGGGCTGGTCGACGGCGACCAGCTGGTCGTGCGCGAACTGGTGGCGCTCGCGCGGAAGGTCCGCCGGGACGGGAAGGTCCGCGAGGGCGAGATCGAGGTCTCGACGAGCAGGTTCAACGGACGGACCACCAGCTTCGCGGTCCGGGTCGCTCCGCTCGGCGCGGCCGTCGGCAACGGCGGGCTGGTGCTGCTGCTGGCCGAGGACCAGACCGAGAGCCGCCGCGTCGAGGAGGTGCGCCGGGACTTCGTGGCGAACATCAGCCACGAGCTCAAGACGCCGGTCGGCGCCCTGGCCCTGCTGGCCGAGACGGTCGAGGACGCCGTGCATGATCCCGAGGCGGTCCTGCGGTTCGCCGGGCGCATGCGGCAGGAGGCATCGAGGCTGACCGACCTGGTGCAGGACCTGATCATGCTGTCCCGGATCCAGGCGGCCGAGCCGGTGCCCGATCCCACCCCGATCGAGGTCGATACCGTGGTCGCCGAGGCCCTGGACAGGTGCCGGATGCGGGCCAGCGCGCACGGCATCGAGCTGGCCGCCAGCGGCGAGCGTGGCATGTCCATCCTGGGGGACGAGGACCTGATGGTCACCGCGCTGCGCAACCTGCTGGAGAACGCCGTCGCCTACAGCCCGGAGAAGACGCGGGTGCTGGTCTCCACCCGGCGCGCGGGCGCCAACGCGGTCGAGATCAGCGTGGCCGACCAGGGCATCGGCATTCCCGAGCGCGATCTTGAGCGCATCTTCGAGCGCTTCTATCGCGTCGATCCCGCGCGATCACGCGCCACCGGCGGTACGGGCCTGGGCCTGGCCATCGCCAAGCACGTCACCGTCGCGCACGGCGGCACGATCACCGTGTGGAGCAAGGAGGGCTCCGGGTCCACGTTCACGTTGCGGTTGCCACTGAGAACGTCCAGCGTGTCGCCCCCTGGCGGCACCGAACACGAAACGGCGCGACCTGCCAAGGAGGCAGTCAAGTGACTCGGGTACTCGTTGTCGAGGACGAGGAATCGTTCAGCGACGCGCTGTCCTACATGCTGCGCAAGGAAGGCTTCGAGGTCGCGGTCTGTCCCACTGGCCCGGACGCGATCGACACCTTCGACCGGACCGGGGCCGATCTGGTGCTCCTGGACCTCATGCTGCCCGGCCTGCCCGGCAGCGAGGTGTGCCGGAGCCTGCGCGAGCGGTCGAATGTCCCGGTCATCATGCTGACCGCCAAGGACAGCGAGATTGACAAGGTCGTGGGCCTGGAGCTGGGGGCGGACGACTACGTGACCAAGCCGTTCTCCTCTCGCGAGCTGGTCGCCCGGATCCGGGCCGTGCTGCGGCGCCGGGGGGACACGGAGGAGGCGCTGACCTCCGTCATGGAATCGGGCCCGGTCCGGATGGACGTGGACCGGCATGTGGTGACGGTTCGCAACGCGCAGGTTCAGCTGCCGCTCAAGGAGTTCGAGCTGCTGGAATTCCTGCTGCGTAACGCCGGCCGGGTGCTCACCCGGATGCAGCTCATCGACCGGGTCTGGGGCTCTGACTACGTCGGCGACACCAAGACCCTGGATGTGCACGTCAAGCGGCTGCGGGCGAAGGTCGAGACGGACCCGGCCAACCCGACGCACATCGTGACCGTCCGCGGACTGGGTTACAAGTTCGAGCCGGTCGGCTGACCCCGGGAGCGTTACGGCCCGGCTTCCAGCGCCCTCCCGGGGCCGCCGCGGGCTAAGGCGTGCTGGTGCTGGACGGGCTCGGCGTCGTCGCCGGGCTGGTCGTCAGGCCGCTGGCGGACGGCGACGGAGACACTCGGCGATGGTGCTTCCCGGGCGACAGGGTCGGCGTCGGCGTCGGGGCGGGCGAGAACGTGCCGTAGGCCCCCGTCATGGCCACGACGGGGACGCGCAGCCGGACGCTTCCCCCGTTCTGGAAGTTCAGCACCAGGGTGATCGCCGACCCGCTGGTCAGGGTCCGGGTCAGCCCGGTCAGGACCGCCTGGGGCCGCGGTCCGGTCAGCAGCACGACCTGGGATGAGGCGAGCCTGATGCTGCCACCGGGGATCGTGACGGCCGTCGCCGTGCCGGGCGCCTGGATGCTGATCAGCCGGTCCGGGCTGCCGTCGTTCACCAGGGCGAAGAACAGGCTGGCCGACTGGCCCGCCTGCAGCGCGGCCGGCGGCGGCGCGCCCAGCACGAACACGTTCCTGATGGCCATGTGCTGAGCTGTTGTCACCCCCGCGCCTTCCGTCGGGTAGTGCCAGTTCAGAATGGGGGCGTTGCTGCCGGCCCCGCATCCGGCCAGGACCGGGATCAGCGCTGCGGCCGCCACGATCAGCAGGCGGCGCGGCAACCCGCTCGCCCGACTGCTCCAGAACACGGGGTGCTCCCCTCGACGGATGTGCCCGGGATGTCCCGGCAGCGGACTGCGCCCGGGACGTCGGAAAGCGTAGTCGGCACTCGGAGGCCGGTCCGCGCCGGCCCGGCCCTTCGGCGCGGCGAGCCCTAGGACGACGTCGCCGGCGTCCTAGGCGTGGCTGTCGGCGCGCTGGGCGTGGCTGTCGGCGTCCCGGGCGTGGCTGTCGGCGGCTGCCTGGCTGTCGCCGCGGGCGTCGACGCTCCCGCGCTCGTGGCCTGCAACGCGTCTAGCTGCGCGGTCAGCCGGAACGCCGGCGGCAGCGACGCTGCCACGGTGACGGAGCCATCCCGCCCGGCCAGCACCGCGGTGAGCCCCGTAGGGGGATAAGCCGCGTACAGGGTGCCGGTATAGTCCTCGGCCACGCGCGGCGGTCCGGGTTCCCGCGCCGCCAGTTGCCGGAGGGCGGCGAGGTGGCCCTTCGCGCTGACCAGGTAGAGCGCGACGCCGGCTGCCCCAGCCTGCCGGACCAGCTGGCGAATCGCCGTGACGCAGTTGCAGCCGACCGGGACGAGCGCCAGCACCGCTGGCGTCAGGCCCCGCAGCGCGGTCGGCTTGGCGTCGATCTTGATGGCCTTGTCGGGCAGGTTCCTGGCGGGCACCGCCGTGGGCGAGTCCGGAGGGCTCGCGGGCGGGCTGGTGGCCGGACGGTTCGAGGCGCCCGCGGTTGCCGTTGGCCGGGGCGCGGCGGGCAGGTCCCCGCCCGGCCCCGCGGTGAAGACGGTCAGTAGGGTGCCGGCGATCAGGGCGAGCACCAGGCAGCTGGCCAGCAGCGGCAGCACCACTCCGTCGCGCGTGAGCGGCCTGTGCAGGCGTATCCGGCGCTGCTGCCGCCGCAGCGCGCGTAGCTCACGCCGGTATGCCTGCACGTCTCGATCGAGTTCCCGTGCGTCGTCGGGAACCTCAATGTCGACCGGCGGGAGCCCAGAGTCGTCCCGTTCCGGTTCGCCGCCAAGGTTCACTAGCACCTCTCCGGCAAGAGCGATCGTCTCCTTCAGTATGAGCCCACCGGCGGCCATCCGTGCCAGCCCGGGCTGGGTGATTGAGGACTCGCCCGCGGGCCGGCCAGATCCCCGGTCAGGCGGGTCCGCCAGGGGCGCCCGCAGGCCGGCGCGCCGTGCGCTGGTCGGCCAGGCCGAAATCAACTCTGGTTATCGAGCTATTGACCTGCATCTATGCCACTAACGCGGGCTAATCGCCCTTGCTGCACGTGGTAAGATAGCTGCAGCGGAAGGGGTACATGCCACATGTCTTTCAAGGTCGGCGACACCGTCGTCTACCCCCATCATGGGGCTGCTCGGATCGAGGAGATCGAGACCCGTTCGATCAAAGGTGAGGATAGAACTTACCTCGTGCTCAAGGTCGACAAGGGCGACCTGACTGTGCGTGTTCCCGCGGACAATGCCGAGCTTGTCGGCGTCCGGGACGTGGTCGGGCAGGAAGGACTGGAGCGCGTATTCGAGGTACTGCGCGCCCCGTACACGGAAGAGCCGACCAACTGGTCCCGGCGGTATAAGGCCAACCTGGAAAAGCTTGCTTCTGGAGACGTCAACAAGGTAGCCGAGGTAGTCCGGGATCTCTGGCGCAGGGACCGTGAGCGCGGTCTCTCGGCAGGGGAGAAGCGGATGCTGGCCAAGGCGCGGCAGATTCTGGTCAGCGAGCTGGCGCTGGCCGAGAAGACGAATGAGGACAAGGCCGAGGCCCTGCTCGACGAGATTCTCGGTAACTGAGCGCACACCCGTGCTGCGCAGGCATGAGCCCGTGCCAGGTGCAGGCTGTGACTGTGCGCCGTGTAACGGCAGTCGCCCGGATTCGCCGCGATTTAGGGTCCGGCGATGAAGGGCGACCTGCCGAGGGTGGGTATCGGGACTGATGTCCATCCGCTGGCTGCGGGCAGGCCGCTCTACCTGGCCGGCCTGCTGTGGCCGGATGAGCCCGGCCTAGCCGGGCACTCCGATGGTGACGTAGCCGCGCATGCCGTTTGCGATGCGCTGCTGTCGGCCGCCGGGCTGGGCGACCTGGGCCAGCACTTCGGTACCAGCAAACCGGAATGGGCTGGCGCGCGCGGCACGGTGCTGCTGCGGGAGACCGCCACGATCCTCACGGACGCGGGATTCCTCGTGGGTAACGTAGCGGTCCAGGTGATCGGCAACCGGCCCAGGATCTCGACGCGGAAGTCCGAGTCCGAGGCCGTCTTGTCGGCGGCCCTCGACGGCTCGCCGGTCAGCGTGTCCGGCACGACCACCGACGGCCTGGGCCTGACCGGCCGGGGCGAGGGAATAGCCGCGGTGGCGACTGCCCTGGTGATCCGCCGCCGCGCCTGACCGGGACCGGCCAGGCGCGAGGACGGCCTAGCCGTCGTAGTCCTCGCCCGGCGGGGTAGGCGAGCTCCACATTCGGTGGAACGCCGGGGGCAGCGGGGCGCCTGGACCCGCGTCGGCGCGAACCTGGGCGTCGGCGGCTGGATCGGCGTCGGCGGCTGGATCGGCTGGCCCGCCGTTCTGGGCTGGGGTCGCGAATTCTGCCGGAGGCGCCGCCACGTACACGGGCTCAGCGTCTGCTTGCCCAGCGTCTGCCGGCCCAGCGTCGGATTGCCCAGCGTCTGCTTGCCCAGCGTCTGCTTGCCCAGCGTCTGCCGGCCCAGCGTCTGCCGGCCCAGCGTCTGCCGGCCCAGCGTCGGATTGCTGCGGCCCGTCGGTGGCATCCGCCTGGACACGCGGGGCCGGAACGTTCGGCGCTTCCGGGGGTGCGATCACGTCGTCTGCCTTGGCACCCGGCAGCGTGGCCGGGACTGGACTGGCCGGCGGTACCGGGCTCGGCGCAGTCTGGACCGTGCTGGCGGCCTGAACCGGAGGCGCCGGAAGCGCCGGGGCAGGAGGCTGGGCCACGGCAGGGGGCTGGGCCGGTGCGTTTAGCTGGCCCGGGGCGCCGTGCTGGCCCATTCCGGTGAACTGCTGGCCGTGGCCGCCGGGCTGGCCCATGCCATACGTGCCATACGGAGGCCGCGGAGGCTGAGGCCGCGGAGGCTGCGGACCTTGCTGGCCGGCCCAGGGCGGCAGCGCCGCGACCGGCGGTCCGTACGGGGCCGACAGGCCGCGGCCCGCCCCTGCTGATCCCGCGCCCGGCGCTGCTGTGCCCGGAGCCGCCACCGCGGCGCGGTGCAGCCTGGCGTGCCGCAACATTGCCAGCAGCAGCCCGAAGCCCATCAGCACCAGCGCCCACGGAATGATCGCCGCCGCTGCGGCAGCGGGCCGGTGCGGAAGCTTGATCCCGGTCGAGTGCAGCGCGTCGCCGCCGGCCGCCGCGGCGACCAGCACCAGCAGCGCCAGCCAGGCGTAGGCCCTGCTGAGCGCGCCGGCGCCACGCAGCGAGAGCACCGCGGCGCAGGCGATGATCAGCATGGCGTCGAAGATGACGGGGTAGACGCGGGCGAGCGAGGACGAGACGCCGGCCTGCAGCGCGACCGCATGGATTCCCGGGTAGGACAGCAGGAAGGCAGCAGCGGCGAGCACGAGCAGGCCGATGCAGACTGCGGTCAGAGCCAGCAGGCGCAGAACCCGGCTGGCCGCTGTCGGGGGGGCCGGAGCGGGACCAGCCGGAGCGGGACCAGCCGGAGGAAGGCCAGCCGGAGGGAGGCCAGCCGGAGGGAGGCCAGCGGAAGCGGGACTATAGGCCGGATGCGAAGCCGGATGCGGAGAGTGGTTCATCGGGGCACACTCGTCCTTTCAGCACGATTTCGGCCCGCTTATAGTTCGGGATAAGGGGCAATCCTCTTGCCTGGCAGCAGCCTACGACCGCAGGGGCGCACATATGCCACGGAGCAAGGCCAAGCGCGCGTTCCGGAACCGGCCAGGGCCCTGTCCCGCAGGCGGGCGCCACCCTGACGGCGCCCACCCTGACGGCGCCCGGCGGGACGACAGCACGGCCTGAGGACAGCACGGCCGGACCACAGCACGGCCGGACCACAGCACGGCCGGCAAACATGGCGGCAAAGGAGCCGATATGCCGTATTACCGGGTGGCCGGAGAGATTCCGCGTAAGCGCCACGTCCGTTTCCGCAGTCCGGACGGGCACCTGTACGCCGAGGAGCTGATGGGCGAGGAGGGTTTCGTTTCGGATTCCTCGCTGCTCTATCACGCTCATCCGCCCACCGCGATCGTTAAGAGCGAGGGCCTGGCCGACCCGGCCGCCGGGCATGACCTGGCGTCCAATCACCCGCTGCTGCCGCGCCATTTCCGGACTCAGGAGCTGCCGGCTGGCGGTGACCTGGTGCTGGGCAGGCAGTTGCTGCTGGGCAACGACGACGTCCGGGTGAGCTTCGCCGCGGCCGGCGAGCCGTCGGGCCTCTACCGGAACTCCACCGGCGACGAGGCCATCTACGTGCGATCGGGCACCGTCCGGCTGGAATCGGTGTACGGCTCAATCGCCGCCGCCGCCGGGGACTATGTCGTCGTCCCGAGGGGGACGATCCACCGCTGGCTGCCCGGGCCCGCCGAGCCGGGCCAGCAACTCCAGGCGCTGGTGGTCGAGGCCAGCGGGCACATCAGGCCGCCTCGCCGGTACCTGTCCCAGTTCGGTCAGTTCCTGGAGCACGCGCCGTACTGCGAGCGCGACCTGCGCGGGCCGGAGGGGCCGCTGATCGCCGAGGGCGAGGACGTGCCGGTTATCGTCCGTAACCGCGCGGGGCTGACGACGCTGACCTACGCCTTCCATCCGTTCGACGTGGTGGGCTGGGACGGCTGCCTGTATCCGTATGCGTTCAACATCGCCGACTTCGAGCCGATCGTGAAGCGCACCCACGCGCCGCCGCCGGTGCACCAGACCTTCGAGGGGCCTAACTTCGTGATCTGCTCCTTCTGCCCGCGCCCGCTGGACTTCGATCCGGAGGCGGTGCCGATCCCGTACAACCACCACAACGTCGACTCCGACGAGATGATGTATTACGTCGGCGGGGATTACTCGGCCCGCAAGGGTTCGGGAGTCGGCGTCGGGTCGATCACGCTGCACCCGTCCGGTTTCACGCACGGGCCACAACCCGGTGCCGTGGAGGCCGTCATCAAGGGCCTGGCCGAGGGGCGCACTACCACGGACGAGACGGCCGTCATGATCGACACCTTCCGCCCGCTGCTGCTGGCGCGGGCGGGCCGGTCAGTCGAGGATCCCGAGTACCCCTGGAGCTGGGCCAGGGCGGCTCGCGGCTGAGCACGCGCCGCATCCGCTAGCCAGCACCCAGTAGCCTTGGCAGGTGACCCTACGCCTGCACGACACCGCGACGCGCTCGGTGCGCGAGTTCTCCCCGCGCACTCCGGGGAAGGCCTCGCTGTACCTGTGTGGCGCTACGGTCCAGGCGCCGCCGCACATCGGTCACATCCGTTCCGGCCTCAACTTCGACATCCTGGTGCGGTGGCTGCGAGCCATCGAGTACGAGGTAACGCTCTGCCGGAACGTGACCGATATCGACGACAAGATCATCCGTGTCGCCGCCCAGGAAGGCGTGGCCTGGTGGGCGGTGGCCGAGCGGAATCAGCGGGCCTTCACCCGCGCCTTCGCCATCCTCGGCTGCCTGCCGCCCGACGTTGAGCCGCGGGCGACCGGGCACGTCCCCGAGATGATCGTCTTGATGCGCCGGCTGATCGATTCCGGTCACGCCTATGCCACTGACGGCGATGTGTACTTCGACGTCGGCTCCTGGCCGAGCTACGGCGAGCTATCTGGCCAGCGGCCGGAGCTCATGCTCGCGACGGACGACACCGACACCGACAACGCCGGCGCCAAGCGCGATCCGCGGGACTTCGCGCTCTGGAAGGGCGCCAAGCCGGGGGAGCCTTCCTGGGAGACCCCCTGGGGGCCGGGTCGGCCGGGCTGGCACCTGGAGTGCTCCGCGATGTCCACCAAGTACCTGGGGGACACCTTCGACATCCACGGTGGCGGGCTCGACCTGCTCTTCCCCCACCATGAGAATGAGCTGGCCCAGTCCCGTGCGGTCGGGGACGGCTTCGCCCGCTACTGGCTGCACAACGGCCTCGTGCGTATCGGCGGCGAGAAGATGGGCAAGTCGCTGGGCAACTCGCTGCTCGTCGACGCCATGGTCGAGTCCGTCCGCCCGGCCGAGCTGCGGTACTACCTCGGCCAGGCGCACTACCGCTCGGAGATCGACTACTCGCCGGAGGCGCTCGCGGAGGCGGCTACCGCCTACCGGCGGATCGAGGGGTTCGTGACCCGGGCGACCGAGGTGGTGGCGGCGGAGGCTCTCGCGGACGGTGCGCAGTCAGTCGGCGCGGGGGCAGCCGGCGCGGGGGCAGCCGGATCTCCGCCGGGTGAGCCGCTGTCGGCCATCGCCGTAACGGCCGCGGGCGGGCTGCCGGCACCGTTCGCAGCGGCGATGGATGATGACCTCGGCGTCCCGCAGGCCCTCGCCGTGGTGCACGAGGCAGTGCGCGACGGCAACAGCGCGCTGGCCGCCGGGGACCTGGCGGGCGGCGCCAAGCGGCTGACGGAGGTCCGGGCGATGCTCGGCGTTCTCGGGCTTGATCCGCTCGCCGAGCCATGGGCCGCGGGCGGCGGATCGGCCGGGGATGACCTGCGGCCGGTGGTAGACGCGCTGATCGGCGTGGCGCTAGAGCAGCGCCAGGCGGCCAGGAAGCGCAAGGATTACGCCGCGGCGGACGCGATCCGAGACAGCCTGCAGGATGCGGGCGTACTCGTCGAGGACACCCCGCGCGGCCCTCGATGGGAGCTGAAGCGATGAGCGGGCGGACCTCGCGCCAACCTCGGCCAGGGGCCGTCGGCCGTACCAAGTCCGGAAAGCCCAGGCCGGGCACGGGCGGCTACGGCAAGCGCAAGCTGGAGGGCAAGGGCCCCACGCCGCCGGCCTCCATGCGGCCGGGCCATCCGGCGCAGCGCAAGGCCGCCGCGCAAGCCAGGGCGGCCGCCCGGCCCGGTTCCCTGCCCGCCGCCCGGCCCGATGACCGGCCCGATGACCGGCGGCCCGCCGACGGGCGCGCTGATGATCGGCGCGCTGATGACCGGCGGGGCGACAGCCGGGGTGCGGACAGCCGGGGCGTGCGGGATGCGCGGGGCGCGGACAGCCGGGGCGCGCGGGGTTACGTGGGCTCGGGCCGGTCGGCTGCGGGCCCGTCGCGCGGTGCCGGGAACGCGGCCGAGATCGTCGCCGGACGCAACGCCGTGCTGGAGTCACTGCGTGCCAGGGTGCCTGCCAGCGCCCTGCATGTCGGGCCGCGGCTGGACGCCGATGAGCGGATCGGCGAGGCGGTCATGCTGGCTGCCGACGCGGGCATCCCGGTCGTCGAGGCCGGCCGGGCCGAGTTGGACCGGATGACCGGGGGCGCCATCCACCAGGGGCTGGCGCTCAAGGTGGCGCCGTACTCCTACGCCGCCCCCGACGATCTCGTCGAGGCAGCCAGGGACGCGGCGGCGCAGCCGCTGATCGTCGCGCTGGATGGCATCACCGATCCGCGTAACCTGGGCGCGATCGCCCGGTCGGTGGCCGCGTTCGGGGGCCACGGGATCCTGGTGCCGGTGCGCCGGTCCGCCGGAGTGAGCGCGGGGGCCTGGAAGGCATCCGCCGGTGCCCTGGCCAGGGTGCGGGTCGCCCAGGCATCCAACCTGGCCCAGGCGCTCGCCGCCTACCAGCAGGCCGGCCTGTTCGTCGTGGGCCTCGACGCGGCCGGCGGCGAGGACATCGGGCAGCTGCAGCTCGCCGACTCGCCGCTGGTGCTGGTCGTCGGGGCCGAGGGCCGCGGGCTGTCCCGGCTGATCGCCGAGCGCTGCGACGCCGTCGCCCGGATCCCGATCACCGGCGCCGAGTCGCTCAACGCCAGCGTCGCCGCCAGCATCGCCCTCTACGCGGTATCCCAGCTCCGCCACTAGCCGTCCACCACCCCCACCGCCTGCTAGAAGGCATCGAGAAAAAGATCTTGCAGCATTTTGGTGGGTGGGACCCCCAAAACGCTGCACGATAACGGCGTCTGTCACTGCTCCCGGCGCCTACCTGACCTGGAGCTGCTCCGCGCCTATGGTGGACGTGGGAGGTGGCTGCCGCATGACGACTAGCGGACCCGCCCCTGGCAGGACTAGCGCTGACGGGGCGGATGCGGCGCGGGCCAGGCTGGCCGGCGCCCTGCTCGACAGTGGCCGGACCCCCAGTCCGGCGGTCCAGGCGGCGTTCCGCGCAGTCCCGCGGCACCTGTTCGTGCCCGGGCTCGCCCCGGCGGCCGCCTACCAGGACGAGGCGCTGGTCATCAAGTACGACGAGGACGGGCTGCCGATCAGCTCCTCGTCGCAGCCCGCCATGATGGCGATCATGCTCGAGCAGCTCGGGCTGGAGCCGGGACACCGGGTGCTCGAGATCGGCACCGGGACCGGCTATAACGCGGCGGTGCTGGACCACATCGTGGGGCCCCGCGGCGCGGTGGTCACCGTCGACATCGACGCCGACCTGGTCGCCCGGGCGCGAGCTAGCCTGACGGCGGCCGGATACGGCCACGTACGGGCACGCTGCGCCGACGGCGGCTATGGCGATCCTGACGGCGCTCCCTTCGACCGCGTCATCGTGACGGTCGGGGCCTGGGACATCGCGCCGGCGTGGCTGGACCAGCTGAGCCACGGCGGGCGACTGGTGCTGCCGCTCGCACTGCGCGCCATCCAGCTGTCGGTCGCCCTGGAACGCAGCACTAGCCACCACGGGGCCACCCACCACGGGGCCACCCACCACGGGCATGACCACTGGGTCAGCACCTCGGCGTTCCGGTGCGGGTTCGTCCGGATGGCGGGCGCCTTCGCGGACCCGGAGTCGTTCCGGCCGCTGTGGTCCTCGCCCGGCGTTTACGTGCAAGTCGACGACGGCCACCGGGTCGACCTGGCGTCCCTGGCCAGGGCGCTCGGCGGCCCTGCCGTGGATATTGGGGCCGGGATCGGGGCGGCCAGCCGGGACGAACTGGCCGATCTCGACCTGTGGCTCACCCTCACCGAGCCGGGTCTGGACCGCCTCACCTTCATGGCCACGGCCGCTAGCGGTGGTCGCGACGGCCCGCTGCTCCCATTCGGCGCCCTCGCGAGCCGGGGCGCCGGACCTGATCAGCTCGGCGTCAGCGGTCTGGCGGGCGCGGGCCGGGCCGACGCGGGCCGGGCCGCCCCGCCCCGCCCGCCAGGCATCGATCCCGCGGCCTTCCCCGGCGAGGTCGTGATGCGCGGATACGGCCGTGGCGGAGCTGCCCTGGCGGCGCACCTGGCCAGGCAGGCACCCGGCTGGGACAGCCTGGGCCGGCCAGGCGCCGCAGACCTGTCCCTGACCGTCTGCCCGGCCGCCGTGGACCTGGTCGTGGCCGCCGGGCAGATCGTCCTGAGCCGCCCGCACGTCCAACTAGCGGCGGGCTGGCCGGTGCGCTGACCTAGCTGGCCCGGCGTTCGCTACCTGGTCCGCTCGCCGGTCTCGAAGAGCGAGGGCGCCGGTCCCACGATCAGCGGGTCGGGGTGGCCGACGATGATCTCGTCCCTGTCCGCATAGGGCACCCGGGACAGTACATAACGCATGGCCTCAAGCCGGGCCCGTTTCTTATCGTTGCTCTTCACGACGGTCCATGGAGCGTCGGCCAGGTCGGTGAAGAAGAACATGGACTCCTTGGCCTCGGTGTACTCGTCCCACTTGTCCAGCGAGGCGAGGTCCACCGGGCTCAGCTTCCACTGCTTGACCGGATCGGTTTGCCGCTCGACGAAGCGCCGCAGCTGCTCGGTGCGGGAGACGGAGAACCAGAACTTGACCAGCGTGATGCCGTCCCGGGCCAGCATGCGCTCGAACTCTGGCGCCTCGCGCAGGAACTCCATGCACTCGTCCGGCCGGCAAAATCCCATCACCCGCTCGACGCCCGCGCGGTTGTACCAGGAGCGGTCGAACATCACGATCTCGCCCGCGGCGGGCAGGTGGGAGACGTACCGCTGCAGGTACCACTCGGTCTGTTCCTTCTCGGTCGGCTTTTCCAGCGCGACCACCCGGGCGCCGCGCGGGTTCAGGTTCTCGGTGAACCGCCTGATCGTCCCGCCCTTGCCGGCCGCGTCGCGGCCCTCGAAGACGATCATGAGCCGCCCGCCGGATTCCTTGATCCACCGCTGCAGCTTGAGCAGCTCGACCTGCAGGGACCGCTTCTGTTCCGCGTACTCCTGCCGGCTGAGCCGCTGGGTGTACGGGTAGTCCTCCCGCCACGTCTGGACCGGGCTGCCATCCGGGCGGACCAGCACGAGCCGGTCCCTGGATCGCTGCACGCTCAGGCCGAGCTGCTGAGCCAGCTCGTCCAGGAGTTCGCCTACCCGCCCGTCAGCCGGAGAGCTAGACACGATGGACACGCTGCGCACGCTGGCCACGCGGGACACGCTGGACACGCTGGGCACTGGGCTACGCGACGCTACTGACCACAGCACAGGGCCCCCGTTCCCGCCGCAGCGCTACCCCCGGATAACAGCGCCGAATGACCAGCGGTAGATACCCTCCGTAGTCCTGATACACACGTACAGTTATCTATCGTGCGGCAACCTTGCCGGCCGCAGCCCGGCCGCGGCGATGATCAGCCCGGCGATGGCGATCAGCGGCCCGAGAACTGCCCACAATGATTTCCCGGACATCGCGCTGCCGCCCACGACATTGAATCCCTGCAGCGCGAACACCACCCCGGCGATGGTCACCAGCGCGCCCAGGGCCACGAGCAGGCCTCTCTTCATAGCCTTGACGTCCTCTCCGTGATGACGGCCCGGCGCCCGGCGCCCACTGGGGGAACGGTCGGGGCGAACGGCAGGTTCAGCCGCGCGGCGAACCGGGGCCGCGCCCGGCCGGGCGCGGGCTCTCCCAGCTACGTCAGCGGTCACGGGTAAGAAAGTCGCCAGGTCGCTCGGCGGATGCCTGGTCGCCGGCTTACCGAATGTTGCTGGACCCGCCGATCGGGGCCGCGGGCGGCGCTGGTGCAGGGGCCGGGGGCGGTGCCGGTGCCGCTGGCGGCGCCGCTGGCGGGGCCGGGGCTGGTGTCGGGGCCGGGGCTGGGGCCGGGGGCGGGGCCGGGGCCGGGGGCGGGGAGGTCTGGGGCTGGGCTGCGCCGCTGGCGGGCTGTGCGGCGGGCGGCCCGTTTTGCTCGGTGTTGCCCGGCTGGCTGAGCACCTGGCTGGCACCGGCCGACGGGCCGTTCCCGTTCCCGTTCCCGTTCCCGTTCCCGTTGTTCTGGACGATGGAACTGCCGTTGCCCGCGGCGCCGGAGGTGTCGTTGTTTCCGGGGTCGTTGGTGGCGGTGTTGCCGGGCTGGCTGGCGGGGCCGGACTGGTAGCCGGTGACGGGAGCGGCTGGTGTCGGGGGCGTCTGCGGCTGCTGGGCGCCGTTGCCGCCGCTGTACTCGCTTCCGGTGCTGGCGGGCGGGGTGGGAGTCGGCGGGGTGGCGGGCGGCGCGGGCGTGCTGGCGGCGGGGCCGTCCTGCTCGGTGTTCCCGGCCTGGCTGAGCGCGTGGCTGGCGCTGGCGGGCGGAGTGCCCGCGGTCTGGCTGCCGGCGGGGCCGGTCTGGCTGCCGGCGTTGCTGGTGCCGCCGGTGCTGCTGGCCTGGACGATGGAACTGTCGTTGCCCGCGGCGCCGGCGGTGTCGTTGTTCCCGGGGTCGTTGGTGGCGGTGTTGCCGGGCTGGCTGGCGGGGCCGGGCCGGTGGCTGGTGACGGCAGCGGCTGGCGCCGGCGGGGCGGGAGTCGGCGGGGTGGCGGGCTTTGCGGCGGGGGTGCTGGCGGCGGGGCCGTCCTGCTCGGTGTTCCCGGCCTGGCTGAGCGCGTGGCTGGCGCTGGCGGGCGGGGCGGCGGGCGGGGCGGCGGCGGGGCCGGTCTGGCTGCCGGCGTTGCTGGTGCCGCCGGTGCTGCTGGCCTGGACGATGGAACTGTCGTTGGTCTGCGGGCCGGTGGTTCCGCCGTTGCCGGCCAGGCCGGCCGGGCTCCGGCTCTTGCCCGGGGCGAGCGGGGTCAGGCTGCCAACGACCTGCTGCCACTGTCCGGTGGTGGTGGGATCGGTGGCGGCCACCGGGCCGGGGGTGCCGGCGTTGTCGGGGTTGCCCATGAGCCGCCCGGCGGCGTGGTTCTGCTCAGTGACCGCGGTCTGGGCGGCGGCGGGCTTGGTGCCGCCGTAGGTAGCGGTGGCGATCTGGGCCGCGTCGTTGTAACGGCGCTGCAGGAAGCTCTGCTGGTCTTCGCCGGGCAGTGGCTTGACGTTGGCGGTGACCCAGGTCAGCGCGTTGGACAGGTCGCCCTGGTAGGCGGAGGTGAGCTGGGCGTAGACGCTGGCGCTCTGCTGGTGGACGGCGGCGCTGAGCTTCTGGCTGACCGCGGCGGTGTCCTGGCCGCCGCCGATCCAGACATTGCCGCTGGAGTCTTGCCAGACGTTGTACCCCTGGGCCCGGAGCTGCTTGACCGCGGCGGCCGTGCCCTGGCTATACGCCTGCTGGGACATCTGCTCGGACATGCCGGCGGCGGTAGCGCCCTGGTCGGCGGAGATGTTCAGCAGCGCGGCCTCCTGCACGGCGCTGGCATTGGTGGGATCGGTGGCGGTGAACGTGCCGTTCTGGAAGGTGATAGCCCCCTGGGGGATGAACGGGTTGACGCCCATGTGGGTGGCCAGCGCGGCGTTTTTCTGACTATCGGCCAGCGCGGCAGTGATGTAGGAGTTCAGGCTGTCCAGGTTCTGCTGCCTGGACTTGGCCGGGTTAAAGGTGTACCCGGACAAGAGGGTGCCGTAGCCCGCCGCGTCGGCGGTGGTCGCCAGCATCTCGTTAGTGCTGGCCATCTGGCTGGCCTGGGCGAACGCGGCTGCGTTGCCGTTCGCGGCCTGGGTGACGACGCTCTGCGGGACACCCCATTGCTGCCATCTGGCCTGCAGCTGCGCGGCCTGGGTGGCCGCCTGGTTGCGGATGTACTGGGGGACCTGCTGGTAGAAGTCGAAGACGTCGGCGGGGATCGGCTGTCCGCCCGCGCCGATCTGGGTGAGGCGGGAGCCGTACCCGGCACCCACGACGGTCTGCGGTGCGCCGGAGTTCCTGGTGAGGTTGGCCTGACCGTACTCGACGGTCAGCTGGGCCACCGACATGACGTACGCGTTGTTGACCTGCTGTTCCCAGGCCTGGGCGGCGGTGGCGCGATCGGCCGCCGAGCATGGCGATCCCGGCTGGAGGCATGAGCCTGGTGCCAGCAGCGCCTGCGCCGCGGGGCTGGCCGCCAGCTGGCTGGTCACCAGGTACCGGTAGGTGCCGTCGGTATTCCCCGGTCCCAGGTAGGTGCTCGACGAATTCTGGAACGTCGCCGCCAGGCTCGGTGAGTTAAGCCCGTCCCGCAGCGCGAACGAGGTGTAGGCGGCGAACTGCGCCGACGACTTGGCGGTGATCGGCGCTCCCAGGCCCGGGGTGGCGCCGCCGGCCGCGTAGGCAGACGAGCCCGGGAAGGTGGCCACCCACTGGCTGACCGTGTGGTTGCTGTTGGCCAGCGTCACCTGATCGGTCGGTGGCTGGCCGGCGAGCAGGAGGTAGCTCAGCTCGTTGAATCCGAGTCCCGGCGAGCTGAAGGACGGGCCCGCGCCGGGGTCGGCCGGCCCGGCGATCCGCGGGGGCGCGCCGGCGCCCCCGGTGTTATCCGGGATGACGATGTAAATGTCTCCGGTGCCGCTGGCGCCGCCGGCGTCGCTGGCGGTCGGGCCAGCCGATGGGACCAGGCTCGTGGCACTCTCGTACGGGACCAGGCTCGTGCTGCCCTGGTAGGGGACCAGGGCAGTGCCGCCCTGGTACGGGGCCAGGTTCGTGCCGTCCAACGGGGCCGGGTCGGTGCCGCCGATCGTGCAGTTGTGGACCAGGACGGTGCCGCTCGCGGCCTGAACGTAGAAGTCGTGATCACGAGCGATGGACAGATCCCACATCCACCCGGCCCGGACCTGGGGCGCGTGCCCGCTGATCGCCGTCGCCGTGCCGCCGCCGGCCGTGCGCAGCCGGGCGCCGTCGCGGAGCGCGGCCGCCTGGACCCACCGGCGGGCGGTGGCATCCCAGAACAGGTGGGTGCTGGTGGTGTGGATCACCGACGTGCGATGACCGGTCCTGACCGTCAGGTCGTACAGGTCGGTGTCGTGATGGGCCAGCACGGCGGTGATCGGCTCGACCTGGTCGCGGCCGGTCACGCTGTTCCCGGCCACGACTTCCTGTCCGGCCGCGAGCTGGCTGATCGCCTCCGTCGCGCCGCTGGCGAGCAGGACCCTGGTGCCAGCAGCGAAGGACTGCCCGCCGCAGGTAGGGGGAGCAGCGCGGGAATCGGCCTGCTGAGGGATGGCGTAGGCCGTCGGGACGGCGGGGATGTCCTGCATTCCGAGATTCTGTACTCCGAGAAACTGTGCGGCGGCTTCGCCGAAGCTGAGATAGGTGGTCCCGGCCGCGTCGATCACCTGGCTGTCGGAGAGCTGGGTCAGGGCGGCGGGGTCGGCCCGGGCGAGCTGGATCACCTGTGCGGTGATCTCCGATGTGCTGTCCCGGCCCAGGGCTGCCAGCGGGACGCCGGCTCTGAGCGCGACCTCGTTATAAGCGGGCTTGTCGGTGGCGGCGAGCGCGGTCAGCCAGGTGCGGGCCCTGGCGATAACGGCCGGCGTGGCCGGCCCGGGGACGATGGTGACGGGCGCAGCGAGGTGCTGGCGGCTTGGCGCGGCCGTAATGGTCACCGGCTTGGCGAGCTGCCAGGGTTCGGGCCGGGTCGTCTGCGCTGGCACCGCCGGCAGGTGTCGCTGGGCCGGGCGGGTCCTGGTGCTGGCCGGGGTGCGGGTGCCGAGGGTGCGGAGGGTGCGGAGGGTGCCGGGCAGGATCGGGAGGCCGGGCGCCCGGGCGGGAAGCCCGGCCGGCGCTGGCGTGGCCGGCCGCGTCTGTGGCGGGACGACCTGCCGGGTTGCCGGGGTGCCGGTGTGGGTACGCGGCAGCGCCGGGAACTGCTGAGGGTGGCCGGAGATGAGGTGCGGCCCGCCCGCCCAGGGCTGGCGGCCAGGGGACGCCGGCCGGGCGGGAGTCAGGAACCGCCGTTGCGGGCCGGTGATCTGCCGGATCACGCCGTCGAGCTGGCGGGACAGCTCGCCGAGGCGCCGGGGGTCGGCGCCGCCGGGGCGGGCACGCTCGGCCTGGATCTGGGTCAGCAGCTCGCGGAGGCGCCGCAACTGCGGGTAGAGCAGGGGCTGGCCGGGCTCGGCCGTCTCCGCGATGCGCCCGAGGCGGTCGATGATGGCGCTGAGTTCCTGGTAACCGGCCCGGCCGGGGTTGGCGGCCAGAGCCGGCCGCAGCCGCGCGAGCTGGTCCAGCAGCCGCGATCGCAGGGCCGGGAGCGGGTTCACCAGTACGGCGATTTCCGGGACGTAGGAGGAGTACGAGCCGCCCGGCCCTGGCTGGGTTCGCTCGATGGCCCCCTGCGCGGGCCGGGCCCGCGGGGCGCCACGCGGCAGGACTGCCTCGCCGGCCCGGACCTGGTCGAGAAGACTGACCCAGCGGAATAGCGCGGTCCGGACGTCCTCGAGCAGTCGGGTGTCGGCCGCCGCACCGGGGTTTGCCGCGCCGGGGTTTGCGGCGCCGGGGTTTGCGGCACCGGGGTTTGCGGCACTGAGGTTCGCCGCGCTGCCGTCCTCGGCGATGCGGCGCTGGAAAACCCTCCTGAGCGTTCTGCTCAGCGTGCGGTCCGCCAGGGCGGCGCGGAGCTGATCATGGCCGGGGAGGCCGGCCATCCGGTCCAGCGCGGTGGTCAGGGACGAGCGGATGTCCTTCGAGAACGAGTTGAAGTACATCGCGGGCTGGCCCCGGTGCAGCAGCAGGATGTCGTCGCCGATGCCGGAGCGAATGTAGCCGGGCAGCTTGGTCTCGATTGCCGGGTCGATGAGCCAGCTCAGGTAGTCAGCGGCGTCCTGGGCGTTGTCGAGCCCGGCCACGTGAGCGGGTTCCAGCGGCATGGCGATCTGGCGGAGCGAGCGGATCGTGACGGCGCCGCGCGCCTTCGCTACCACCTCCATGTGGCCGTTGCGGTAGTAACGCCATAGCCGGGTCCAGCCGTTCGTGTGCTCGAGTACGTACTCGTACTGGTAGGGCGTTGCCCGGAGGGCCAGGACATCGGAGGCCGAGGGAGTACCGACTTCCGTGATCCAGGGGTGGGTGTGGAAGATGACGCGCTCGGTGCCGCTGTAGGTGTCGAAATAGGTGTCGGTGCCGTGCCGGAGCACGACGGCGCCATCCAGGCCCGCATCCGGAGCATGGACGACGCCGAACTCCAGGGTGGGATACGCCTGCATTGCTGCGTACGCCATGGTCAGCACGTAATTCCACTCGGCGATCGTCAGCCGCGGGTCGTCGGATTCGGGCAGCCGCGCCCGGTTCACCCGCTTGCGGGGATTGGCGATGCTCGTCTGGCCGAGCGGCCAGGGGCCCGCCACCACGGTCGGCGGCTCATCGCCGGAGCCGCCTGGCCCGCTGGACCCGCCGAAGCTGGCTGCGGCGGCGCGCGGTCGTTGCGCCTGCGGCTGGTCGGGGCCGTCCGGCCCGGCCGGGCCGGACGGGGCGGTACTGGCGGCGGGGGGCTGCGCAGGGATCTTGGCCAGGTCGGCGCGGGCACGCGCCTCGATGGCGGCTATGGCCTGCTCGAACTGCGCGTTGGCGTCGCCGGTCTGCTGCGCGTGAATCTCGTCGATCCTGGCCGTCTCCAGGGCGAGCCAATCGTCCAGCATCGCGAGCGAGGCCTGCTGGTTGGCCGCGCCGCTGAGTATCGCCTGCTCGACCTCGGCCGGCAGCGAGCGCAGGGAGCCCAGGGCCGTCTCGGCAGGCGGCGCGAGAGCCAGGCTGGCGGGGGGCACTGTGCTGGCGGCGGGTACTGTGCTGGCGGCGGGCACTGTGCTGGCGGGCACTGGGCTCGCGGCCTGCTGGAGGACCTGGTGGCCGGCGGCGGGATCGGTGAGGGTGGCGACCGGCGCTAGCGCCGGCTGGCCGGCCGTGGCGCTGACCGTGTAGAGCGCGACGGTGTTGTCCTTGGCGATGATGAGGTCATCGGGAAGGAAGCCGGCCAGCTTGCCGAGGCGGGCGGCGACGGCGGCGATGGTGACGTTGCCGGGGGTGCCGGTGAGGTCGAGAGCCAGGCCGCGGGTCCGGGTGTCGGCGGGCGGGGCCTGCCCGGCCGCGGCGTAGTACGCGTTGATCGCGTCGGTGACTTCGCGGTCGATCTGGGCACGCAGCGGCACGAGCGGAGCGGACTCGATCTGGGCGTGATAGACGACGTAGGGGACGCCGCCAATGACCTCAAGATCGCTGATCGTCTTCTGATAGCTCTGGTAAAGCCGGTCAAGCTCGCTGTGCGGGATGGGAAACGGCCGCCCGTAGGAGTCCAGCACGATGAGGCCAGGCGGCAGTTGCGGAGCGTGCTCGGCGAGAGCGGCGATGAGCGGGTCGAGGCGGACCGCGTCATAGGCGACGCCTGACAGATCGATAACGAGACCGGGCCGCGCGACCTGCTGGCCCGCATGATCACCGGTGAGCTGGTGGTCGTAGGCGGCGGCCCCGGCGGCGGCGGCGACCGGCGTGTCGGCGGTGACCGGGTACAAGGCGTAGGGCCGGCCATCGATGGTCAGCATCGTGTCGCCGCCCGTCGTCGCGGCGGGAGCGACGCGCGCGCGATAGCCATGATTGGCCAGCTGCCTGACGGCGGCCCGGGCTGCGGGCGTGCTGCTGGCCAGCCGGACCGCGGGCGGTGCGATGGCGGGCGGTGCGATGGCGGGCGGTGCGATGGCGGACGCGGCGAGCCAGTCCTGGGCCTGCTGCGTGGCGAGGGCCTGGGTCCGTGCCGCCTGCTCGGCCCGGGCCAGGACGCGCTCCAGGGCGTTCTGGATCTCCGTGTGCGCCCCGTCGCCGAACAGCTGGAACCTGGCGAGGATGTCGCGGGCGATGTCCTGGCCGGCGCCCACGCGCTGGCCGTAGACGACGTTGGCGGGAACGCCGCTGATCGTGAGACCGCCGGCGGGGGTGTTGAACAGCGGATTGCCGATAGCCACGAACAGGGACACGACGACCTCGTTGCCGTCGTCGATCTCGAGCCGGACGTCGGGCTTGCCGTGCCCGGCCTGGGTGCGGACTTGCCGCTTGGCTTCGGCGGTGTTCTGCAGCTGGACCACCAGCCCGTAGGAGCCGATCTGCTGGCTTTGCGCGCCGACTCCGGAGCCGGCGGCCAGGGCGTGGCTGCCGAGCAACTGGTTGAGGACGTGCCGGACCACCGCGGGGTCGACGGGGTGGCCGGTCAGGTGGCCGACGGCGGAGATGACCTGGGCGGTCAGGACCGCGAGGTCGGTGGTGGTGACGGGCCGGACGACCACGAGCTGGATGCCGACGCCCGCCTTGAGCTGGGGCCTGGCCCAACGCGGGCCGGGGCTGTTGGCAGCGAGGGTCTTGCCGCGCCCCGCGGCGGTATATGTCCACGTCCCGCTATGGCCGCCGGGCAGCGCGGTGGCCTCGGCGGTGACGGTCGTCCGTACCTTGCCCGGGTAGGAGTAGACGTCGTCCGAGCCGGGCGTGATCAGCGCGGTCTGCCCGCTGACATAGGTGCCGACCAGGACCGTGAAGGGGGCGGACGGTGGCGTGAGCTGGATGCTGCCGGGGACTCCGGCGAGCGGATCAGGCAGCGGGAAGATGGGATTCATGCTGCCGCCCAGCCGGGTCATCTCCAGCAGGCTGCGCAGCTCGGCCTTTCCGTAGTCGAACGTCTGGGTCAGGTCATAGTGGTTGGTGTAGTCGTGGGTGCCGTCGATGTAGGTGAGGGTCGCGTGGTAACGGGCGGTCTTCGCCAGCCAGACCGGCAGCAGGCCGCCGAACGACCACCAGGGCACGAACCTGGTCACCAGATAGTGTGATTTGGTGTCGGCGACCTGGACGGCGCGGATACCGCCCCACGACATCGGGTCCGCGGAGGTGACCGGGGACTCGGTGTTATCGGGGTGCTCGACGAGCCGCTCGGTCACCTGCAGCTTCCCCGGGCCGGCGCTCACGACCGGCCGTCCGGTGACGGGATCGCTGGCGTAGACCAGCCGGATGATCTCGCTCGCCGGCGGCACGGGCTCCAGGCCGGGCCCGGTCAGCCGCCACTGCCTCAGGTAGCGGGTCAGCAGCTGGACGTCGGCGCGGGCCCGGGTCAGCTCGGCCCGCTGGCCGGCGGTCAGCCGGCTCGGCACGGTCAGCTGGCTGACCGTGCCGATCGCCTGGCGGAGCGCCGTGGCCTGCTTGATGAACCCCGCGCGGCGGTGGCTGAGCGTCGCGGCCGCCGACTCCTGGCCGGCGGTCAGCGCGGCCAGCCGGCTGATGGCGGCCAGGTCCACCGCTGACGGCCACTCGGACGCCGGGGCGGCGGCCAGCCCGGCGTGAACCTGAGCGACGATCGAGCTGATCCGGGTACCGGCCCCGGTGACCCGCTGCGCGACAGCCTGCGCCTGCGCGCGGCGGCGGATCTCGGCGCGCTGGGCGGCGGTGCGCTGGAGCTGGGCGGCGGCCTTGGCTGCCCGCAGCGCCGAGCGCTGGTCGCGCAGCTTGTTGAGGGCCGCCGGGCCGGCGCCGCGTAGCCGCGCGAGGACCAGCCGGGTGCTGAGGATGGCCAGCTGCCGGCTGACGACCCGGATTCGCCGGGTCTGCATCTGGATCTGGGTGGCGGTGTTGACGGTGGCCGGGTCGTGTCCCACCAGCGACAGCTGCCCGTCCGCGGCGCGCTGCTCCCACAGTCCGGTGGTGCCGGGGCCCCAGCGAGTGAACCAGTGGTGGAGGCCCACCACGTACCGGATCTTGGCGGCGGCGTCAGCGGGCAGCCCCGCCGACACCTCGCCGACCAGCCGGTCCAGCGCCGGCGGCAGCGCCGTGCCGGCGGCCCGCTGTTCCAGGTACTGGAGGGCCTGATACTGGAGGATCGCCTGCTCGGCACTATCGGCGAGGTTCGCCAGCGGCCGGAGCGCGACGAGGTTGAGCGGTCCCGCCGCCGCCTTGGCTCGGTCGCTGGCCGTGGCCAGTTCCCGGTCCAGCCTGGCCACGATCCGGCTCGCCTCGGCCCGCAGGGCTGACCGGTACTGGTCCAGCGCCTCCACGTAGGCTGCCGCGGCCGTGACTTGCTGCCAGGCGGCGCTCCTGGCCTCCAGCGACTGCAACGATGAGCGCTCCTGGCCGGTCAGCTTCTCCTGCTGGCGGATCTGGCGGTTCAGCGCGAACGACGTGACGCCCGGGATCACGCCACCCTGAGCCGCTGCCTTCGGCGCGAGCCGGGTCGGCCTGCTACCGGACGCGGCCCGGGACCCGGTCCGCTGGAACACCTGGACGGTCCGGGGCAGGTGGACAGTGCCCGGCGGCTCGTCGGCCTGATCGGCCGGCGCGGCGAGCTCGGCCGGCGCAGCGGCCGGCTGCGCCTGGGCCTGCCGGGCCAGCCGCTGGCGAACCTGTCCGTAGGATTCCCCGGCGGGTCCGCCGTACTTGCTGAGCAGCACCCGCATGACCTTCTGCCCGACGTCATAAGCGGCCGTGAGCATCAGCTCTCGGGAGATCCCGGTCAGCTGCCGGGCGGCGGAGGTGTCCGCGCTCATCTGGAGGGCGAGCGGCCGCGACGCGACCTGGCCCTGCCTGACGCGCTCGGCGAGGCCGGCACCGAGCCCGAGATCGGCGAAGGCGACCGGCTCCTGCTGGCCGTGGCCGACGTAATAGCGGACGAACCGCCATACCCCGGCCGGATGGTCATACCAGCCGAGGTAGGAGTAGGGGGTGTCCTGCAGCGCCGCCTCGACGCGGTCGCCGTCCGATGGCATCCAGCCGTTAGGGCCGGCGCCCACGGGGTGCAGGTGGACCACCAGGACCCCCGAGCCCGCCACGGTCACGCTGTGCGGCCCGCCGCCGATGACCTTGATGGTGTAGCCGTTCCAGGCGCCCTGGATGGTGATCGCCGCCTCGAACCGGTTCTCGGTGGCCCAGCCCGCGGCCCAGCGGGTCAGCCCGCGCAGTTCGTCGTTGATGACGGCCAGGTCCTTGCTGCGCACGAAAACCTGGGCGAGCAGGTCTCCGCGCGCTTGCTGCACTGGCTCGTTGCTCCGGTATCTCCACTCGACCGCCGGCGGCTGGCCGTCCCAGGTCTGGGCGGGGAAGGCCAGGCCGCCGGTAGCCGGGTACTCCAGCCGGGTCACGGCGGGATGAGCGGGCTGCCAGATCTCGCGCGCGCTCTGCTGCCAGCCGGCCCGGCTGATCCGCAGTCCCGTCCCCGGTGCCCAGGCCGGCGCCGGCTGCCTGGCGGGCTGCCGGGCGGCCGACAGGTGCGACCGCCCGGGGGCCGGCGGATGCGGCTTCCGAGGGGCCTGCAGGTGCGGCTTCCGGGTGGCCGACAGGTGCGGCTTCCGGGCGGCCGCCATCGCGCCCGTCACCGGGACGGCCAGTTGCAGCAGCACCGCGCAGGCCGCGAGGGGAGCGAGCAGCCCGGCGATCCCGGGCCGCCGCCGCCCCCGCCGGCTGGCAGTGCGTGCCGCCGGGCGCGCGGTCATCAGGCTGCTGCTGGACGGGGGCGACGATGGCGCGCTGGCGGCGCGTGCCGCCGGGCGCGCGGTCGTCAGGTGCTCCCGGACGTCCGGGAACAGCCACCAGACCAGCGCCGTCCAGGCGGCGGTCAGCAGGCAGCCGAACGCGAGGATTGCGGTGGTGCCCGGGTCGAATGGCATCGGGACTCCTCGAATGAACGACGCCGGGCGGGTGCGGTGATCCGGAGTCGTGGTCAAGTGCTCTCCACCATTGCTAATGTCCCGATTGTTGTCCGACGACGGAGTTTGCCCGGGAATGGACAACTGGACATCGCAGGTCAATCGGGCGGCACCGCCCGGCACCATCTGAAAAGGGGATCTCCCATGGCCAGGAAAGAGAGACCTCTTTCTGAGGGACCACTGCGTGACTTCGCCGCCGGGCTGCGAGCGCTGCGGGAGGAAACGGGCCAGCCGACCTACCGGGAACTGTCCCGGCGGGCCAATTACTCGCGGTCCGCGCTGTCGGCGGCGGCGGGCGGGGAGGCCTTTCCGACTCGGGAACTGACCCTCGCCTATGTACGGGCCTGCGGCGGCGACGCCGATGCGTGGCGGTCCCGCTGGGCGGACACGGCAGCGGCCCTCCAGGCGGCCCGTTCCGACGCGGGCTCCGTGCCGCCGGCTGGGGCCCCGGCCGCCGTGCCGCCCGCTGGGGCCCCGGCCGGCGTGCCGCTCGCTGCGGCGCCGGCCGCCGGGGCGTCGCCCGCGGTGCCCCCGTCGCCTGCGGTGCCCCCGTCGCCCGCGGTGCCCCCGTCGGCTGGCGTGCATCGGTCGTCTGCCGCGCATCGATCGTCTGGCGTGCATCGGTCGTCGGCCGGTGCGTCGGCCACCGCGCCGTCGCTGCGGCTGTCCGTCCGCGCCTGGATCGCCATAGCTGCGGCGGCGCTGATCTTCGCCGCGGGATTCACCGTGGCCGTGTTCATCGGCGAGCGGGTCGGCCAGGCCAGCCGGCCGCCGTCCCCTGCGCGCACGACTGCCACCAGTCCCGCCCGGTCCGCCCGGCCCACCCGGCCCACCCGGTCCACCCGGTCCGCCAGTCCCACCCGGTCCGCCCGGCCCACCCGATCCTCCAGTCCGACCGGGTCCGCCGGGTCCGCCGGGTCCGCCGGATCGGCCGGCGGGCCGAGCCCCAGCGCCTCGATCGCTCCCGTCGCCGCGAGCGACGCGGGCGCGTCGGCACCGGGGCCAGCCTCGTCCTACCGTTACGACCAGACGGCCGGACCGGGCTGCCCGAAATCGACATACACCACCGTTGGCCAGGATGACTCCTTGGGCGCTCACCACTGGTCCGCCGCCACCGCGGCCCAGTGGACGGTCCCGAACTGCTCCGATCAGCTGCTCTACTCCGCGCCCAGCACGGAGACCAACCCCGATGAATGGCAGGACGACTACGAGTGGTTCTTCTACGCCGTGCCCACCACCGCGCCCTGCACCTTCTACATTTACGTCCCCGTGTCGCCGGACGCGAGCTACACGACCAGATATTTCTGGACCCCCGGGGGGACCGGCTACATCGACGCCAATGCCTTCAACATCGATCAGGGCGCCCAGCGCGGCACCTGGTATAGGAAAGGCCCGTTCACCTTCTCGTCCGGCAAGGCCATGCTCGAGATCACCGATGCGCGCAGCAAAGTTCCGGAGCTGGCGCCGCTCGCCGCCGCGGCCGTCAGCCTCACCTGCAAGTGAGCCGGGCTGGCCGGTAGGCTGGCCCCGGCAATTCGGCAAGATCATGCGCCGGGCGGGCTGAGCCGCCCGGAAAACTTGGGTGGGTGCAGATGCGACGGATGGCTTTCGCGGCCGTAGCGGTGGCGACTGCCGCCGGGCTGGCCGCCTGCGGCAGCAGTGGCACGGGCAGCAGTGGCACGGGCAGCAGCGGCACGGGCGCGGCTAGCTGCAGCAACGCCTCGATCCAGCACGAGCTCTATGCCAAGGGCGCGCTCACGGTGGCCACCGACAAGCCGGCTTACCCGCCCTGGTTCGAGAATAACAATCCCGCCAGCGGCAAGGGCTACGAGAGCGCGGTCACCTACGCGATCGCCCAGCAGCTCGGTTTCAAGGCCGCCCAGGTGCGCTGGGCCTACGAGCCGTTCAACGCCTCCTACGCGCCGGGACCGAAGAAGTTCGACTTCGACATTAACGAGGTCTCTTACACCCCGCAGCGCGCGACCGCCGTGACGTTCTCGGACAGCTACTACGACGTGCAGCAGGCGCTGGTGGCCCTCCAGGGAACGCCGATCGCCACCCGGCACACCCCGGCCGACCTGAAGAACTACGTCTTCGGCGATCAGATCGGGACCACCAGCCTGGCCTTCATCACCAGCCAGATTCAGCCGACCCGCCAGCCGAAGGTCTTCCAGACGCTCAACGACGTCAAGCAGGCGCTGCAGACCCACCAGATCGCGGCGCTGGTCACCGACACGCCAACGGCCCAGTACATCTCCTCCTCGGAAATCCCGCACTCGGTCATGGCGGGCCAGTTCCCCAGCACCGGCGAGCACTACGGGCTGCTATTCCACCTGGGTAACCCGCTGGTGAACTGCGTGGACAAGGCCATCGCCACGCTCAAGGCGAACGGGACGCTGGCGGCGCTGCAGAAGAAGTACCTGCAGATCTACCTCTCCGTGCCGACGATCAAGCCCTGACCCGGCCGGGCATCCCGACTCGCGAGAACGCATGGACGAAAAGCCGCCGGATCCTCCGGTCAGCCCGCTCACCGGGCTGCCCGACGAGGAGGAGCGGAGCCTCGGCGGCATCTGGCAGGCCCCCGGGTCATTCGCCGCCTCGGGGCGCGGGCCGCGCTTGTTCGGTGGCGGCGGCCGCCGGGCCACCGCCGTGTCGGTCGTCTCCACCGTCGTGGTCCTGGCGATCCTGGTCGTGATCTTCCTCCGCGCGCCGGGCAGCAGCCAGGTGCGGCACACGTTCTTCGACCCTCACGACATGTGGCAGTCGTTCATCGGCAACCCGGAGAAGGGCTACTACTCGGTCGGCGAGGCCATCTGGCTGAACATCCGCATGTTCCTGGCCGCCGAGGTCGTCATCCTCATCCTGGCGCTCGCCCTGGCCCTCATCCGCCAGTCCACTAGCCCGGTGCTCTTCCCGCTGCGGGTGCTCAGCCTGGTCTATGTCGACTTCTTTCGTGGCGTGCCGCTGCTGCTG
Organism: Streptosporangiaceae bacterium; assembly: GCA_035532295.1. GTDB lineage: Bacteria > Actinomycetota > Actinomycetes > Streptosporangiales > Streptosporangiaceae > DASUBV01. The sequence continues at coordinate 35,184 of DATKRH010000035.1, forward strand.
GTCATCTACGCGGTCGGATTCGGGCTGCCCGCGCTGCGCCTGCCGGTCGTGTCCAGCCAGCCCTACGCCGTCTACGGGGTCATAGCCCTCGTGCTCTCCTACTCCGCCTACGTATCCGAGGTCTACCGGGCGGGCCTGAACTCGGTGCACCGCAGCCAGGTGGCGGCGGCGCGGTCACTGGGCCTGTCGCAGGCCACCACGCTGCGCTACGTGATCCTGCCGCAGGCGGTGCGCAACATCATCCCGCCACTGCTGAACGACTTCATCAGCCTGCAGAAGGACACCGCCCTGGTCGGCGTGCTCGGCGCCATCGAGGCGAACCAGGCGGCGCAGATCTACGCCAGCACGGTCTTCAACTACTCCAGCTTCACGGTCGCGGCGATCCTCTTCCTGATCCTCACGATCCCGCTGGCCCGGTTCACCGACCGGCTGATCGACCGGGACCGCCGGCGCCGGCTCGCCGGGGCCACCCAGTGAGCCGGGACCGGCAGGCGGCCGGCGGCGAAAGCGCCGGCCTGCCCGCCGAGGCGATCCGGATCGAGGGCCTGCGCAAGTCCTTCGGGACCAACGAGGTGCTCAAGGGCATCGACCTGTCCGTCGCCGCGCACGAGGTGATCTGCCTGATCGGCGCCTCCGGATCGGGCAAGTCGACGCTGCTGCGCTGTATCAACCTGCTGGAGCCGATCGCCGCCGGGCGGATCAGCCTGCTCGGCCACGAGGTCACCGGCGGGGGCATCGATGAGAACCTGGTGCGCAGGCAGGTCGGCATCGTGTTCCAGTCCTACAACCTCTTCCCGCACATGAACGTGCTGCGGAACATCACCCTGGCCCCGGTGAAGGCCCTGGGCACTCCCAAGCCGGAGGCGCAGGCCCAGGCTCGGGAGCTGCTGAGCCGGTTCGGCCTGCTGGACAAGGAACTGGAGTACCCCGACCGGCTGTCCGGCGGCCAGCAGCAGCGGGTGGCGATCGTGCGGGCGCTGGCCATGCGACCGCAGATCATGCTGCTCGACGAGGTCACCAGCGCGCTGGACCCCGAGCTAGTGGCCGAGGTCCTGGACGTCATCAGGGAACTGGCCGCGGGCGGGATGACCATGCTGATCGCGACCCACGAGATGGGGTTCGCGCGGGACATCGCCAGCCGGGTCTGCTTCCTGGAGGACGGCCAGATCGTCGAGGACGCCCCGCCCGCGCAGCTGTTCACCAGTCCCCGGGACGAGCGCACGCAGCGCTTCCTGCGGCGCATCGTCGACGCCGGACGCCTCTGATCCCGCGTCATCCCGCGTAATCCCGCGCGGCTCTCCAGCCGCCCCTTGTCCCTATCGCCGCCTGGCGTATGGCGTTATGGTCCTGCAAAAGAGCCTTCAGCATCACGAGATGCGCAAAGGAGCGTGATTCGTGCTCAGACTCAGCAGGTATGCCCCGGTGGTCGCCGCCGCGGCCTTGCTGGCAGCGGGCATCGGGCCCGCGTCGCCAGCGTTCGCGTCGGCGCCGGGATGCGGTGGATCCGGGTCTACGACAACGGTAAACGGCGCGCTGCCGGATACCGCGACCTACGAGATCCAGTGCCCGGCCGGTCCGTGGAACGGCACGCTGTTCCTCTACAGCCACGGTTACGTGACGCCGGGCTCGGCCAACCCGGCCCACGACGTCGGCGATCCGGTGACGGGCGCGTGGCTGCTCGGTCACGGTTACGCGCTGGCCGGCTCCTCCTACGCCACCACCGGCTGGGCGATCCAGCAGGCGCTGCCCGACCAGATCGCCACCCTGGACGCCTTCGGCCAGACCTACCGCAAGCCCGACGCGACGATCGCCTGGGGCCATTCGCTGGGCGGCATCATCACCGCCGGGCTGATCCAGCGGTATCCGGGCCGGTTCGCCGCCGCGATGCCGATGTGCGGCGTGCTCGCGGGCGGCGTCGCGACCTGGAACACCGCGCTGGACTCCGAGTTCGCCTTCCAGCAGCTGCTCGACCCGTCGGTGCGGACCGTGAACATCACCGACCCGGCCGCGAACCTGACGAGCGCGGAGCAGGCGGTCAGCGCGGCGCAGCAGACGGCGCAGGGCCGGGCCAGGATCGCGCTGGCCGCCGCGCTCGGCGACACGCCCGGATGGTTCACGCCGCTGTCGCCCGAGCCGGCCGCCACCGACTACAGCGCCCAGGAGCAGAACCAGCTGCTGTGGGACACCCAGGTCGACTTCCCGTTCGTCTTCGCGTTTCGCGCAGAGCTGGAGGCCCGGGCCGGCGGCAACCCGTCCTGGACCACCGGGGTGGACTTCGCCAGCCAGCTGCGCAAGTCGGCGGACTTCCGCGAGGTCACGCAGCTGTACCGGGCGGCCGGCCTGAGCCTGGGCCAGGACCTGCGCACGCTGAACCGCGCTGCGCCGGTCACGGCCGATCCGCAGGCGGTGCGCTACCTGCGGGACAACATCAGCTTCGACGGCCAGATCTCGATCCCCGTGCTGTCGATGCACACCATCGGTGATGGCCTCGTGGTGCCGGAGAACGAGCAGGCCTACGCCAGCGTCGTGCGGCGGGCGGGTAACGGCGCGCTGCTGCGTCAGACCTTCGTCAGCCGGGCCGGGCACTGCGCCTTCACCCCGGCGGAGACGGTGGCGGCGGTGCAGGTGCTGCTGCGCCGGCTGGCGACCGGCCACTGGGACGACGCGGCGCTGCGGCCCGCGAGCCTCAACGCCAGCGCGACCGCGCTGGGACCCGGACTGAACATCTTCGCCAGCGGCGGCTCGGTGGTGCCGACACCGGCGGCGTTCGTCCCGTACAACCCGACGTTGTACCTGCGACCGTACGACCTGGGCCGGTTCGACCTGGGCCGGTTCCTGCTCCGCCGCTAGGTTAACGCGCCGGAGTCGTGCACGGTTGTGCGCACGGCCAGCCCCGGGCCGAGGTGACTTGCCCCGGCCCGGGGCTGGCCCGCGCGCGGCTACCGTCGCCGGCCGGGCCTGATCCGGACGACGCGCCACCATCCGAGCAGGAAGAACAGCAGCCCGAGCACGATCATCGCGCCGACGTCCTTGAGCCAGACGGACGACTGATGCACCCAGATCGGGTCGGTCGGCAGCGGCGCCACGCCGGCCCCGGCCGACTTGCCGGTGCTCGGTGACTTCCCGGTGCTCGGTGACTTCCCGGCGGGCACCACCGCCCCCGGCGGCTGCTGGATCACGTTCAGGTTGACCGTCGACGCGGTGGCCGCGAAGCCCCACCGCGACGGAGACAGCCAGGCGACCTGCTCGATCCCGGTCTTGCCGGCCAGCGGGAAGATCCCGCCGGTCAGGATGACCTGGAACATCACCACGACGACCAGCAGCGGCATGGTCTTGTCCGAGCTGTTGACGATCGCCGAGATGAGCAGCCCGAGGGTCATCGAGACGATGGCCAGGACGCCCATGGCGATCAGCAATTCCACCAGCGGCAGGTGGTGCAGGAAGGAGCCGGTGGGCGGCATCTTCTTGCCGAGAATGCCGATCCCGACCAGCACGACGGCCTGGATGGCGCTGATGACGGCGAGAACCAGCAGCTTTGACAGGAGATAGGCGCCGGCCGACAGGCCGGCCGCCCGTTCTCGGCTGTAGATCGCCCGTTCCTTGACTAGCTCCCGGACCGCGTTCGCCGCCCCGATAAAGCAGGCGCCGATCACCAGGATCAGCAGCACTGACACGGCGTCGCCATTGCCGCGTCCGGTGAGCCCCTGGGGCGACGGCACGAACCGCACCAGGATGCCCAGGAGGAGCGGCATGATGCCGAGCACCGCCAGATAACCGCGGTCGGAGGAGATCACCGCCAGGTAGCGGCGGCACAGCGTGCTGAGCTGGGCCACGCGGTTGCGCGTCGCGGGCGGCGCGACCGAAGCCTGCGGCTGCGCGGCGGCCGGCGGCGGCGCGTCCATCTCGGTGACGATATAGCGCTGATAGTAAGAAGACCGCCGGTAGTCGGCGGCCCAGTCCCGGTCGGGCTCGGCGTCGAAGGCCTGGAATACCTCGGCCCAGCCAGGCTTGCCGAAGTGCCGCAGCCCGTCCTCGGGCGGCCCGAAGAAGGCGATCTTGCCGCCGGGCACGAGGACGAGCAGCCGGTCGCAGAGATTCAGGTTCGCCACGCTGTGGGTGACCACGATGATGGTCCGCCCGTCATGCGCCAGGTCGGTCATCTGCTCCATGACCGACTTGTCCAGGCCCGGGTCCAGGCCCGAGGTGGGCTCGTCCAGGAAGAGCAGCGACGGCTTGGTCAGCAGCTCCAGGGCGACGTTGACCCGCTTTTGCTGGCCGCCCGACATCGCCGAGGTCCTGGTGTTCGCGTGCCTGGCCAGGGCCAGCTCTTCCAGCACCTCGGTGATCCGCCGCTGGCGCTCGGCCTTGCTGGTGTCGGGCGGGAAGCGCAGCTCGGCCGCGTAGCCGAGAGCGCGCTGCGCCGTCAGCTGGGTGTGCAGGATGTTGTCCTGCGGGACCAGCCCGATCCGGTGCCGCAGCTGCGCGTAATGGGTATAGAGGTCGCGATTGTCGTAGAGCACGCCGCCGCCGTTGGCCGGCGCCATCCCGGTGAGCGCTCCGAGCAGGGTGGACTTCCCCGCGCCGCTGGGGCCGATGACGCCGAGCAGGCAGCGCTCGCCCAGCGGGAAGCTCACGTGGTCGAGCAGCACCCGCCCGCCGGGCAGGGTGACCGTCAGATCCCGGGCGGACAGCGAGATATCGCCGGTGTCGATGAACTCCTGGAGTTCTTCGCCCACGAGCCGGAAGGTGGCGGGTCCGACGGCGATGAGGTCACTCTCGGTGACCGGGGCGGCGGTGACCTGCTGGCCGTTGAGGAAGGTGCCGTTATGGCTGTCGAGGTCGACGATCTCGTAGCCGCGCGGGGTCTTGTTGAGCTGGGCGTGGTAACGGGACACGCTCAGGTCCGGCACCACGACGTCGTTATCCGTCGCCCGGCCGATCCGCAGCCTGGTGGTCCGCACGCTCATGATGGCGCTCGGCGGCCGGTTCGGGAGCTGTGACTCGGCCAAGGCGCGCGGGCCGGCGGGCGCTACCGGCTCGCGCGGCGGCGGCTGCGCGGGCGGGGGCGATGCGGGCCGGGCCTGCTCGGGCGGGGGTGGCTGCTGCGCGATCGCGGTGCCGTGCTGCCCGGCCTGCCCCCGCGGCGCCAGGCCGACCGAGCAGGAGACCTCTGGCCCGTCCTGCGGGTGGCCGAGGCGGACGAGGCAGTCGCCGGTGATCGCGACCTGCTGCACCCGCTCCGGGCCCAGGAACGTCCCGTTGGTGCTGCCGCAGTCCTCCAGCAGCCACGAGTCATGTTCTAGGCGTAGCACCGCGTGCTCCCAGGACACCCGCGGGTCCGCGACGACAATGTCTGACTCTGGGTCCCGGCCTATCCGATAGCGGGGCCCGGCCTGGAGCATCCGGTCTGCCCCCTGCGCTCGGATGTAAAGCGGCAGGTCGTCCGGCGAGATGGCTCGGTCGATCCTCATCTGCCAACTCTAGAGGGATTCGGGCCCCAGCAGAATTGCCTGGTTAAGGCCGCGCGGCACCGGGTGCCAAGAAATCCATCTGCCCTCCACAAGGCCTACACGGGACTCACTTAGAGGCCGGGCCGATGTTCGTGCGCCACGGCGCCCATCGCCGGAAAGAAGACCGGAAAGGCGATTTGGCTCCCGTCGGCCATGCCAGAACCCCGGCCGCCCGTTACGATCACGACTAGCGCCCCAGTGGCGGCGCGACGGCGGTCCCGGGCGGCGGCCGTCGGGTTAGGCGACCACGGTGTAGGCAACCACGGGGCACGCGATCACGGGGCACGCGATCACGGTGTAGGCAACCACGGGGCACCCCAACCACGGGGCACCCAACCACGGGGCAATGCGACCACTGGGAACAAGAGGCGGGGGCGAAGGCGTGGAGGAGCGGTGAGCGAGGAATCGCGCGGGGGATCATCCGGCGAGTTCACCCCTGGCTCCCTGGTCGCCGGTTACCGGCTAGAGGAGCAGATCGGCCAGGGCGGGATGGCGGTCGTCTTCCGTGCCTATGATCCCCGGCTGGACCGGTATGTCGCCCTCAAGATCATGGCGCCAGGGCTCGCCCTGGACGACGCCTTCCGGCAGCGCTTCATCCGGGAATCCCGGGCCGCCGCGGCCGTCGATGACCCCCACATCATCCCGGTCTTTGAGGCGGGCGAGGAACGCGGCGTGCTGTTCATCGCCATGCGCTTCGTCCGCGGCGGTGACGTCCGGTCCCTGCTGGACCGCGAAGGGCCGCTGTCACCCCGCCGGGCCACGGAGATCATCTCGCAGGTGGCGTCCGCGCTCGACTCCGCGCACGCCCGCGGGCTGGTGCACCGTGACGTCAAGCCCGCCAACATGCTGCTGGACGCGAGCGCGGACACTGACCGCCCCGATCACGTCTACCTGTCCGATTTCGGGCTCACTAAGACAGCCCTGGCCGCGACCGGCCTGACGTCGACCGGCCAGTTCCTCGGGACCCTCGACTATGTCGCGCCCGAGCAGATCGAGGGCCGCCCGGTAGACGGCCGCACCGACCTGTACGCGCTGGCCTGCGCGTCGTTCGAGCTGCTCACGGGCGCACCGCCGTTCCGGCGCGACCAGGGCATGGCGGTGATGTACGCGCAGGTCTCGGAGTCGCCGCCGCTGCTCAGCTCGAGGCGCCCCGACCTGCCGCGCGCGGCCGACGCGATCATGAACCGGGCGCTGGCCAAGTCGCCGGCCGACCGGTACGCGAGCTGCCGGGACTTCGCGGCAGCGCTGCGGCGGGTATTCGGGCTCGGCGTGCCCGACTCGGCACCGAGCCCGCCGTCGCCCGCCCGCCCGCCGACCCAGATCGCCTCGCTGTCCCAGCAGGAGCCGGCCGACACGGGCGCGGACGTAGCCGCCGCGCCGGGCACCGCCGCCGCGCCGGGCACCGGCGGTGCGCCGGGAGTCGATCGGGCGCCGGGAGCGGCCCCAGCGGCCAGCGAGCCCGGAAGCCAGCCGCCGGAGCCGTCCCCGGGCGGACCGCCGACCGAGGCGGCCGGCTATCCCGTGAGCGGGCCGACCCGGCCCGGCGGACCGGGCGCAGCCGGGGGCGGCGGATCTGAGGGCCGGGACGATCCCGCCTGGTTCAGGCCTGCGACCGGAGGCGGCGCGACCCCCCCGCCTCCGGCTGGCGGCGCCCGGCCGGCAGCCGGCCCGGCCCTGGGCGGCCCCGCGCGACGGCCCTGGTGGCGTTCGCCGGTGCCGCTCGCCGCGGGCCTCGCCGCCGTGGTGGTGCTGGGCGGCGGTGGTTACCTGCTGTTCGGCCGAGGCGGCGGGGGGCGCGGAGGCGCCGCGAACGCTGTCGGCGCCGGCGTGAACGCCGTCGGCTGCAGCACCTCGACGCCCCGGCTGACGGTCCGCACGGGCGTTAACAGCCAGACGGTCAAGGTCGGCGACACGCCGTTCGCCGTGCAGGAGAGCCAGGACGGCCGGTACACGTTCACGACGGTGAAGAACGGGATCGCCGTCCTGCGCGACACCCCCGGCGCCCTCGTGCCGGCGCTGCAGCGGACCATCCATGTACCCGGAGCCGGCAAGGGCCTTTTCGTCACCCACGATGGCCGCTTCCTGCTCGCCGCAGCTGGCAACGGCGCCGCTGTCGTCGACGTGGCGCAGGCGGAGCAGGGCTTCGCCAACCCGGTGCGGGGCGTCCTGTCCAGCCCGGCGCTCAGCGCGCGCGGCAATGGCGCCGTCGGGGTACGGACCTCATCCGACGATGCCTACGCGTTCGTCACCCTGCAGAACACCACCAAAATGGCCGTCTTCAGTCTCAGCCGCGCCTTGTCGCAGGGGTTCAGCACGTCCGACTTCACGGGCTTTGTTCCCCTGAACGTGCAGCCGGTCGGGATTAACGCCTCCCCGGACGATCAATGGCTGTACGTGACCAGCTTCCAGCGGCAGGCGACCCCGCAGGCCTCTGAGGGCACGCTCAGCGTCGTGAGCCTGCGGCAGGCCGAGACGCGGCCGGCCAAGTCGGTGGTATCGACGGTGAACGCCGGCTGCAGCCCGGCCCGCGTCGTTACCTCGGGCGACGGCGCGACGGTGTGGGTGACGGCCCGCGACAGCAACTCCGTGCTCGCGTTCTCGGCCGCCAAGCTGCGCAGCAGCCCGTCGCACGCGCTGATCGCACGCGTGCGGGTCGGTCCGGGACCGATCGGGCTCACCCTGGCCCGCGGCGGCCAGCGGCTCATCGTCGCGGACTCCAATCAGGCCAGTGCCTCCGGTGCGAACGGCGACCTGGCCGTGATCGACACCGCCGCGGCCCTGGCTGGCAAGCCGGCCCTGCTGGGCGTGCTGCCGACGCCCGGGGAGCCGCGCCAGGTGGCCCTGGCGGCCCACGGCTCGACCCTCCTGGTGACCAACCAGGTCACGGGCCTGCTGCAGGCGGTCAAGGTCGCGGACCTGCCGTGACCGTCATATCTAGCGGCCGATTCGCGGCGGCAGAATGCCATAGCATCGGACAATGAGGCATGTGATGGTCACCGTGGTCACCGGTCCTGGAGCAACGCGGTGAGCGGCACGCCACGTCGCGGTGGCCGCGGTGGCCGCGGTGGGTGCCTGCGCACCCTTATCGTCGCCCTAGTCGCGCTGGTGATCCTCCTGGTGGCGGGCGATTTCGTCGCCAAGTCCGTGGCGCAGAATGAGCTCGCCTCGCAGATCCAGAAGCATGGATTCCCCAAGAAACCGTCGGTCTCGATCCAGGGCTTCCCGTTCCTCACCCAGGTCATCAGCCGCAATATTCATCAGGTCCAGGTAAGTTCCCAGAACATCCCTGAGGGCCCGGTTAACATTTCCCAGCTGAGTGCCATCATGAAAGGCATCCACCTCAACAGCGGATTCACCAGCGGAACCGTCAGTCAGCTATCCGGATCGGTACTCGTGTCGTTTCCCTCGCTGGCCAGGACACTGAACTCGCAGATCGGCCCGCTCGGCGCCCTGGTGGGATCGTCGGGCCTGAGGCTGTCGGCGGCCGGCCCCGATGAGATCAAGGCGAGCCTGAACCTGCTGGTCGCCTCGGGCTCCGCCACCTGGCGGATTACCCGGCTCAGCGGCCAGGAATTCAACGCCAGGCTGGTCGGCAGCAGCGGCGTGCCGTCCTCGATCCTGGGCTCCATCAGCAGCTTCAACATCAAGATCCCGGAACTTCCCCTCGGCATGCAGATCGATAGCGTGCACATCACCCCGGCGGGGGTCGTGGGCGCCATCAGCGGACATAATCTCCCGTTCGGCGGCTAGCGGGCCGCCGCTGCCCAAACCGCCAGGCTCGCGAGGTGGCCGCCGCCGGAGTACCCGCGCCTACTTCGCGCCCAGGCCGAGCAGCAGGCCGTCGTCGGCGACGGCCGGGGAGCTGGTCAGGAAGATGATCACGCCGTCCGCGGGCGCGCTGATCGTCTCCTGCAGCACCGATCCGTCCAGGCTCGTGATCGTGCCGAGCGGCTGTCCCTCGCTGACCACCTCGCCGGCCGCCGCAGTCGGTGCCCACCAGCCGCCGGCGGCGCAGCGCAGCCAGAGAAACCGGCTCAGGATGGCCGGCCTGCGGGCGCCGGCCTCGCCGTCGGCGGTCACTGGCGTCGTCGGAGTCGCCATGCCGAGCTGGGCGAGCACCGCGTCCAGCCCGCGGACGTGCGCATCCACGGCCCACCGTTCCACCAGCCCGCAGCCGCCGGCCTCGGCCGTGATCGCGGGGATGCCGGCCGCCGCGGCCGCCCCGCTCGACGTCCCGGCCACGGCGCGGTCCGGGCCGCGCTCCTGCCGGATGATGTAGCCGAGCCCGTAGGCCACGGCCAGATCGCGGGCCGCCGCCTCGGCCGGCCCGGCCTCGTACAGCGCGAACGGCTCGAGCGCCTCGACCATGTCCCCGCAGTGCGCGTCGATCACCGCGTCCGAGCCCGAGATCAGCTGGGTAAACGCCGCCTCGGCCAGCCGCTCGGCCAGCGTGCCGTCCGGGTTGCCGGGGAAGCACCGGTTGAGGTTCTTGCCATCCTCGGGGACCACGAACGGGCTGCGCGCGCGGAAGGCGGTCACGTTGAGCACCGGCACCGCTCGGATGCGGCCGCTGATCTCGCGCCGCTCCAGCGCGGCGGTCCACTCGCGCACCGCCGCCATCGGCACGTACTCACAGCCATGCACCCCGGCGATGACGGTCAGCAACGGGCCGTCCTGGGCGCCGGCCAGCTCGACCACCGGCACGTCGAGTCCGGCCAGGTCGAGGTTGCGCCGGGTGACGGTCGTTGACATCGGCAAGTCCTCCATAGCTAGTGGCGCAGGTCGTTTTCATGATCACCCGGCTTTCTCAGTCACTGTGACTGAGAAAGCCGGGTGATCATGAACGGTGCTCGGCGAGGAGCAGGGACTCGGCCGCGGCGGCGGCCTGGAGCAGGCTGGCGTCGCCACCGCGGCGGCCAGCCAGTTGCAGCCCGACGGGCAGGCCGGGGGCGGGCACGGGGAGCGAGATCGCCGGGTGGCCGGTGAGGTTGTAGGGGCCGGTGAAGCGGCCCTCGCCGCTGTCCTCGCCGACCCCGAACGGCGGGTCCTGCTCCGGGGCCACGAAGCCCACGGTGGGGCCGGCCAGCACGTCCACGTCCGCCAGGCTCGCGTCGATCGCCGCGGTCAGCTCATCGCGGCGGGCCAGCGCCCCGGCGTACTGCGCCGCGCTCACCGAGGCACCGAAGTCCAGCAGCGCCCGGGTGCCCGCCGCGTACCTGCTCGTGTCGCGCGAGCTGTGCACCTGGTGCGCCTCGCGGGCGACGATCACGGCCAGCACCTGGTCCCACTCGGCCAGCTCCGCCAGCCACGCGGCACCGATCTCGCGGAGCCGCCAGCCGCCCGCCGCCAGCCGGTCCAGTGCGCCGCGGAGCGCGGCGTGCACCTCGGGAGTCACCGACGGGTCCGTGAGCTGAGTCGCGAGCACGCCGACGGTGAACGGCGGCTCACTGCCGCCCGCCAGCACCGTGCCCGCCAGCACCGTGCCCGCCAGCACCGTGCCCGCCAGCACCGTGCCCGCCAGCACCGGCAGCAGGGCGGCGGCGCCGGCCACGGTGGCCGTGAGCGTGCCGGCGTGGTCGCAGGTCGGCGCGAGCGGGAACACCCCGTCCAGCGGGATCAGCCCGTAACTCGGCTTGAGCCCGACGACGCCGCAGTAGGCGGCCGGGATCCGGATCGACCCGCCGGTATCCGACCCGATCGCCAGCTCGCAGACGCCGGCGGCGACGAGGGCCGCCGACCCGCCGGACGACCCGCCCGACGTGCGCGCCGGATTCCGGGGGTTGCGCGTGTCGCCGATTTCCGGGTGCGCGAACCCAGCCGCGTACTCCAGGCACTGACTCGTAACGAACACCTCGGCGCCGGCCGCCCGCAGCCGCGCGACCAGCGTGGCGTCGGCCGGGGCCGGGGCCGGGTCGCTCGCCGGGCTGCCGCAGCCGGCCGGCACGCCGGCGACCGCGATGATGTCCTTGATCGCCACCAGTTGGTCGGCCAGCGGGCCGGACGCGGCTCGGGCCGGAGCGCCGAGCGCGCGGACCATCGCGTTCAGCGGGCGGCCGAGCCGCTCCAGGCGCTCGTAGGCGGCCAGCAGGTCCAGGTTGGCGCGGGTGCAGCCGCGCTCGCCGCGCTCGATGGCCGCGACGAGCTCGCCGACCCGGTGCACCAGCGGGCCGGCCATCGGGCCGAGGATGGCGGGGGCCTCGGTCGGCCGGCGGCGGATCGCCAGGTCGCGGTAGACACCCGAGTGCGTCTTGGCCGAGCCGCGGTTGAAGTCGGCGAGCCGGGCGAGCGAGCCGGGCAGGTCGGCCGGGTCGAAGCCGTCGAACGGCATCGGCGCGACCGGGGCCTGCGCCAGCACCTCCCGGCCTAGCTCCAGCAGCAGGTCACGGTAGGCGGGGTCGTCGAAGACGGCGAAGATCGGCAGGTCGCTGACGGCCGTGGCGAACAGCATCGTGCCGTACGCCTGCTTAGCCCACAGGTAGCCGAGCACCGAGTCGGTCGGCTCGGCGTCGGCGATGTCGGCGGTGAGGGCGCGCACCCGGTCGGTCAGGGTGCCGTCCAGCTCCCCGATCACGAAGGTGGCGCGGTTGCCGCGCAGGATCACGCCGGGCTCGGTCACGTCCGCGCCGAAGTTCACGAACGCCTCGACGACGCGGGCCGGCCCGACGGCCTCGGCGATGACGCCGGCGTTCAGGCCGTTCTGCAGCGAGACCACGTGCGCGTCGCCGCGCAGCCGGCCCGCCAGCACGGCGGCCGCCGCGGCGGTGTGATGAGACTTGACGGCCAGCAGCACCGGCCCGTCGATCTGGCCGGGCAGGTCGGCGGGCAGCACGGCGCGCGGCCGCGCGGTGAACTGCTCGACCGGTCCGTCGATCCGCAGGCCGCGGTCGTTGATCGCGCTGACCACCGCCGGATCGGCGTCGCTGACGAGCACATCATGGCCGTCGCGGGCCAGGCCAGCGGCGACTGTCCCGCCGATGGCACCGCAGCCCAGCACGAGGTAGCGCATGCGGCGAAGGTTACAACGTCGTAAAACATATGGTCTAGTTTTAGACCTCTATTTACATCTCGCCCGCTTGCCGCCACATTAGGGCAGACAAAGGTTTGCTTGCCTGCCACACCAGGCACAGCACTCGCCCTAGTCGCCCGACACCCCGGGAGTTTGCAGTGACACACCGAATCAAGGCGGCGCGGACGCTGACCGCAGGCGTCGCCGTCACGGCGCTCGCGGTCCTGGCGGGCTGCGGATCATCAGGCTCGTCTGCCGCGGGCACGAGCAGCGGGCCCGTCCATGGCGGGAACCTGGTCATCGCCCGCACCATCGACTCACAGTCGATGAACAACACGACCGTCTTCGATAACGAGTCGATCTGGGTCTTCGAGCAGATCTACCAGCCCCTCTACACCGTGTCCAACGACGGTAAGAGCGTCGTCCCCGAGCTCGCGACCGGTTACACAGTGTCAGCGGACAAGAAGACTTACACCTTCACGCTCCGCAAGGGGGTGAAGTTCTCCAACGGCAAGCCCATGACCTCCGCGGACGTCAAGTTCTCGATCGACAAGGCGCGCGCGGCGGCCCAGGGCTGGGGCTACATCGACACCGCCATCAAGTCCGTCGGGGCCCCGACGCCGTCGACCGTGGTGATCAGCCTCAAGTTCCCGTGGGCGCCCCTGCTCGCCGACCTGTCGCTGTTCGCCAACGACGTCCTCCCGAACAACTACGGCGGCCAGACCGAGACCGCGTTCTACAACCACCCGGTCGGCACCGGCCCGTTCAAGTGGGGCTACTGGCACAAGGGCTCGGCGCTAAAGCTCGTCCGCAACCCGTACTACTGGCAGCCGGGCAAGCCCTACCTCAACAGCGTGACCTGGACCTACGTGGCCAGTGACAACACCCGGCAGCTGCAGCTCAAGGGCGGCCAGGCTCAGGTCGACGAGTTCCCGGCCTGGTCCACGGTCGCGACCCTCAAGTCCACGCCCAACGTGACGATGAACCTGTTCAACTCGACCCGGACCGACTACCTGGTCTTCAACGAGAAGCGCAAGCCGTTCCAGGACGTGCACGTCCGCCGCGCGATCTCGCTGGCCATCGACCGGGCCGCGCTGGTCAAGGCCATCCTGTTCGGCAACGGGACGCCCGCCAACTCGTTCATGCCGCCGCAGGTGCCCTTCTACCAGAAGGCCACCCCGGGCCTGCAGTACAACCTGGCGCAGGCCAAGAAGGAGATGGCGGCCTCCAGCGTCCCGCACGGCTTCTCGACCACGCTGCTGGTGAGCGCCGGGAACTCCGACCAGATCACGACGGCCACGATCATCCAGTCCGAGCTCAAGCCGCTGGGCATCAAGATCAACATCCAGCAGCTTGACCCCAACACGGCCAACACCAACTTCCAGAGCCTGAACTACGACATGACGTTCTCGTACTGGACGATGGACATCCCCGACCCCGACGAGCTGGTCACCTTCGCGGTCGACCCCGCCGCCGGCTCCAAGTCGTTCTTCTCCGCCTACGACAACCCCGCGGTGGTCAAGGCCGCGCACGCCGCCGAGCAGACCCTGTCCGACACGACGCGGCAGTCGCTCTACAACACCATCCAGGACGACGCCGCCAACGACGCGTTCATGGCGTTCCTCTACTACTCGCCGTACGCCTACGCGACCTCGTCGAACGTGCATGACTTCTTCGTCACGCCGCTCGGCAACTACCACCTCGAGAACACCTGGCTGGGCAAGTAGCACCGGCCGTCGCTAGTACCGGCCGTAGCTAGTGCCGGCCGTAGCTAGTGCCGGCCGTAGCTAGCACCGTGCAGCTAACTGCTTCGGGCCGCAGGCCCGGACGCGTGTGAGGAGGTGATACCCGGTGGGCCGGATGTCGTTCGTGTTCAGGCGGCTGCTGCTGCTGATGCCGGTAGCAGTGGGTGTGACGATCGTCGTGTTCTTCATGGTGCACCTGATCCCGGGCGATCCGGCCGCGACCATCCTGGGCGTCCATGCGACCCCGCAGCGGATAGCGATCCTGCACCGCCAGTGGGGACTGAACCGGCCGCTGCTCAGCCAGTACTGGCTGTTCCTTGACCGGCTCTTCCACGGGAATCTTGGCCAGAGCCTCATCTACGGGCAGTCGGCAGCCAGCCTGATCTCAGGCCGGCTGCCGGCCACCCTGTGGCTCATCGTTTACTCGGCCGTGCTGGCGATCATCATCAGCGTCCCGCTGGCGATGATCGCCGCCAGCCGCAAGGGCGGCGTCCGCGATCACCTAGTCCGGGTGGTGCCGCTGCTCGGGCTGGGGATGCCGCCCTTCTGGGTGGGGCTGCTGCTGCAGCTCGGCCTCGCGCTGTCGCTGCACATCTTCCCGGTCACCGGCTACGGAACGGGCGTCGGCGGCCACCTGCGCTCCATGTTCCTGCCGAGCCTGACCGTGGCGATCGCGCTGTCGCCGGTGGTCATCCGCAGCCTGCGGGCCAGCATGCTCGGCGTCCTCGGCGCGGACTACATCACCACCGCCCGGTCCAAGGGCATTCCCGGCCGGCGGCTGTTCGTCCGGCATGTGCTGCGAAACGCAGTGATCCCGGCGGTCACGGTGCTGGGCATCAACATCGGTTTCCTGATCGGAGGCACTCTGATCGTCGAGAACGTCTTTGCCGTCCCGGGCATCGGCCAGCTCATGGTCAACTCGATCTTCCAGCGTGACTTCCCGGTCGTCCAGGGCGTCACGCTGGTGTTCGGCGTCCTGGTGGTCATGGTGAACCTGCTGACCGACGTCGCCTATGCCTCGCTCGACCCGAGAGTGCGGTTCGACCGGTGAGCGCTGTCTCCCTCGTGACCGTCGGTGCCGAGCACGCGCAGCCGCGGCGAGCGCACTGGTTCAGGCAGGCGTCTCTGATGGCCGGGCTGGCCATCATCGCCATCGTCTTGTTCATGGTGATCGCCGCACCGCTGCTGACCTCCTATAACCCGGACATCCAGAACCTGAACGCGACCCTGCAGGGGCCCAGCGCGCATCATCTGCTCGGCACTGACCAGCTCGGCCGGGACACCTGGTCCCGGCTGCTCTACGGCGGCCGGGCCGACCTGCAGGTCGCCTTCATCGCCGTGCTCTTCCCGTTCGTCCTGGGCACCGTCCTGGGCAGCCTGGCCGGGTACTTCGGCGGCTGGGTCGACCTGGTGATCATGCGCCTGGTCGATGTCGTGGTCGCGTTCCCGTTCTACGTGCTGATCATCGCCCTGGTCTTCGTCCTCGGGCCGGGCCAGCGCAGCATCTACGTCGCCATCACGGTGGTCGGCTGGGTCTCCTACGCCCGGATCATCCGCGGCGAGATCCTGGTCGCCAAGCGGCAGGAGTACGTGCTCGCCGCCCAGTCCGGCGGCCTGTCGAACCTGCGCATCATGGGCCGCCACCTGCTGCCGAACGTCGTGACCCAGGCCATCATCTACGCGATGTCCGACATCGTGCAGGACATCCTGGCCATCGTCACGCTGAGCTACCTGGGCCTGGGCATCCAGCCACCGACACCGGACTGGGGGACCATGATCGCCGACGGGCAGAACTTCCTCACCACCCACTGGGAGCTGACCACGATCCCCGGCCTGGCGGTGGTGGTCGTCGGCCTCGGGCTGTCGCTGATCGGTGACGGCCTCGCCGACCTGCTCCGGCCGGGCCAGTCATGACCGGGCCCGTGGTGGAGGGGCCCGTGGTGGAGGGTCCCGTGGTGGAAAGGCCCGTGGTGGGCGGCACCGGGCCGGTCCTGCAGGTCCGGGATCTGCACGTGGAGATAGCCACCCGCCGCGGGGTGGTCAGGGCGGTCGACGGAGTATCGGTCGACGTGCCCCGCGGCCAGGCCGTGGGGCTGGTCGGCGAGTCCGGCTCGGGCAAGAGCATGACGCTGCGGGCGATCCTGGGCATCCTGCCGCCCGAGGCGCGCGTGACCGCCGGGCAGGTGCTGCTGGACGGGACCGACCTGGTGCCGTTGCCGACCTCGGCCCTGAACCGGATCCGCGGGCCCAAGCTGGCCATGATCTTCCAGGAGCCGATGAGCGCGCTGAACCCGGTGATGCGGGTCGGCTGGCAGATCGCCGAGGGACCGCGCGTGCACCTGGGCCTGAGCCGGTCCAAGGCCGCGGAGCGCGCCATCGAGCTGATGCGCCGGGTGGGGATCCCGGACCCCGAGCGGCGGTTCCGCGCCTACCCTCACGAGTTCTCCGGCGGGATGCGCCAGCGCGTGATGATCGCGATCGCGCTGTCCTGCGAGCCCGAGGTCATCTTGTGCGATGAGCCCACGACCGCCCTGGACGTGACGATCCAGGACCAGATCCTGCGTCTGCTGGCCGGCCTGTGCCGGGAATCGGGCGTGAGCCTGCTGTTCGTCACCCATGACCTGCCGGTGGTCGCGGAGCTGTGCCAGTACCTGGCGGTCATGTACGGCGGCCAGATCATCGAGCAGGGCCCGGTCGCGGAGGTCTTCGCGCAGCCGATGCACCCGTACACGCTCGGGCTGCTCCGGTCGGCGCCGGACGTCGAGGAGGTGCGCACGTCGCTAGTGCCCATCCCGGGCTCCCCGCCGAGCCTGATCACCCCGCCGCCGGGCTGCCGGTTCCACCCGCGCTGCGGCTTCGCGGAGGCGGACTGCCGGGCTGAGCAGCCGCCCCTCCGGCTGCTCCCTGGCGGGCGGGCCACCGCGTGCCTGCATCACGAGCGCTGCGCGGAGTCACTTGAGGCGCAGGAGGCAGCCCGATGACCGCCGCCCCGTCCCCGGACACCGGGCCGCTGCTGACCGCGACCGACCTGTCGGTCGGCTTCGCGATCGGCGGCTCGATCGCGGCCCGGCTGCGGCACGAGACGCGGGTGCTGCGGGCCGTCGACGGAGTCGACCTGATGATCGAGCGCGGCGAGGCCCTGGCCCTGGTCGGCGAGTCCGGGTCCGGCAAGTCGACGCTCGCCCGTGCTCTGACCGGGCTCGTCCCCCTCGATAAGGGCGAGATCCGCCTCGGCGAGCGCGTGCTGTCTGGCCGGCGCTCGCGCGCCGACCAGCGCCGGATCCAGATGGTCTTCCAGGACCCGTACTCCTCGCTCAATCCGCGGATCACCGTGGCAGGCATGCTGCGCGAACTGCTGCGCGTGCACAGCATCGTGCCGCGGGCCGAGGTGGACTCCTACAGCCGGGAGCTGCTGGGCCTCGTCGGCCTGACCGATGACGCGCTGCATGCCTATCCGCGCCAGTTCTCCGGCGGCCAGCGCCAGCGGGTCGCGATCGCGCGGGCCCTGGCGCTGCGGCCCGAGCTGCTGGTGGCCGACGAGCCGGTGTCTGCGCTGGACGTCAGCGTGCAGGCCACGATCTTGAACCTGCTCCAGGAACTGCGCGGCAGCCTCGGCCTCACCCTGCTGCTCATCTCGCACAACCTGGCGGTGGTCCGTCATCTGTGCGACCGGACGGCGGTCATGTACCTGGGCCGGATCATCGAGGTCGCGCCGACCGAGGAGCTGTTCGCCGCGCCGCGCCATCCGTACACGCGCGGGCTGCTCGCCGCGATCCCGCGGATGACGGCCCTGGCCGATAACGAGGCGCCGGCCGTGCAGGGCGACCCGCCCAGCCCGCTGCGGATCCCCGCGGGCTGCCGGTTCCGCACCCGCTGCCCGATCGCGCAGGAGCGCTGTGCGCACGACGACCCGGAGCTGACCGCCGCCCCGGGCCGCCCGGCCCACGTCGCCGCCTGCCACTTCCCGCTCGATGCCCCGGCCAGGACGGCCGCGGGACTGAGCAAGGTGCAGGAGGAGCCATCGCCGAGCCAGTGATAATCGCCAGCGAGCGCGGCGAGGTGGGCCTGCGCGCTGGGATGGACCTGCTCCGGGCGGGCGGCACCGCCATGGACGCCGTCGAGGCGGCGATCCGGCTGGTGGAGTCTAACGAGGCCGACCACTTCGTCGGCGTGGGCGGCCTGCCCAACCTGCTCGGCGAAGTGGAGCTCGACGCCTCGATCATGGACGGCGCCACGCGCCGGGCCGGGGCGGTCGCCGCCGTCACCGGGTTCCCGCACCCGATCAGCATCGCGCGCGCGGTGTGCGACCTGCTCCCGCAGCATGTGCTGCTGGTGGGGCGCGGTGCCGAGCGGTTCGCCGACGAAGTGGGCATCGAGCGGGGCGAGACCCTGACCGGCGAGGCCCGCAAGATCTGGCAGGAGCGGCTGATCGCTTCCGGCCTGGCTCCGGCGCACGAGGCGCCGGTCCCCGGCGGCGTGAGCTACACGCGCGAGGCCCTGGCGGCGATCCAGTCGACGGCCCTGCGCGACGGGGCCTGGGGCACGGTGAACGTGCTGGCCCTGGACTCCGCCGGCAACCTGGCCGCCGGCGTCAGCACCAGCGGTTATCCCTGGAAGTACCCCGGCCGGGTGGGTGACTCGCCGCTGATCGGCGCGGGCAACTACTGCGATAACCGGATCGGCGCGGCGGCCTGTACCGGCCGCGGCGAGCTGGCGATCCGCGGCGGCACGGCCCGCGCGGTACTGCTCGCCCTGGCGGCCGGGAGCGACCCGGCCGGCGCGTGCGCCGAGGCGCTGACCCAGACCCTGGACCTGCCCGACGAGCCGCAACTCGCTCTGCAGACCCTGTGCCTGACCCCGGACGGCCGCCATGGCGGGGCCGCCACCAGGGACGGCGCCACCTACAGCGTCCTGACGGCCGACGCCAGCCGTTACGCGATCGTGGAAAGAAGGAAGCCATGAAGATCTTCCTGTCCAGTGACATGGAGGGCACGGCCGGGGTCGTCGGCTGGGAACAGTGCGTCGGTGACGGGCCGGAGGCGGCCGCCGGGCGGCGGCTGCTGCTGGCCGAGGTCAACGCGGCCATCGAAGGGGCCATCGAGGGCGGCGCGACGCAGATCGTCGTCAACGACTCGCACTCCACGATGCGCAACCTGCCGGCCGACGAACTGGCCGGCGAGGCGTCCTACATTTCCGGCAGCCACAAGCCGCTGTACATGATGCAGGGCCTGGACGAGAGCTTCGACGCGGTCCTGTTCGTCTCCTATCACGGCTCTATCGGCGCGCCGGCCGGGCTGTCGCACACCTATAACCCGCGCGCCGTGGTCGAGGTCACGCTGAACGGGACGGTGACCGGCGAGGCCGGCATCAATGCCCTGGTGGCCGCGCATTACGGCGTGCCGGTGGTGCTGGTCACCGGCGACCGGTGCGCCTGCGAGGAGACCGCCGCGCTGATTCCCGGCGTGCACAGCGCCATCGTCAAGGAGCACGTCAGCCGCCTCGCCGCGCATAGCCTGCACCCGGCTCGCGCCTGCTCGCTGATCCGGGACCAGGCGCAGGCCGCGGTCAGCGCGGCGGCCGGCACCAGCCCGCCGCCACTGGATCCGGGGGTACTGGAGGTGTTCGTGCGCACGACCGACATCGCGGAGGCGGCCACCTGGGTCCGGGGCGTCGAGCGGGCGGGCCCGCGGCAGTTGCGCATCCAGGGCGAGGACCTGCTGGCCACCTACCGCGCCTTCTGCGCGGCGATCCTGCTGACCCGATCCGTCGCGGAGGCGGTGTGAGCGGCGGCCGGATCGCGGTCGTCACCGGCGCCGCGGGCGGGATCGGCTCGGCGACCTGCCGCCGGCTCGCCGCGGACGGCTTCACGGTCGCCTGCCTGGACCTGCGGGGTGCGGACGCCGAGCGCGTCGCCGCCGGCCTGCCCGGTGCCCGCGGCTTCGGCGTTGACGTGCGGGACGGGGCATCGGTGCGCGCCGCCGGTGAGCAGATCCGCGCGGAGCTCGGCCAGCCGTGGCTGCTGGTGAACGCCGTCGGGGTGTTCAGCATTCAGCGGGTGCCCGACCTGGGCGAGGCGGAATGGGACCGGCTCATCGACACCAACCTCAAGGGGCCGTTCCTGACCTGCCGGGAGTTCCTGCCCGCGATGATCGCGGCGGGCGACGGCTGCGTCGTGAACGTCGCCTCCACGGCGGGAGTGCGAGGCGGCCGGATGCGCGCGGCCTACTGCGCGTCTAAGGGCGGCCTGGTGCAGCTGACCCGGAGCCTGGCGGTGGATCATGGACCTGATGGGGTGCGGGTCAACTGCCTGTGCCCTGGTCTGGTAGATACCGAGATGGCTGACTGGATCACACGCGATGAGGAGGCACTGGAGCGGTGGGCGTCTACCATCCCGGCCCGCCGGATCGGCACCGCGCAGGAGATCGCCGACGGCGTTGCCTACCTGGCCTCCGACGGCGCCAGCTACCTGCACGGAGCAGTCCTGATGGCCGACGGCGGCGTCACGGCCTGATCGCCGGAGCTGGCGGCGGCGGCCAGCGCCGGAGCCGGGCGTGACAGGGCCGGGCGTGACAGGGCCGGGCGTGACAGGGCCGGGCGTGACAGGGCCGGGCGGGACGGGGCCGGGCGGGACGGGGCCAGATACGACGGAGGCGGATACGACGGAGGCGAAAGTGCCCGGTCACGATGGCCCCGCGGCCGGGCCGTCGCGGGGCGGGCAGCGCCGGGCGTCCCGGCTCGTGGACATCGCGCAGGCCGCCGGGGTGCACGTCTCGACGGTGTCGCGGGTGCTCAACGGCGATCCGGCGCTGTCGATCCGGCCGGAGACCTACCAGCGGATCCTCAGCACCGCCCGCGCCCAGGGTTACCGGCCCAACGCCCTGGCCAGGGCGCTCAAGCGGCGCCGGACCGGGGCCTTCGCCCTGGTGATCCCGCTGCTGCGCAACCCCATCTGGGTGCGGCTGCAAAGCGGCGCGCTGCAGCGGGCCCGCGAGCGCGGTTACGTAGTCATGATCATGGAAGAGCCGACCGACGACCCGCGGCCGCCGGCCGACTACCGTTACCTGGTCGAAGAGAGCCGCGTCGACGGCCTGCTGCTGGCCACCGCGCTTCGGGTGCCCGAGCATCAGCCGGGGGTGCAGTCGATCCCGCATGTCTACGTGAACCGCCGGGGCCCCGACCGGGGTAACGACGTGGTGATGGACGAGGGCGGCGCGATGCGGCTATTCGTCGAGCACCTGGCCGGGCTCGGCCATCGCAGCATCGCGCTGATCGACGGGCCGCTAGAGGTGGACACCGTGTACCGGCGGGTGAGCGCCGCCCGCCGGCTGTGCGCGGCCCGCGGGATCAGCCTGACCGTCCGGCACGCCGCGGCCACCGAGGACGGCGGCTGGGAGGCGGCCCAGCGGGTGCTGAGCCGGGACCCGCGGCCGACCGCGTGCGGGGTCGGCAGCATCAACCAGCTGTTCGGCCTGCTCGGCGGGTTGCGCGGGGCCGGCGTGCAGGTGCCAGGCGAGATGTCGGTCGTCAGCTTCGACGAGGACGAGTGCCTCGCCTTCCTCGAGGTCCCGATCACCAGCGTGTGCATGCCGCTAGCCGAGCTGGGCCAGGCGGCGGTGGACGCGCTGATCGCGCGGATCGAGGGCGAGCCCGCGGCCGACGTCCTGATCCGGGAGCCCATGGCTCTGCAGGTGCGGGACTCGGCGGTCGGCCCGCCTCGCTGGGCCACGCGGCGCACCGTGCCGATGCAGCGAGCCGCCCGTGCTGCCGGGGCGGCCCGCGGCGGGGCCGCCCGTGGTGGAGAGGCCCGAGGCGGGCAGAATTCAGGCAGTCAGCGGCGTGGAGGCCAAGATGAGTGATCCGCAGGTCCTGTCGTTCCGGCCCGAGGCCAGCCAGTACGCGTGGACGTTCGGCGGTGTCCCGCCGGTCGCCCGGATCACGCCGGGCACGATCCTGGAGCTGTGGACGGAGGACTGCTTCGCCGGCCGGGTTCGCGGCGTCGGCGACCTCGTCTCGCAGGTCTGCCAGTTCCCGTTCCTGAACCCGCAGACGGGCCCGTTCTATGTGGAGGGGGCCGAGCCGGGGGACACCCTGGCCGTGCACTTCATCTCGCTGGAGCCAGCCCGGGACTGGGCGGCGTCCACGACCGTGCCGCTGTTCGGGGCGCTGACCTCCACCCGCCTGACCGCGACCCTGCAGGATCCGCTGCCCGAGGTGGTGTGGATCTGGGAGCTGGACCGGGCGCGGGGAACGTGCCAGTTCTCGGCGCGCGACAGCGACTTCACCGCCGAACTGCCGATGAACCCGATGCACGGCACCGTCGGCGTGGCGCCCGCCAACCTGGAGGTGCGCTCGGCCCTGGTGCCCGACGCGTTCGGCGGCAACATGGACACCCCCGAGATGCGCGCGGGCGTCACCTGCTACCTGGGCGTCAACGTCGAGGGCGCGCTGCTGTCGGTCGGCGACGGGCACGCCCGCCAGGGCGAGGGCGAGACCTGCGGGGTCGCGGTCGAGTGCGCCATGAACACGGTGCTGGTCGTGGACCTGCTCAAGGGCGTGCCGACCCCGTGGCCGCGGCTGGAATCCGATACCCACATCATGTCGACCGGGTCGGCCAGGCCGCTGGAGGACGCCTTCCGGATCGCCCAGCTCGACCTGGTCCAGTGGGTCGCGGCGGATACCGGCCTGTCCCTGCTGGACGCCTACCAGTTCATCACCCAGGCGGTGCAGGCTCCCCTGGCCAACGTCTGCGACACCAACTACACCTCACTGGCGATGCTGCGCAAGGAATGGCTGCCTGCTAACGCCGGCGCGACGACGCGGGGGATGCACGCGCACCTGCGGGAGGTAGCGCGCAGCTACCAGGGCACCTGAGGGTCGACGAGGAAGTCGCCGATCTGCTGGCCGGAATGGCTGAAGCGGCGCAGCGCCTCGGCGAGTTCCTCCAGGGCTGGCAGCGCCTCGGTGAGCACCGACTCGTGCTGTGTCGTCAGCTGCTCCATGCACTGGGACACGGCCGCGGCGCGCTGAGTCTTGACCCGCCGATCGATCTGCCGGCCCTCCTGCGTGGCCGCCACCGACGCGCTGCGCAGGTCCGCCGGGTCCGGAATCCGGTCGATCAGGCCCATCGCCTGCAGCTTGCTGACGACCCGCGACAGCATCGTCGGGTTCAGCCCTTCCAGGTCTGCGAGCTCACCCAGGCTCAGCGGGCCGCGCACCACGATGAGGCCGAGCACGGATGCCTGGGAGGGGGTGAGGCCCGCGTCCGTCGAGGAGGCGTTGAGCTGGCGGGCGAGCTTGCTGATGACCCGGCGCAGCCGGATGACGCCGTCCTCATCCATGGCTTCTCCTTCGTCGCTGAGCAGGCAGTTCAGGGTAGTTGCCTGTCGGCAAGCAGTGTAGTGTCGAGGCGTGGCGGCGGAACAGGGGCTTGCTAATGCCGGTCGCGGAGCGCAGTCCCCCGCCGCCGCGGCGCCAGTGCCCGGGCGGTTCGTCGTGTTCGCCATTGTGTCTCTGGCTCTGCTGATGGCCTCCGTTGACCAGACCATTGTGGCGACAGCGCTTCCCGCACTCCAGCACGACCTGCACGCTCAGGTCAACTGGAGTAGCTGGACGATCACCATCTACGCGCTGGGGCAGATCCTGGTCATGCCGCTGGCGGGGAAGATAGGCGATCAGTACGGGCGGAAGCGGATTTTCCTCGGGGCGGCCGTGCTGTTTACGACGGCCTCGCTGTGCTGCGGCTTCGCCAATGACATCTACCTGCTCATCGTGCTGCGGGCTTGCCAGGCGATCGGCGGAGGCGCCTTCATGCCGTCGGCCACGGGCATCGTGGCCCAGATATTCGGCCCGAACCGGGACCGCGCGGTGGGGCTGTTCGCCAGCATCTTCCCGATCGGCGGGATCATCGGCCCGGTGCTGGGCGGGGTATTCGTGACGTACTGGTCCTGGCGAGGGATCTTCCTGGTCAACGTCCCCATCGGGATCGCCCTGGTCACGCTGGGCGCGGTGTTCATCCCGGCCAGCGCCCGGAACCGGGGCCAGCGCCTCGATATCAGCGGCATCCTCCTGCTCGGCGCGACGCTGCTGTCGGCCATGTTCGGGATCGCTTATCTCGGCAGCGGCGCCAGTTCGCCCGCGGACCCCGCATTCCTGGTCCCGGAGTGCGCGGCCGCCGTCGCGCTGATCCTGTTCGTCCGGCACTGCGCCAGGGCCCCGGCGCCATTCGTCTCCGTCCGGTTCCTGGCCGGTCATGGCTTTGGCGTCATGAACCTGCTCAACTTCCTGTTCGGCAGCGCGGCGCTCGGCTTCGCCGCGCTGGTGCCCCTCTATGCGCAGGAGCGCTACGGGCTGGCGACGCTCGCCGCCGGAACGCTGCTGACCGCCCGCGCGGCCGGAATGATCGCGACGGCCGGACTGGCCGTGTTCCTGCTGCGCCGGACGGGCTACCGGTGGCCGATCCTGGTGGGGTTCACCCTCACCGCGGTAGGCCTGCTCGCCATCGCCGCCAGCCCGCCCGGCGTATCGGCATACGGCTGGATGGCGCTGGCGGCGGGGGTCTGCGGCGTGGGCATGGGCGTCTCCACCCCGGCCGCCAACAACGCGACGCTGCAGCTAGCGCCGGACCAGGCCGCCGCGGTCGCCGGGCTGCGCGGCATGTTCCGGCAGTCGGGATCGATCACCGCGGTCTCCATCACCGCGGCCATAGCGGCGCGGAGCGCTGACCCGGGGATGGCGCAGGCCCACGTTTTCCTCGTCTTCGCCGCGATCCTGCTGTGTGCCCTGCCGCTGATCTTGCTCGTGCCCGAGCACCGCGGTAGGTGGTAGGGATCGCGCTCAGGCAAGCCGGAACAGTGACAAGCCGGAACAGAAGGGCAGGCCCCTCGCCAGCCCAGTCCCGGCGGGGGGCCTGCCGTCTAGCGTGCCCCCGGCTCAGTCTCCAGCTGAGCCGACCGGCAGCGGGTCGGTGGCCAGGCTCTCGTCGCCTTCCAGCAGCGCGGGCGCATTCGCCAGCGCCCGCGGGCGGAAGACGCCCAGCGCCAGGGCGTAGATGACGCCGACCGCGATCAGGCCGAGTGTGAGCCAGGGCAGGATGTTATACGGACTGGGCTGGCCAGGGCGCAAATCGCCGTAGACCGGTATCGCCAGGACGATGATGCCGATGACCGGAGTGACCACCCACAGCCACACGTTCTTATGGATCCCGTTGCGGCGGAACTTCGCCCATTCGACGATGAGGGCGAGGTTCGCGACCAGGTACATGATGATGAGCCCGAGGATCCCGTAGGTGCCCAGGAACCCCGACGCCGTCACCGGGTCGGTGAACGCGGTGGACACCACGCCGATCAGGATGCTCGGCGCCACGAACGCGACCGCCGCCCAGGCCGGCGTCCGGAACCGCGGGGACACGCTGGCCAGGGCAGCGCTCCAGAGGCCGCCGCGAGCGCCGGCGAAGATCACCCGCGACGTCTGGGTGTTGGCCGCCACGTAGGAGCTGGTCACGCTGGACAGGAAGACCCAGGTGATCAGCGGCGCCACGAACGGCAGGAAGACCTTGGCGGCCGTGTGGAACGGGTTGGCGTCGGCCGCCAGCGCCCCGGCGTGACCGACGCCGAACGCGGTGACCAGTGCATACGAGCCAACGACGTAGATGACGCCGCTGACGACCACCGCGCCGAGCACCGCGAGCGGGACCGTGCGGCGCGGATCGCGGGTCTCCTCGGCCAGCGGCGCGGCGGCCTCGAATCCGCCGAAGGCCAGCACCGCGAGGCTGAAGGCCAGCAGGACGTCCTTGGACCCGCCGGGCCAGTGGAACGGCGTGGTCGACAGCCCGGTGGCCCCGCCCCGGAACAAGATGGTGAGGCTGAGCGCGAGCAGCAGCACCACCTCGAACACGTACAGCACGACGGTGATCCGGACGCCGAACTTCAGTCCCACGACCACCGGCGCCACGACCAGGATGCCGTACACGATCGTGACGATCGAGGTGATGCCCCAGATATGCGGGTCGCCCAGCACATTCTGGACGATGTAGCTGCCGACGAAGATGTAGATGCCGCCGAAGGCGATGATGTAGCCGAGCAGCGTGATCACGCCGATCGCGACGGCGACCCTGGTCCCGATCGCGCGGGTGATGTAGGTGATGAACGAGCCGGCGCTCGGGTAGACCCCGGCGAACTGGGCCAGGCTGCTCGCCGTCGCGCCCATCCCGACCATGCTGATCAGGAAGATCAGCGGGGCCGAGGCGCCCGCGAGCGAGACCATGACGCCGGTGGTGAAGAACAGGTTGAAGGCGGGAGCGATCTGCGCCAGCCCGGGCATGATGACGCCGAACAGCCCTAGCTGCCCGCGCCGCAGGCCTGCGGGGGAGCTCTCGGGAGCAGCCATGGCTATCCCCTTCCGTGCCGCTGGAGGAATGCGAGAAATGCCTGGTTGAACTCGGCAGGGTGCTCCCACAGGCAGGCATGCCCGCCCGGCGTGGTCGCGAACTCCGACCCGGCTATGCCCTGATGCAGGCGCCGGGACAGCGAGACCGGGATGAGAATGTCCTGCTCGCCGGCCAGCACCAGGGTGGGCGTGGTGATCTGGCCGAGCCGGGCGGTGGTGTCGTGCTGCTGGATGACGGCGAGCTGGGCGAGGTAGGCGTGCACGGGCATGTCCAGGTAACGCATGGCCTCCTCGAACTCGGCGAGCTCGTCGCCCCGCTGTTCGAAGAACGGGACGGTGAACGCCCAGAGCGTCACGTCGCGCATGAGGAACGGCACGCCGAGCACGGGGGCCAGGTCGCCCCACATCGCGAACATCCGCGAGCAGAACGGGCCCGGCGCGGCGTAGGTGCAGCCGAAGGTCGCCGAGCGCAGGTCCGACCCGTAGGCCAGGGCGTACTCCTGGGCGATCATCCCGCCCATGGACACGCCCATCAGGTGGAAGTCGGTGATGCCCAGGAAGTCGACCAGCGCCTTGGCGTCGTCGGCGAGCATCCGGGAGGAGTACGGGCCCGCGGGCTTGGAGCTGGCGCCGATGCCCCGGTTGTCGAGCCGGAGCACCCGGTAGCCGGCGGCCAGGAAGTCGTCCATCTGGAACGCCCAGGTCTCCAGGTCGTCAGCCAGGCCGTTGATGAGGACGATCGTCTCGTCCCCGTTGCCTTCGAGCTTGTAATGGATGTCGATGCCGTTAATCGTGGCTACGGGCATGGAGGTCTCCGTCGGTCCGAAGCCGGATACGCGCGTGCAGCTCCCTGAGCAGGTCCTCGGTCAGGGAGAAGTGCTGCGCCGCCACGCTGGCGGCGGTAGCGGGATCCCCGGCGATGACCGCATCGGCCAGGTCGGGGTGCTGACGAACGGCGCGGCGGCGGGCCTCCGCGGAGTAGGGCTCGGCGTCGAACCCGAAGCTCACCTCGCGCCGGATCCTGGCGCTGAGCTCGAGGAGACGGCCGTTATGCGCCGCCTGCGCGATGGCCTGGTGGACGGCGCCGTCCGCCAGCCGGGACTCCTCCCGGTCGGCCGCCCGGTCGTAGGCGGCCACCGCCGCCCGGATCGCCTCGATGTCGCGAGCGTCGCGCCGCTCCGCCGCCGTCCGGGCGATCTGCTGCTCGACGAGCTGCCGGAAGTCCAGCACCTCGCTGAGCTCCGACCAGGCCGGCAGCAGCGTGCGGCGGATCATCTCGTCGGCCTGGTCGCCCTGCCCGGTCTGCACGAACGTGCCACCGCCCCGGCCGCGCCGGGTGGTGACATAACCCGCGGCGTGCAGCCGCTGCAGCGCCTCGCGGACGGTCGTGCGGCTGACCTCCAGCGTCGTCGCGAGCTCGCGCTCGGACGGCAGCTGCTGACCGGGGACGAACTCGCCGAGCGCGATCGCGGTCACGAACCGCTCGGCGATCCGCTCGCCCGCCGTCCGCAGCGTCAGCGGGGCCAGCAGCGGGCCGAACGGGTCGTCCGCCGCCGGCACTGGGCCGGTCATTCGCCGGCCTGCTGATCGCTGCTGCCGGTATCTCGCCGGACCACGTCCGGCTCGCCGGGCAGCCCGCCCGCGGCGAAGTACCTGGCGATGAAACGGGCCAGGGTGCGGGCCCCGTCCACGATGCTGGCCAGCTCTACCGCCTCGTCAGCGGCGTGAATGTTGACGGCCCGCGGGCCGTAGGCCAGCGCTGGCCGGCCGAACTGGTTGAGGTAGTACCTCGCGTCGGTGGTGGAGCCGAGGACCCGCCGGCGGGGGGAGGCGCCGTGCGCCCATTCGTGCGCGTCCGACAACGCCTCGGCCAGCGGATGCCCGGCGGCCAGCAGGTAACCCTCGGCCCGGTACCCGGCCTGCCGGACGGATGGCGGATGCTCCGCGAGCCAGGGATCGGTGGCGGCGGCGGCCAGCACCGCGGCGCGGACCCGCTCGAAGATCTCCTCCGGGGTCCGGTCGCGCGGGAAGCCGATCCGGACGCCCAGCCGGGCCCGGCTCGGCACGCTGGACGGCCAGTCACCGGCGGCGACCGTCCCCACGTTCACGTTGTAGGGGCTCGCTATCTCGCTGAACGCCGGGTCGTCGGCGGCAGCGGTCATCTCCGCCCCGAACTCGGCCAGCGCCTGGAGGATCATCGGCACGTAACGCACGGGGTTCACCGCCCGGTCAGCCGCCTCGGCGTGCGCGGGAACGCCATCGATGCCGATGTCCACCCACAGGACCCCGACGCCGCCGAGCAGCAGGTCCAGGTCGGTGGGCTCCAGCAGCACGACGGCATCGCCGAGGACGCCAGCCTGGCAGGCGGCGAGCGTGCCGTTACCGGTGCACTCCTCCTCGATCACGCTGAGAAACGACAGCTCGCCGGTCAGCGAGTCCGGCATGGCCGCTTGCAGCGCCTCGATGGCGAGCAAGCCCATCGCGAAGCCGCCCTTCATGTCGCCCGTGCCGCGGCCGGTCATCCAGCCATCGGCCGTGCGGGGCGTGAAGGGATCGCGGGACCACGCCGCGGTCTCGGCCGGGACCACGTCCACGTGCCCGTTCAGCAGGAGCGACGGCCCGGTGCCGGGATGCAGCCGGCCGAGCACATCATGGCGCCCGGCATATGACCCCTGCGCGACCCCGCCCGGTGTCGCGGCGGCGGTGTCGGGCGGCACCGGGACGGCGGCCACATCGAAGCCGAGCCGGGCCAGTTCGTCGGCGACGATCTCTTGCGCCCGCGCCTCCTGGCCCACGGTGCTCGGCGCCGCGACTAGCCTCTCCAGGAAGGAGAAAGCGGCGTCAGCCCCGGTTTCGATGGCGTGGTCGACCGCCTCGAAGCTGCCCGACGCGTAGCCAACCGCTTCAAAGTCGGCGGACGCGAAGCCAGTGGGCACGCAACCCCCAAGATCATTTGGTCTAAAGGACTGTTCTTTAGACATTTAAGCGGGGTGCTCGCCGGCTCGTCAAGAGGCGATAACGCCGGGCGGCCCGCTCTGGCCGGGTCAGATGGGTGCGCCGGGCGGCCTGGCGGGCGGCCGCCCGGCGCACGATTAGCAGCGCGTGCCGGCTAGCAGGGCCTGCCGGCTAGCAGCGCGTGCCGGCTAGCCGCGCGTGCCGGCTAGCAGGGCCCGTCGTTGTTCCAGGCGCCCGAGGCGCCGCCGGGGACCTCGTTGTAGTTCCACTGGTTGGCTGTCCAGTTGTCGCCGTTGTAGGACGCGACGTTGCCCGAGACGTAGGCGTTGTTCGACACCCACGCCGCGGCGCAGCTTCCGCCGCTGCCCGTCGGAGACGGACTGGGCGTCGGCGTCGGCGTCGGGGTCGGGGTCGGGGTCGGGGTGGGGGGCGTCGGCGTGGGGGTGGGCGTCGGGGTCGGCGGGGTCGTGGTCGAGGTGCTGTTCGCGAACGCGACCGTATAAGAGGTGAAGTCGTAAGGGTTCTGGCTGACGCTGCTGCACTCGCTGGACAGCGAGCCGTTGTTGTCGACCGGATTGCATTCCCGGTCCCGGTTGAGCGACCAGAACGTGAACCGGCTCATCCCGTTGCTCTCGGCGAAGTCCAGCACCGTCTGGAAGTCGCTCTGGAAGAAGTACTCGGCGGAGTCGGTCCGGCCGTTCATCCCGGAGAAGCCCTCATGGGAGTAGGCCTCGGAACTGGACCAGCCGAACGTGCTCATCAGCTGGGAGTTGAAGTCCTGCAGCGCGGTGACCTGCGAGGAGCCGCCGCTGAAACCGCCGTCGAACGGCATGATCGTGTAGTCGTCCGGGGTGAAGCCCAGGCTCCTGGCCTCGTCGAGCAGCAGCCCGCCGAAGTAGTTCGCCCCGCTCGTCGTTGACGGCATCGTGACCGAGACGAACAGGCCGGGATCCTCCTGCTGGAGGATCTGCGCGGCGCCGAGCTCGTTGGCGATGGCCGTCGAGTTCTCGATCTCCGGCTCCTCCAGGTCGAAGTCGAACGCGTGCAGGCCGTACTTGGTGATCACCTGCTGGTAAGCGGCCGCCGTGGCGGAGGCGGAGCCGCAGACCTGGCCGAGCTTCGTGCCGTTGTAGCCGCCGATCGAGACGATGACGTCCCCGCCGTTCGCGCGGACCTCGTTGATGACGCTCCCCACCTGGGTATCCGACGACACCGGGTCCGTGCCGTCCCAGGACGGGGAGCACGAGCCGCCGCCGGACAGGATGAAGGCCATGTCGAAGGCCTTCTGCCCGGTCGCGGCCATGACCTGGCCGACGTCCGGGGCGCTGGAGTCCAGGGTGCTGTAGTACGGCGCCGACTCATACCAGTTGACCGAGAGGGCGGCGGCGCTGGCAGCGGCCGTGGCGGCCGACGCCGCGGAGGCCAGCATGGCGGTGGTCATGCTGCCGGCCAGCAGCACGGTCGCGACGGCGGCCGTGGCGGCGGTCGCCGTCCTGCTGCGCGAACCCGGCCACGCCACGCGGCGCGGCCGTTGAAGCGGGAATGGGGGCATGGATCCTCCTGAGGGGGTAAGGAGACCATACTAATAGGAAACTTTCCTATTAGTAATGTGAGGTTATGCCAGGTCCGTGAAGTGGTCAATCGGAATGTGGCTGATGACAGAACCGTCACCATTCCGGTCAGGGCGTAGCGACGCCGCACTCTCATCTGTGAGCCAAGCGCGCGGCGATGATGTTCTCCGCTTCTGCGCGGTTCAGCTCAGCCCTGGTCAGCGCGGGAAGGAGCAGGCGCTGGCGCTCGGCCTCCGTGAGCCGGGTAGCGTCGGCTGGCTCGGCCGGTGGCCTGGTCCTCCAGGCTCATAGTCTGTTCCGCTGCGGCCACCTGCCAGTGCGCAAGCTCCCGCGCCCGGTCGCGTACGACTGTGGTCAGCGGCCGACGCGGTACAAGCAGGTAGACGAGGTCGCGGCCGAGTGCGTCCGCCGCCAGCCGCGTGG
Source organism: Streptosporangiaceae bacterium (assembly GCA_035532295.1). Lineage (GTDB taxonomy): Bacteria > Actinomycetota > Actinomycetes > Streptosporangiales > Streptosporangiaceae > DASUBV01. The sequence continues at coordinate 66,778 of DATKRH010000035.1, forward strand.
CGGGCGCGCCAGCGCCCGCAATGGCTGCCATTCCTCGAAGTGCTCGTCCAGCAGCGCGCGCCTGAACGCCGAACCGCTCCGCCGCAGGGTCGTGGCGATAAGCTGCCGGTGCTCGCCATCCCGGACATTACGCGGCACAGGTCGCAGGCGGTTCATCGCTCATGATTTCCCCCCGCTCGCGCGCGTGAAGCACCTGCGCCCCGCGCTCCGCGTGCGCGATTTCCGGCTGTGGTGGCTGGCGCTGCTCGGGATGGGCATCGGCTTGCAGATGCTCGAGGTGGCCATCGGCTGGGAAGTCTACGCCCAGCATCGCAGCGCGCTGGATCTTGGCTGGATCGGGCTGGCCGAGTTCATCCCGCTGTTCGTCCTGGCCTTGCCGACCGGGCACCTGGCCGACCGGCTGCCCCGGCGGCTGGTGTTCATCGCCGCGCTCGGCGTCGGCGCCGCGGTCGGGGTCGGCCTGGCCATCCTCAGCAGCTCGGGGGACACCTCGGTCGTCCCGTACCTGGCCCTGGCGGCGGGGTCGGGGGCGACGGTGGCGCTCGGCAATCCGGCGGCCCGGTCGATGGTCCCGACGCTCGTTCCCGCCCGCGTGCTGCCCAGCGCCATGACGCTGCGGTCCATCGCGGCGCAGTCCGCCCAGGTGCTCGGCCCGGCGGCCGGCGGCCTGCTCTACGGCATCTCGCCGGTGCTGGTGTACCTGCTGGCCGCGGGCATGTGCCTGCTCGCCGCGCTGGCCGTCCTGGCCATGCGCGCCCGGCCGACCGCGGACGCGGCGCCTGACGCCACGGCCCCGGCGGCGGCCCCGGCGGCGGCCCCGGGGGCGGCCCCGGGGCTGGAGAGCGTGCTGGAGGGACTGCGGTTCGTCGGGCGCACCCAGATCCTGCTCGGCGCGATCGCGCTGGACCTGCTCGCCGTCCTGTTCGGCGGGGCGGTCGCGTTGCTGCCGGTGTTTGCTCGCTCCATCCTGCATACCGGGCCGACCGGGCTCGGCGTCCTGCGCGCCGCGCCGGCCGTGGGCGCGCTGCTTGCCGCAGCGGTCATCACCCGCCGCCCGCTGGCTCGCCGGGCCGGCCGTACCCTGCTCATCGTCGTCGGGCTCTACGGCGCGAGCATGGTCGTCTTCGGGCTCTCCCGGGTCTTCCTGATTTCCCTGCTCGCCCTCGCAGCGAGCGGCTTCGTCGACCTGTTCAGCATGAACATCCGGTCCACCACCGTGGCGCTGGCCACGCCGGATCGCCTGCGCGGCCGGGTCGCGGCGGTCGAGATGGTGTTCGTCGGCGCCTCTAACCAGCTCGGCGCGTTCGAGTCAGGGCTGGCGGCCTTCCTCGTCGGCGCCGTGCCCGCCGTCGTGGGCGGCGGGGCTATCACCGTCGCGATCGCGCTGGGCTGGAGCCGCATCTTCCCGGACCTGGCTCGCGTCGACCGGCTCGAGGACGTCAGGCCCGCGCCTGGTCAGGCCTGCGCCTAGTCAGGCCCGGGTGACTAGCCGGTATTCCCCGGGAGGGCCGAGCTAGGATGCGGGGGATGCGGGGGATGCGGGACGCCGCACAATCACAGGAGGCAGTCATGTCGTTGTCCCGCGTTGAGTCGGTCCAGACGCCCGATGGGCCGTTCGACCTGACCATCTGGCTGCCCGCGGGCGGCACGGGGCCCGGGCTGCTGCTGATCCAGGAGATCTACGGTGTCAGTGACTACATCCGGGCCGTCGCCGAGGACCTGGCCGCGCTCGGCTACGTGGTCGCCGCACCGGACCTGTTCTGGCGCCTCCAGCGCAATTACCAGGCCGAGCACACCAACGAAGGCCTCACCGAGTCGCTGGCGCTGGCATCTGCGTTCGACGCCGAGCTGGGCCTGGCCGACGCGGCAGCCGCGCTCGAACATCTGCGCGTGCTGCCCGAGGTGGACGGCGGCGTTGGCGTCATCGGGTTTTGCCTCGGCGGCTCGTTCGCCTACTTCCTGGCCGGGCAGAGCGCGCTGGATGCCGTCCTGTCGTTCTATGGCTCGGAGGTGCCGGGCAACCTGGGCGTCCTGGAGCGGATCACCAGCCCGCTGCAGTTCCACTTCGGCGGTAGCGACCCGTACATCCCCCGTGATCAGGTCGCCGCGGTGGAACGGGCGGCCGCAGGCCGCCCGAACGTCGAGATCCACGTCGAGGAGGACGCGGGACACGCCTTTCACAACCGGAAGGCCCCCATGTTCTACACGCCGCAGCCGGCGGCGCGGGCCTGGCAGCGCGCCGAGGAGTTCCTCCGGCGCCACCTGCCCGTCCGGGAGAAGGCCCCACCCGCCTAACCCAAGCGCCAGCGTCGTCGGCGCGTACAGCCGGTCCCGCGCGCCGGGCAGCGCACGGCCGCGGTACACCATGAGCGGGGTCGGGGTCGCGGTCGCGGTCGCGGGCGCCAGGCCCCGCGCACTGGCCCAGCCTGACAGGCTCGCGCTCCGCGCGGGCAGGTCTAGGCGCACCGTTCCCGCCTGCCCGGCGGCCAGCGACTGAATCAGCGCCCGGGCCGTGACGTCGTCGCGGGCGACGACGGGCCCGATGGTGAGGACCCCGTCGGTGCGCCAGGCCGCCGCGTGGCCGGCCAGGCCGCGGTGGTCCTCCGCGACGACGACCTGGTCCGCTGCGGCGCCCAGCGCGGCCAGCAGCGCCGACCGGTCCGCGCCGAAGACGGCCCGGTCCAGTCGCAGCACCGCGCCGCGGTCGGCCGGGCCGGGGGAGCGCACCGCCAGCCCGGTGACCGGGGCGTCCGGCCGGTAAGTCCCCACGTGCTTGACGACGCCGTCGGCGACGTGGAAGTCCAGTTGCTCGTACAGCGGCCTGCCCAGCGGGGTGGCGTACAGGTACACCACCCGGTCCGCTGCGCGGGCCAGCGCGCTCTCCATCAGCGCGCGCCCCAGGCCGCGCCGACCGTGCCGGGCAGCCACCAGGAGCATGCCGATCGCCGCCAGGTCCGGCTCGAAGCGGGTCACGACCACCGCCCCGGCCAGGCCGCCGTCCGGGTCATCGATGCCGAGGCCCTCGCCGATCTCCAGCAGCAGCCGCCACGCGTCTTGACCGGGCGGCCAGCCGCGATCACGGGCGAGCTCCACGCAGGCGGGAAGGTCACCCTCGTCGAGGGCGCGCACGCCGCCGGGAACCCTGCCGTTCGTTACTGTCGCCACTCACCCGAGCGTAGGGCGAGGCTGCCGCGTTCGCCATGCCGGGCATGGCTTGCCGCCGGCTGCGTGACCTGGGTGCGGGCGGCTGGATAGGCGGTGGGTGCTGTCCGGGGTGCTGCTGGTGTTCTGTGCTGGGATCGCGTGGGTGTTCCTGGCGCGGGAGCTGGGGTCTGGGTCCCAGGGGCGGGCGGTCGTGTCCGGGGCGGGTCGGTGGGTCGCCTGGTCACGCAGGTGCGCGGGATTTCGCTGGAGTGTCGCTGGCTGGGGGGAATCGCGGCGGCGTCGTCTGGCTCATGCCCATGGTCCAGGCCGTCGCGGCGGCGGCGGGTGTTGCCGAGAGTTTCGCGGGCCGCTGTCCTGGTGGGGGCCGGCGGGCCGGGCGTGGCTAGCCGGGTGCCTGGTGGTGCCGTCTCGTCCGGGTGCTCGGGTGCCGGCGGCCGTGGCGTGCTGCTGGCTGCTGGCTGTGGTTCTGCCCTCTGGCGGGGTGGGTTAGGCGGGGTAGGTGTGGGGTGTGGTGGTGTAACGCCACCCGCAGCTGCCCCGACGTCAGCGCCCCCGCCCCGCCCAGCACCAGGTCCTCCACCGCCCGCGCGCCGTCATCATCCAGCGGCCCCGCCGCCTCCGCGATCAGCCGCGCCCGCCCCAGGTCAATCACCCCCGCGGCCAGCGCCGCCCCCGTCCGCCG